>JASLKT010000029.1 GCA_030747395.1 Candidatus Thalassarchaeaceae archaeon
TAAATCCATATCAAGATTGTCGATGGGAATTTGTGGATCGAGGAGTTGTGGGTAGGTGGATTCTGCTCGGAATCTCGTTCACTGGTTGTGTTGTTGCAATTTGGATGATGATGCATGGGCATGGGATTTGGAATACCCCAGTGGGTGGCCATTCGGCCGGATTGGGTTTTGAGGGATTGGGGAACGTGTGCATCGGCGGGGTTTGGATGATTTGCGGTTTCCTTTTGGTACTTGTAGCTGGACAGGGGCTCATTACTGGAGTTATCGTAGGTTTTCTACCCAAGGAGCAGTGGGGGGAATACTCCTTGGATAGTGTGTCTGTGATAACCAATGATGAATTAGAGTGAGATTTTCTTCCATCTTTTGCAACGCCTCTACCGATACCTTTCCTGAGCAATCGCAAGGGACCCATTCAATTTGGCTGCTTAGGGAATCTTCTAGGTGGCTGTTGATATTGCTGAACAGGTTGTTGATATTGCTGAACAGGTTGTTGATATTGATGAATAGGTTGTTGGTAGCCTGGCTGTGACACAGTCACCATCATCGGAGGCGGTGATGGATTTGAAGCAAGTAAACCAACTCCTAAAATGAAGCATCCCAATGGTGCAATACCACAACCGATTACCAGTGGGATTGTGAGTATACCGACAATCAATGTGATTCCGCCGATAATCAAAATGTTTGTGTGGGCCACAATTTTCCGTATGCAGAGTATTATTTCTGCTTATCCAAGACACAGTCAACATCCTATCACTGCAGAGGGTTTCTCCATAACACCCTCGCGCTCAAAATTTCTGAATCAATGGGGTTGCAGTGGGTCGCCTACTTCGCTACCCTCTCAATCAAGAGAACGTTACAGTTGCTTCTAGAGTGACCTGGAGTCTTGCATGGCTATCTGCAATTCCTGCGCTGGCAGAAACAACACGCGTGCTACCCTCTCCCGTGACTGTGATGTCTGAAAGAATAATCTCAACGCCACGCGCTTCGCCGTGACGCATCAAATCATCTGCAATCGATTGAGCCGCTGCAGTTGCTGCTTCAGTTTCATTAGAACCGGCATCGTAGAGAGCGAACGAACGATTTTCCATCAGAGGTTGCCACACAGTCAAAGTTTCAGCACTGGTATCCAATACCGCATCCTCTTGCGCATCGTAAGGCTCCCCCAAACTTGCGGTTCTAACCGTATTCAGAGACATGGTCAGAAGTGCGAACATGAGAATGAGACCAGTCATCAAGAGCATCTGTCCCCTCTCATCATCGGCGAATTTTCTGCGCATCAAGCACCACCTCCTGTATGCCATACCTGGAGACTCACGGTCCAGACATGGCCGTTTTCATGCACCAAATGGTGTATGGTCAATGATCGGCCTTCTGGTTCTGATGTATCCCCATGTGGTTCCAATGGACCGGCATCAATCGCCAACCAGCAATTCCCTCGAATCGAGGCGGACAACGAATCTAACATGGCTTGACAGGTTGTGTCCTCATCTTCTGTCGCTAACATCTCGACCAACATGGAAGAATGGTTTCCATCATCCAATGCGGTGGCACCCGCAAGACTGTCATAGGCATCTTCAGCCGCCAAATCCAGAATACCATCACTGGCTGGTGAGGTTGGATCGGGTACCTTCAGTTGGAGAATGAAAGTTGCCGTCATGAAAAATAGCCAGAACAGTGTAATCATCTCAAGGATATGGACTTGAGCTGAATCGTCAGCGCTTTCGCGTCGCGAAACCATTCGTCAACCTCCTGTGATTGGGATAAAGCCGATGTCTGGACTCATACCGACTCCTTGTGGTACTCCAATGAGGGTTGGACTGAACGCGGCCAAATTGAACAGAACCAAGCAGATAATCATCATCATACCAGCGTGCTTCATTCCAGTAGAAAGACGACCTGTGGCCATGATTCCAGCCATTGCACCGTTGCCCATGGCTTGCGCAGTGACACCGTAAAAGAACACAACCAAGAAGAAAAGAGGGTCGACAGCGTTGATTTGCATGTTTCCAATCGTTTCACTTTCCCCTCCACTATTACTGCTCGCAATCGCTGGAATAAACACGTTTGAAAGAACGATAATCACGCCAATAAACACAATGAAAGAGACCCAAATAACGGCGATGTAAGAGCCGATCGCACGAGCACGTTCACCCTTCAAGAATTGAATTTCACGACTGTCGTTGGCTGCAGTCACAAGAATATCTGAAATTTTACCACCTGCTTTGTTGGCCTCAGTCACCAGACTCACCGCACGTTGTACCAACGGTGTTCCGACACGCTCTGCAAACATCTCCAATACGTCACCAAAAGCGATACCCCACGATAATTGATCAGACATTTTCTTGATTTCATCATTCAGTGCACCGTATTCAGAATTGGCCAATGTTCTCACCGCTAGGGTCATCGAAAGACCACCCTTCCAGTATTCTGCCAAGTCGCGCAAGAAGTCTGGGAATTTGTCCTCAACTTTCTCAATCTTCGATTGTTGACGATCGGAATAAATTGCTGCTGGATAGACCATGACCAGGAAGCCAAGGCCAAAGAAATTGACGAACATGGTTGGTCGAAGACTCATGGGTCCAAGATTGACTTCTGGACCCAACCAAAGTGATTTGTTGTTCATGTTTTCAGGGATACCATCCCATGAAGAAACTGTTATTGTGAAATCAACTGAATTCAAAATGGCCTGTGGGTCATCCTGCTGTGCAAAGTTGACGTGTAACTGATATTCGCCGCCTGGTTCTGCGTGTTGAACAGTTTCTGTGCAAGTACCATCATTGGCAATACATTGTACCGTCAAAAGATACTCCGGATTGTTTGAACCCTCTGCGTAGCGCAAGACTGTCGCTGAAAAGGCGTATGATTGGTAAGCATCTGCTGAAATAGACAACGTCATCGGTTGTTGAGGGTGTTGTTGAAGTTGACCATCATCGATGAGTTGTTTTGGACTCATGCCGGGAACATGGAACGATTTAGCCAAACCTGGTGCTTTGACACGAGGCCAAGATTCGGTCCAAACTTCATCATTCGGACTTTCTTTAGTCAACCAACAAGTCTGATTATCAAAGTAGGTAGGACCGGCTGGATCCATCGGATCAAACGATTCAGGGCAGGCCATATTGAGGAATGCCGGATTGCCATTGGCTTGGGCCAAAACCAAACCTGAATTTGTAATCCAAAAGCCCAAGAAACCAATCCCGAAGAACATTCCAACCAATAAAATTGCAATAAAGTTGGATTGTGTTCGATCGTCCTTCGGAAGTTCAAGATTCACGCGGATTTTGTCTTTCTTTCGTGCCATCTTTTCACCTCCTTACATTTTTTGCTCTTCGCTCATCATCCAAACTAGAATACAATAGGCGATGTGAATCATTGGCAGAACACCCATCACAATACCATATACTTGGCCTTCAGTGATTTGGCTACCCGCACCGGACACCCAGAACATAATGACAAGCATGACAATTAGGAACAATGGCATTGCAACGGCCACAACAACATACGATTCAGCCATTAATCCAAGGCTCTCAAGGAACACTGTCAAACGAATTCGATTCTCACGCATGTAGTGTTCTGCGCGATTAAGGAAGTACAATTTGAGGTTGCCACCACTGGATAGGGTGCCGACCATACCTTGGAAAAATTCTGTGGCCCATGGAGATGCAGCGCGATCAACAGCGTGTTTAATTGCCGTAATCAAATCCATTCCAAGCAACGAGATATCACGATAAATCATTGCTGAATCATAGGCGATTTCACCGTAAATTCTTTCGTTTGCCGCAAGTGATTTGAAAATTTTCATTGGTGTGGCATTGGCTGCCGCCATGGCTGCAGTATAGGATGCAGCATAGGGAAGGAATTTTTCAAGACGGTCGCCGCGAGCTGTTTTCTCACGCTGAGCAGTATTTCCAAAATGTTTGAATGCACCAAAAGGCATCAAAATACCCATGATGCCAACGAGCAAAGCCTTGGTAGCCACACCCAAAGTTTTGGTTTCGTAGAATGGGCAACCACCGAAATGAACACCCGATGCTGAATCTGACCAATCTAGGTCATAATTAATGGCATCTTTGTTCTCAAACGCCCAAATGATACAGGGGTCAACACTCTCAGCGGTTTGCTGACTTTCATAAATTGCGATTCCACCCGCGCCAGGTAAGAAGATGAGTGCCAAGAGGCCAAGGCAGCCCAACGTTGCGACAATTGTTGACATTAAATTCGTGGCTTTGTACACTTCAGGCATAATTCGAATGTCCGCCTGTGAAAGTGTCTTCATCAACTCCTTGTCTGAACGAGCATTCTTACGAAACGCACCACCAAAGATTGAGTTGGAGAATTTTTGCCAACCCGTCAGGACCATTCCCTCAAACAGAGGTCCGGTGTCCTTCTTCTTCGCCATATTATGCGCCTCTCAACTACGATCCATCACCAGTGCAAGTTCAGCGCAGACCATCCACCCGCGCTAGGACATCATTGGGACGAACATAGAATTCAGTGATGATTTGAGCTACTTGGTCCGACTTGCGAATGTCGTTGAGGACCATCCAATCAAGGATGCGCTTGCGAGTTCGAAGTTCTTGGCGCATCTTTTCTTGGCTGTAGTTGATTTTCACCATGATTTTCTCAAGAACATATGATTTTCCAGAGAAATCGAAGTCGTCACGTGCGGGGTCCCACTTGAACACCTCATTGGTAATCACTTCTTGACTGTGAGGATCAACACCCACAATCTCGACCACCTGCTTTGTTCGACGAACACGCCGACCATTGATACGTGTCTGAATTTGAATTGCTACGGCCTCAAGCGCAGGCAATAGAACACGTGGAATGTCGATCGGTTTGTTCTCTAGACGGTGGACTAGGCTGGGCACCGAGTCTGCGTGAACTGTTGAATACGAACAGTGACCTGTGGCCATTGCCTGGAACAGAACATAGGCTTCAGCACCACGAATCTCACCGACAATGATGTACTCAGGTCGTTCTCGAAGAGCGGCCTTTAGCAACTCGAACTCACCGATTTCACCTTCGCTGGATTCACCACCGAATCCCTGTCGGGTCAGACCGGGAATCCAGTTGGGTTGTGGGATGTTCACTTCACGGGTCGATTCGATACTGACAATCTTCATCTGCCATGGAATGAACAAACACATTGCGTTGAGGGTCGTTGTTTTTCCGGATGCCGTTCCACCCACGAAGAGCATTGAAATTTCATTTTGGAAAGCAATCCAAAGATAGGCTACCATCAAACTGGTCATCGTGCGGAAGGCGACGATGTCACAAGGACTGAACGGATCTTCACGGAACCGTCGAATACAGAACGTCGAACCGCGAGTTGACACCTCGCGACCCAATTTCATCACGATTCGTGAACCATCCATTAGAGTTGCATCCAATAGAGGTTCAGCAACTGAAATGTGTTTGCCACAACGTTGTGCGAGTTTAATCACAAAGGATTCCAATTCCTGATCAGTGGGCCATGCAATTGTGGTCTCGGTCGATTCAAACTTTCGATGATACGCGAAAATAGGGATGTTGGTTCCGTCTAGACTGACGTCCTCCACGTTGGCATCATTCATCAGAACGTCCATGCGACCATAGCCGATGAGATCGCGCTTGAGGTAGTAGAAAATTTTTGAACGTGATTTCTTGTTGACTTTCAACCGATACGATTTGACAATTTGGTCCATCGCAGCACGGAGATAGAGATCTGGATTGGAATCTATTTCTTCGATGTCAGCTGTCAATGCTTGAATGAAAATGGTCTCAATCTCAGCACGAACTTCTTCTTCTTTCTTGGTTAAAGGGGGCTCAATCACTTGGTAAACAATGTTTAGTGTACGTAAATCACGGACGATTCTTGCGAATGCATGCGGTGGCAATACCGGGTATTTGTCGAGTTCTTCGAACTGCTGTTGCTTTGCTTGTCGGCGCCGCCGTCCGCCACCTCCGCCCTTCTGTGCCATTCTCGATACCTCCGGCCCTTGATGTGGGGATACTGCTCCGCACACTATAAGATTCCGCAGGGAACCATAGGTTCCCTCCATAGTGTTCGATAAATTGGCTTCGCCGAATAGATTTACTTAGGCCTCAATAAACAGCGTTTTTAGTTCTCAAAGGCAGCCCGACCCCATCGTCGCTCCAACATCAAGAGGAAAGTTCCACCCAAGGCCAATAGTCCCAGTGAAATAGCGACGATGCCGCCAAATGAGGCTTGAGCCTGAGTCGAATCATACACTGCGGATTCTGCACCGATTCCACCGGCTTGAATTTGATCGAATTGATTGGCGTAGAGGGACATGTCTCCTTGGGTAAAAGAGAGGAGGAAAAGCGAGACCAACGGAAGGACGGTTGCAACCCAAAATATGGCCATGATCTGTGTATCAAAAATTGCCTTATTGGGACGCAACCCCATGAGTAAACCACTCAGAGCAACAATGTATACTGAATTTGCAATCATCACCAACAATGCGGGTAGCAAACCAGCCCATTGGTTCAACAAATGAGCCATCAGAATGAGGAAGAGAATTGAAATCCAAGTTGTCATGATGAAATAAACAAGGATTTTGGCTCGCAATAATTGTGGAACTCGCACGGGTAATCCATTGAGAAAATCGGGACTATCAACCGCATTTAACCACGAATAAAAATTGAAGCCGAAGAAGCCCAAGAATGGCGCATATGACAACAGATTGAATGGAATGGGGAATCGTGCAAAATCCGCCATCCACGCCAATGCCAGGAGGAATAATAGAGGGACACAATAGGAACCCAGCATTTTGAACAGGGTCCCCGAACGCCATACGTCGACTATTTCCTTGGCGACCAATGATCGCATTTGTCCATTCCCAAGGAAGACGAGTTGGCGATGAACCGGGATGAAAAGTTCAGTTCGAGTTGTCACCTTCACCTCAAAATCATCAGGAACAAGATAGGCACCAATTGTAGCGATAATCAGCCAACAAATTGCGGCAAATGGAAGCAATAGCAAATTGTGTGTTAATTGAACGTGAAGCCCTGCAATCGCAGCTTCGAGAGGAATGATGTCGATGGCGACGATGACGCCAGCACCCACTGCGCCAATTGGGACTAGGAAGGCCCCTAGACTCGATCTTGACCAAATTGCACTCGCAAAGAAAGACAAGGCCAAACCCTGCATCATCGTGATCAACATGCATGCAAGAACAATTGGAAGTGAAGTCCAAATTAGAGGGATGGATAAACCGGTGAACATCCCGAAGAGAATCCCGAGAGCCATTCCTCCAACCACTGGAGTCAATATCAGACACAAATAGAAGGTCACTTCTTTGCAATAATATGCCAAGTAAACAGGTGGTAATTCGAGAGGCAATAGGGCCGGGCTTGCTAGTAGATACGATTTTCCGCTCGCTCGTTGACTCACCATATTTCGGCCAATGAAAGCAAAAGAACCCATGCCGAGGCTGAACATAAACAATGAAAGATGCAAACCAATTTTCAGTTCATCCCAAGTGAATGCTTTCTCAGCCTGGGCCTCAGCCGCCTGTACTGTATCAAATGCTGAATCGATACCCGCATCACCTGTCAAAAAACGCAACCCAACGGTGATGATCATCGTCACAAGGGCCAGCATGACGGGGAACATCATGATGTGGCGCTTACGCGCAAAATCGACATTTTGCCGCCATTCTTCCCGAAACATCATCACAAAATTCGATTGGAACGATGTCCTAAAATTCGGAGGCTCTCGCAAGCCATGATGCATACTCATTCCTCCTCATCAGAGTTTGTCCGCGATTCTATTTCAGTCACCGAAGCACCAACGAGTCGGATGAAAATATCCTCCAAATCCTCACTGGAATCCTGTCGTAAATCATCGAGTGTTCCGGCAGCCAATACCCGTCCTTGATCGATGACTGCGACCCTGGTACACATACGCTCTGCAACTTCCAAGATATGGGAGCAAAGGAAAATGGTTCCGCCTTCGGCGATGTGTTCCATCAACAATTCACGACATTTTCTTTGATAGATAGGATCGAGGTTGACAAAGGGTTCATCGAGGAATAACAAGCGTGGTTCGTGAATAAATGCTCCAGCCAGCATGACCTTCTGACGTTGGCCCTTGGAGAGGTCCTTACACAGTGTCTCTCGCTTCTCTTCAATTCCGAACCAATCCAACCAATAATCAACCTTCGAATCGATGTCTTCAATGCCTCTAATTCGACAAACAAAGTCTAGGTATTCAGCAGATGTGAGATATGAGGGTGGACTTTCAGATTCGGGAACAATACCCACGTTCGCCTTGACCTTCTGAGGATCCATTGCAACATTTGTACCCAATACTTTGGCCGAACCCAAAGAGGGCGAAAGTTGGCCGGTGAGGAGTTTGATGAAGGTAGATTTACCAGCTCCATTCGGGCCAAAGACGCCGAAGAATTCACCGGCATGAACGACAACATCAAGCGGATGTAAAGCGACGAAATCGCCAAATCTTTTGCCGAGATCTTTCGTCTCGACCAGTGCATCTCCTGCCATTCTTATGCCCCTGTCCACTCAGCGGTTTCACGATTGAGGAATGCTTTGACGCCAATCTCCATATCTGCTGTATCGAAAAGGGCGCAGAACAAATCTCGTTCCGCTAGAATCCCGGCACTGAATGGTTGTTCCAACGCGGCACGTACGGCTGCTTTTGCAACACGGATGGTATGGGGTGATTTGCTCGCTAGATTTTGAGCGATTTCCATTGTCTTGTCCCCAATTTCATCTTCACCTACGAGGTGATTGATGAGACCAATTCGATTGGCTTCTTCGCCACCAATCATTTCTCCACTCATGACCATCTCTAGGGCTCGGCCGTATCCTAGTAATCGACACAACCGTTGGGTTCCACCTCCACCAGGGATAATCCCTAGGTTGATCTCAGGTGTGCCAAACTTTGAGCGAGGCGTGGCCAAACGGAGGTCACAAGAAAGTGCGATTTCAGAACCACCACCCAATGCAAAACCATCAATCATCGCAATCGTTGGTTTGGTTAAATTCCAGATATATTCCCACACATTGTCATCAAAAATTTCACGGATTTCAGCGCTCGATTTACCCTCAAATTCAGAAATGTCAGCACCTGCAACAAACGAGTTTGGCTTTGGGCGCTTGCCCTCAGGTGGTTCATTTGGAGGTGCACCAGTAATCACAATGACACGAACAGAATCATCTGATTCAGCCCAATCACAGGCGGATTTCAATGCTGTATTCACTTCAGCATTCAGTGCATTCAATTTGTCCGGGCGGTTGATGGTCCATACAGACACAACGCCTCCCGCTGGGCTGGCTGCACTGGCAGGGACATTTTCGATTAGAAGCACGTCGGATTCAGGAGGTGCGCTCATGTGGCGCCGTAGGCGCCATACTTCTCAACACTATGGTTTGGGAATTTACTCGTTCATTTCATCCCGCATTGCGTCTAACTTCGAACTCGAGGGAGGTGGGGGGAGAGGTAAACCAGCAATATCTGGCAATGGAGGAAGGGGTAAATCACCGAGGTCCGGAAGTGGTGGTAATTCAGGCAGCGGTTCAGCACTGGCGATAAATCCTTGATCTAACGGCAATCGAATTTTGAGGATTCTTGATTCATCGATTCGAGCAAATACTGCGCCCACAGGACTGCCAGAGGGAATATCACCAGATACTTCGTGAATCGTTTGCCCGTGGTTATCTGTGCCAATCAGAGATAGGATGTCTTCCGATTCATCCGCAGATTGGTAAATCTTGGCTGTTTCAGAGCGGATATCTGCCAATTGCTCTCTCCGTCTGGCTTCGATTCGGCGGCGAATCAATGCATGTCGGTCTCGACGGTCATCAATGAATGACTCGATGTTCGCTTCTTCCATGGACTCGGCATCGATTTCTGCAACGAATTCTTCGGCGACATGGACGTTTTCGTCAATCACTGAAACCTCAACCTCATCATCGGCCAAAGTGACTACAATTTCTTCGTCAACAGGTTCGGGTTCTGGTTCAGGGGCTCCACTGCGACTGCGGGATAATTTGGCATCCCGACGCGCCGATGCATCTTCATCGGATTGGACGGGAGCAGGGATTTCTTGTTCCGGTTCTGACGTGGTCTCTTCTTGTTCCATTTCAGAACGATGGCGGACTCGTTTGACTTTGCGGCCTCCGCCTGTACCCATCAAGAAAATAATCAGAAGAAGTATCACGGCACCGAAAATCAAACGTTCCTTTTCTTCCAAACTCCCGGCAAGAGCGAGGAACCCAAGGACACCGATGGCGAGAGAGAACCACAACAGCGTTCGCTTGAACGTGACCATCTTGGCGCCTCCAGCCCATCCACTTGTTTGCCTGTCTTAGGGATGCCGACGCTAGGCTCCGTCCTCATCGAGGTAATCGAAGAGGGCGCGTAGCGCCCTGCCACGATGGCTGTAAGCAGACTTTTCTTCGTGCGTCATCTCGGCAAAGGTACGACCATCTTCGCTTTCATCAGGGATGAAAATTGGATCGTATCCAAAACCACCTTCTCCCTTGATTTCTGTCGAAATTGTGCCGTCACATCGTCCGATGAAAACCTCAACTGCTTCACCGGTCCACAATGCTGCAACAGTCAAGAAATACGCCGTTCTCTGATTATCTAGAAGTCGTAAGATCCCATCACATCCAATCGATTGTAGAACGTGGGCAGAATAGACACCAGGGAATTCTGGTAAAGCGTCGATAAACAATCCTGAATCTTCGACCAAAAGAGATTCTTCAAGACGATTCTGTGACGCTAGTAATTCAACGGCCTGCGCTATTTTGGCCAGAGCAACTGTGGTTAAATTATCACTTTGGGGTTCGATTACATCGGGAACCTCACCATCGACCTCAAAAGCTTGGATTTCCCATCCAAGTGGGCCAAACAAAGTCTGAGCCTCAGCGAGTTTACCCGAATTCCCTGTCAAGAAGTTCAGAGTCGCCATGCAACTGCGAAACGAAGGTGAGGGTTGAAGTCTTCTCTTTGATTCCAAGCGGCCATGGAGCCCAAGATGGTCGCTATCGTCGGAGTAGGGGGCGCCATCGGTGCTGTCTTGCGATACATGATTGGAGAATGGTTACCCGATGGATTTCCCTGGGGCACTTTAACGGTCAATTTGCTGGGTTCACTCCTTCTCGGTATCCTCGTTGGAATGTCACTTTCTGCTGAGATGGGATTGCTTCTAGGGACTGGGCTCATGGGCGCATTTACAACGATGTCAGCATACAGCGTTGATCTCGTCGAATTGTTCGAAAATAGCGAATATGGGCCAGCAATGAGTTATCTCCTAATCACATTGCTCGGTTGCCCTCTTCTCGCCTATGGCGGGATGAAAATTGTCCAAGCTGCTTAGCCATGATATCGAACTCGACCTCGAATATCGTTGAATCGGGTCACAACATCTTTTCCACCTTCACCGAGATAACCTGCAAGAACTCTGTCAATTGCTCCCTCGATGTTTGGATGACTGGCCTTCAAACATTCATTCAGAACCTGTAAATCTAGTCCAAGTGGTTCAATGTCATCGGTGATTTGTGACAAACCAAAATCAATGATTGAAAGACCATGTTCATCATCCCAGAGAATGTTGTGGGTCGTCAAATCACCATGACTGATTCCTGTGGCATGGATTCGACGAATTGTGGCCCCCAATTCTTCTAGCATATCCGAATCCCCACCGTTTCGGAGATGGTCAAAAAGGGGACCGCCCGGCATGCGACTCGTGATTATCCAACCGGCAGTAGCATCGATGGCAAGCAATACTGGAACGGGCACAGCAGCAAGGTGAAGTCGACGCAACAAGCGAACTTCTGCGGACATTCTGGATTTGGAAAGGCGAGCGTCGAGATCGGGATGACGCCATGTTCGTGGTTGCCGTTGCTTGAGTACGGCTTCTCGGCCCATCCAGCGACCCGCATGAACGACCGCCTCTGCACCTTGATGCAGCATTTCTGCGCCGACCCATGGCCCCGTCATCGACTTCCGGAGGTGAGATGAGTTCAAAGCGGTTGCACTAGACGGCAAATCGAATGGGCCTCACTTTGCCGACCGTGCCTTTGCCGCGTGCGGAATTCGACATCCCATCGTTTTCTGAAGATGAAATTGAGGCTGAAGCGGTTCGCCTTCAAGGTGCCATTCAGCAACATCAGCGATGGCCGCTTGAAACATGCCGTAGTATAGCGCCTTTGACCTTGGAAATCAATCGCTTGAAAAGGGAAAATGATGTCTTTCTGATCGCCCATTCCTATCAAACACCAGACATCATTTACGGAGTAGCAGATGAGGTTGCTGATTCCTATACACTCTCCAAAGCTGCTCGGGACGCACCACAGCAAACAATTCTCTTTTCGAGTGTGAGATTCATGGCTGAAACAGCAAAAATTGTCAGTCCTCACAAAACCGTTCTACATCCATCCCCTGAAGCGGGTTGCAGTCTTTCAGATGGAATCACTGCGCAGGACGTCATAGATTTACGAGCGCAATATCCAGGGGTTCCAGTCGCCTGTTACATCAACACAACCGCTGCAGTCAAGGCCGAATGTGATGTCAGCGTCACGAGTAGCAATTATCTGCGAATCTGTGAACGCTTACCGGGCAATCGCCTTATTTTCGTGCCAGATCGATTCATGGGCGCTCATCTACAAAAGGCTCTTGCTGGGAAAAAAGAGGTCATTGTTTTCGATGGGGAGTGTGAAGTTCATGCCGTATTCACCGGTGACAAAGTTCGAGAATGGAGACAAAGAATTGGGGAGAACCTCAATGTCTTGGCCCACCCCGAATGCAGTGCTGAAGTTTTGGAAGAAGCAGATTTCATCGGTTCTTCAGAGAAATTGATTCACGAGGCAATCCGACTTGGTGTTGAAGGGAGACCCGATGTGATGTTAATCACTGAATGCGGTACTGCTGAACGGGTGCTTGCGGAAACAGAAGTTGAACTCAATCTGTATGGTGCCTGTGTCATGTGTCGCCACATGAAGGCAACACAATTGGAAGACATTCTTCAAGCACTGCGAGCACCAAGATTGGATCAAATTATCGAAATTGATGCGGAAGTCATTACTCGAGCGCAACGAAATCTAGACGAGATGTTTAGACTAGCAGAATAGTCACTCTTCTTCTTTTGAGTGACGTTTTGGCATGATGTGTCCCTCATTCTCCTTCAATCTCTGACCTGTCCAAATCAGTAATAGAAGAGGGAACAGAAGAATGAACAATTGCAAAGTGTTGGATGAATAGGGCTCCAGTACGACTTCAAGTGTGAAGACTCGAATCTCCGTTTCGTTATCTTCATCCACTTGTAACCAAGCGATATGATCCTCCATCACCTGTGGTTGAAGTTGATCAATTTCATCTTCGGCGTTCAATTGATACGATTGATTCATCACAATATCGTGGTAATTGACTTCCCAATCCAGATACATCTCCATTGGATTATTCGAAATGAGGAATTGATGATGTTGCCATGCGACATAACCGTGACCAATGCTTGGTGCTGCAACTGGGAAAACAGGGTCACCTAGAATCCACTGTTCACCATTTGAAAGATCAACCAATACCAAGCGATCAATGGCACTGAGATTCACCAAAGCAACGAGGTGATTTTCATCAAGTGCGACCTCTGTGATGGTTGCATTTTGATAATCCACAGGTGTATCTGTCATCTGTAAGACTAGATTGTCCCGCTCTTCTTCAATCATCGAATCGATGTCGACTGTGATGTGTTGTTGAATACCATCGATGGTCTGAACGTGAATTGACATGGGGGTAGATTCCTCTACGTAGGCAACACGGTTATTGTCAGCCGAAATGATTGAAACTGGACCATCCGGGGAAGTGGGGAGAGGTGTCGGTTCATTCACACCTCCACGCACTCGAATCTCGACGTCGCCGTCGTTCAACATGACCATGCGTGGCCAAGTATCATCGCCATTTGACAACATTGAGATGTCATCGAACAGCGGCCCAGTCACCCATTGCCCATCCCATTGATTCGTACTGAGGTTGAAGAATTCCAATTGATATCCATGCCATACCACAATGTGTGATTCGCCAATCAGAATCTCCACCGGATAGTTGCCCCAAGTTGTGTAGAGGCCGAAATTTCTCTGATAGGACGATTCGGTAGAAAGATTCCACAAGGTCACCGTGATGTTTCCTTCGTCAATGATCTCGTGACTGGCCAACCAACCATCAGCTCCTGCCGCTGAGCCTGGGTGGGTGACCCCTTCTGCCGGGAAATGCTGGTGAGTTGCATCCCACAACAAAGTGCCACCTGTGCCCGCAAGAAGGAGCATGATGACAACGCCGGTTTGTCTGCTACCGGCGAGTTTGAACCAAGCAATCGAACCCAAAATCATGGTTTGAATTTCTTTGACAGGACGGCGCCAATCAGCGAGTAACCAAGAGACTCTGTGTAAAAATGAACGTTCATCTAACCACCACCAAACAGTGGGTGCAATTCGTTCAGAAAGGTGGACTGAGAGCATGCCAACTGCAATGCCTCCAATGATGTCACTGACCCAATGAATACCCAGATAGAGAATAGTGAAGGATGTCAATAGAGTGTATCCAATCAAACAATATCGCCAAATCTTCCAGCGACCATCGAGATCATTTCTCGCATAACAGTACCATATGGAAAATGGAATTCCAATGTGTAAACTCGGCATGCCGTTGGTGAAAGGATCAATCCGAGTGAACCAAGTCTGAATTTCAGGTGTCAAATGATATCCAAGAGTCTGCATTTCTGGAATATAATCGCCAGTTACACGGACGTTGAAAAACAAATAGAATGGGAGTGCCAACATGTAGGTTAGCAACAGCGTCAATGAGATTCTATCCGCCATATGTCGATCGTCAAAATAACAGGTGTAAACGAATGCGCAGAAAATAATCATCATGTAACCTGCGACATAGAAATGAGTGAGAACTGATGTGAGAATTGCATTCTCAAATGTCTGCTGAAACCACAGAACGATATCGCCTTCAATCGCATAGATGTAGGCTGTCATATCGATGCGCGTATTGGCCATCAGTATTCTATCGACACCGTCAAAAATATCCTTCCAGATGTAAATTGAAAAGACGACAATGCCATGCATCCAATACCGACGAAACATGTCTTGGAAGCCCGAGAGTGTGATTCGAGCCCACGGCGGTTTCAGAATCGGCATGAGGAGTAATGAGACAATGATGGCCCCTGTCACCCATGTGACGTAGATGCCTGTACCTCCAACCATTGCAACCCTTCCGGAAGGTGTCTAGGACGTATCTAATGAAGAGTATTCCCACTTAGATGATTTCAGGAGCCTCATCTTCACCCTTGTCGAGTTCAGCCAGAAGGTTTCCGACAATTGTATCGAATGCCTGTGCTGTTTCGCCTTCTGGATCTGCAACGATTCGATGGACACCATCATCACCACCGCGAACAACGCCCGGGTCAAATGGTAGCGCCCCCAAGAATGGTACTTCGAACTCTATCGCTGCAGCCTCGCCACCACCTTGTTTGAACAAGTTGAGGGTGACCGACCAATCTCCATTTCCATCAGTGGTTGCTTTCTCGGGCAATCCCTGTGGACCGATAACGGTCAACTCACTGTTGGGTTCAGCCTTGCCTCGTAGCGTGTATCCACTCATGTTCTCAACCACACCCAAAACTGGGATCTTCACTGTTTTCGAGAAATTAATCGACTTTCGACTGTCGAGAAGAGCAACGTCTTGAGGAGTGGTTACAATCACCATTCCATCGATATTGGGTAAATATTGAGCGACGGTTAGAGGCTCATCACTGGTTCCAGGTGGGAAATCGATGATGAGGGTGTCAAGTTTGCCCCAAGCCACATCGCCGATGAATTGCTGAATGGCACCTAATTTGATTGGGCCGCGCCAAATGACGGGCTTATCTGGATCGTCCAAAAGGAAGGCCATTGACATCACCTTGAGGCCGTTGGGGCCATCGGCAGGGTGGATTTGATTGTCCTCAACATGCAACTCTGTATCTTCGATGCCGAGCATCTTTGGGATGTTAGGTCCAGTGATGTCAATGTCAAGGATGCCGACCTTTTGCCCCTGCCTTGCTAAACTCAGTGCTAGACCGGTGGCGACTGTTGATTTACCAACGCCTCCTTTACCGGAAAGGACCATGACTTTGTGACCGATATCTTCAGCGAGACGGGTCATTCGAAGTTTACGTCGCATTTGAGCGTAAGCTTGCTCCATCTGCGCTTTTTGGTCAGCGGTCGCTTCGGGTGATTCTACCTTCTCTTCACCTTCGCTAGGATTGTGATGTGAAATGGGGCCACTCATGTCGCTCTCTCTGAGAGCGCCGACCAAACACCCGTACTTCAAGTCGCGTCTGCTATCCAATCTCTTGAAAATACTGAGAGGATTGATAAATCCCGAGATGTGGTCCTATGGCATGCGAGTACTGTTCGTATGTGTTGGCAATACCTGCCGCAGTCAAATGGCGGAAGGATGGGCTCGGCATCTTGGAATCGATGCAGCCAGTGCAGGCACGAATATGTGGCCAGGGTCTACAGTCGCCGAAAATGCGGTTGCAGTAATGGCAGAGAAAGGAATCGATATTTCTGAACAAACACCATCTCTCATCGATGATTTCGATCACACGACTTACGACAAAGTGTTCAGCATGGGTTGTGGTGTTCAGTGTCCCAATATCCCATTCAATGCGGACTGGCAATTGGATGATCCTGTTGGAAAAAGCATCGATGTTTATCGAAAAACACGTGACGCGATTGAAGTCCAAGTGCGGGCTCTAATCGAATGATTGGTACGAGTGCCGAGATTTGAACTCGGGTTCAGGCGTTGGCAACGCCCGGTGATAACCACTACACTACACTCGTGTAAATCTCGGGAAACAAGAATCACTTTTGTAAGCGTCGGTGATGAGCCGTGGACTATTTCCACGGGCCATCTGAAGGCCCCATCATCTGTTTAAGGCCGCCACCACGAATCCAAAGAGTGATTCCAGCGATGGACAGAATCAATAAGATGCCAATGATACTGAAAACCAACCATTCTTGACTGGCACCTTCCAAGACCGCTTGTCCTCCGCCTCCACCATTATCAGATGCGCCCAATTCAACTGAGAATGTGCGTTCATTGACCGGTGTTTGTGCAAGTTGTTGATCGATTCCTCGGATTTCGACCGTCGTCACTCCACCCGGTACACCGGGTCGAACCTCAACTGAAACCGACCAGATTCCATCGCCTGATACTGCATCAGGCCCAATCCCGTCATCGCGCATTGAAATCCAATTGTCACTTTGACCAGGTGGAGCAATAAGGCCCAGTTTTGTTTGAACGATTGAGACTGGATCCAAATCGGTCACTCTGGCAGTCATGGTGTATTGATTTGAACCGGTGAGTGGAATGTCAAGGCTGGTGACAATCTCGCCATTTTCATAGAATGTGACCTCAGAAATTGCAGGGCCTTCATTCAAAATGTGGAGGCTAGGCAATTCTTCACCAGAACCAAACTGGGTGGTCAATCCATTTCCACCAGCTCCATCTTCAAGTCGAATGGATAGAACTTGGTCGCCGCTTGGAATCGTTTCGGGAACGAGCATGTCACCAGTCCAAGTACCATCTGCAAGTGTGAGCCAAGTGACATTACCACCCCATTCGGTAGTATCAACGCCCACAGCCGTAACTCCAGAGCCATCATTTGCATTGATTGAGACTGATGTGATGTCGCCTCGGTTTACCGTGTTCGGTGAATATGAGAACGATGTAATGCGTGGGAGACGATTGAGAACCTGAATATCGTGTGCTTCACTGACTGTAACCCAATCATCGGACACATCGATTTGAATACTGACATCACCATCGATAATCCCTGAATACTGAATTTCTGCTGTGAAGGTTTCATCGTGCACAGAAGTATCGCCTTCAAGGCCGATATCATTCAGAGTAATTGTGCCTAGAGAAAGTGCTGAGAGGTCTGCGGTCACACTGCGAACGTTCCAATCAACATCGTCTACCTCTACCTCCAAATGGACACTCGCTGAGCCTTCATTGGTGAGTGAACCTTCTCGGATTGAGACTGAGACGATACTGGGTGCGGTGTTCTCACCTTCGGTGATAATCGAGGGAGATAGAACGCGCGCAAGAGATTGTGTTTCACCGAACTCAAGAGTTTCTCCGACATCGAGATCAATGGTGACATTTCGGGTCACTTCCGCAATGAGGCCAGCAAGAACACCCTCACTGATGGCCGCACCCGTTGCCTGACCATCGCCACCATAGGCTCCATTCCAATATGTCACCGGAATGGTATGTCCGTCTCTGACAACGGTTCCAGTACTTGTGGCGGTGACACTGAGATGCATCAATTCAGAACCCATCAAGTCAACACGATCTCCAACAATCAAGCCAGCAGGAGCCAAACCTGTTTCGCGCGTGATGTCAACATCACCGAGTGTGCTCTCTGCTTCGGGAGTTTCAAGGTCGACTTGGATAGGACTGCGTTCGGGGAATTCATCTCCTTCCGATGGTTCTCCACCTTCCATTGAATCCCAGCGAAAGCGGACCGTGCGGTTGTCCCAGTGGTCTTGAGGAACTTCATAATCCCAAGTCTTGTTGTGAGCTGCTTCCATGTCGAATGGATTGTTTCCAATTCCAGATAGATTTAACCAGGATTCTGTGAAAATGACGTTTGTGTCGAATGCAACTCCTGTTGCATTCTCCTGAGAATGGCCAGTAGCAACAATGTCTCGAACAATGCCGAAGTCCCCATTGACATCTCCAGTAAATGTTCCATCGACGTGGAGTTTGTCACCTGTCTTCAAACCGTCAACAGATTCTTGGAATATTTCGTAGACGGTTGCATTGACTGTAATCGAACTGTTTTCTTCTTGATCGGTGAAGTCGAATGCACCATCACCTTGAATTCGATTCAAAGAGGAATGGAACTCCCCGTTCTCCCAGCGCGCACGATTGACAATTTGGTTGATGTCCAAATCCATCTGGTAATCTTCGCCTCGAATATCCATGTCCGCAGTTCCTTCAAATTCAGTATTGGAGAGAATTCGTTGGCCATCAAGGTCGTGAGTTTCAATCAGAAGTAGGGCAAGTGTTCCATTGGCTTCCATGGATTCCCCGCCTCCTTCAGATGACATGTGGAGACCTCCATTGGCTTCAATTCGCAATTGTTCCTCAACAATGCCTTGGTCCAAACTTCGAATGATGTAGGAGTTCACGACATTGCCGAAGATTTGTGTATCCACGCCGTCTTCACTATTGTTTACACCAATTGTTCCATTGCCGCGCATCTCGAAGACTTGGCTCTGCAAATCCATGCCATTGACGGTTTCATTCAGCCAAACCGTATCCAACCAGAGGAGAATGGCCACAGTTCCAGTGCCCCCCCCTGTGGATTCTTGGATTGCGAGTGTGCCCGCTCCAAGTTCGTTGGATTCCAGAATATTCCCCGTTCGCTGTTGCCAGCCTTGGCCTGTGAAAGTGAGGTCCCATGATTCGCTCTCTGTGAAATTCACAGAGTTCTGAACCAAATGCCAATTCGTTACGCGCGTGATTTCGTGATCGGAGAGTGGTTCATTCCAAATTGTGACCTGAATGGTCCGTGTACCAATGATGCTCGATGGTGAGCAGCAGCCATTTTGCCAAACCTCAACCGTAATCTCATCCTTCCAATTCAATGTTGAATTGACTGTGAAACTCAACTCTGTGTTGTTTCCACCTGTCCAATCCATCGCCCAATCACCAATGGGGTTACCATCGACATCTTCGTGAGAAACCGTGACTGCCAACTCATCCAATTCTGAAAACGAAAGAGATTCACTCAACACAATTCGATACCCGTGCGTGATGTTGTCATTGCCATCATCCACCCATTGTGTGAGAACCGTGGCTTCGACCTGACTAACTTGAGCTGTGGCCAGAGGTGAAAGTGCAACTGTGAGCATCAACAGAATGCCAAACAGGTTGCTACGGACTGATTTCTCCTCTGACATGGTGCAACCTCTGTAGTGTATTGGTGCTGTGTTCCTTATTCAATCCTTACGCGCCCTGAATCGACTTCAACGGCTGACTGCGTGGTTAAACGGTGGTGGGGGCAGTTTATCTACCGTTGGGGACAGTTGGGGGACATGCGCAAGGCACTGGTATTGATGATGACGACTTGCATTCTGTTGGCAGGATGCATAGAAGGATTGACTGGAGACGTTGAAGAGGTAGTTGAGGAATTGGCTCCTGGATGCAATGATCCAACAGCAATCAACTATGACGAAAATGACACTACGGCAACGACATGTATCACTGAAGACGCCCTGTACGAATCCATTGGTGAATTTACCGAAAAGTCCGGGAACCGCAACTACACCCTCACAGAAGACGGCCTCATCATCATAGGTTATTCAATGACAATTTCTGGTGTCGATGAAGAAATGGGCATGGGTGCATATACCATCGTATCAACAACAGCTGAAAATGAAAATACTGCATACAGTGGTACTGACATCACTGTGAGTGGCATGACCATCTCACAGAGTTGGACGATCCAAGAAAGTGGAGATGGTACCATCCTCCAAGCAAGTTACATGGGTGAATCATTCCTGATGCATTCAGCAATGTCTTGGGATGATGTTTCAGATGATAGAGATGAGTCAGACCGTGATGATGATGATGATGATGATGATGATGATTCTGAGGTGACTCAAGAAGACTGTGAAGAACGCGGCGGAACATGGCATCAGGAAGATAACGGGGATTACCA
>JASLKT010000002.1:0-39078 GCA_030747395.1 Candidatus Thalassarchaeaceae archaeon
GCATCATCATCCGGCTCATCAAATTGTTCTGGGTTGATGGCCCCGCCTTCGATTACATCCTGACCTGCGATGGCAGGTTCATCCTGACTATTTTCGATATTTCGCGAACGCATTTTCCAAATATATACGAGCAAGCCAATGGTCAAGCCAATCATAGCGTATGTGCCAATCTCAGTGGTTTCCATGAGCCGTGGAGGGCATCTCAGACTTCAGACTTGCCCACCCTTGACAGTGGTTTTGACAAATGTCGACGATGAGCGGGTGGTGGCTCTGTCCATTCACTGTCGATTATTTCTGAGCACCATAAGTCTGCGTGTGTAGAACTGCATTTTGGGCACCTTAGGGGTTGATTTTTTCCTTGAGACTTGAATCTATGTCCACAATTACAATTCGGACGTCGTCTGTTTCTTTCGCCTCTTAACAAGCGAAGTCGTTCAAGATGGATTGAACCATCAAGATTGGTCAAACCATACCATTCAATGCGATCACCGGCAATGATATTCTGTGCAAGTTTGTTGAGTTCACTACCTTGGGAAAATGAGATTAAAGTTCGACCTACATCGATTTCCACGTGCCCACCTTGCATGATCCGAATGCACTGGACGGTACCAATCTCAGATTCTACTAGATGGTCGTCCGTTGCCTGATTGCTTCGATGGACTCGATAATCAATCGAATATTCAGCCCCATTTTCTTGAAGATATTCGTGCGCTTGCAAAACACCTTGTTCTGATTCACCCCGAATCCCATACAATACTGGGCAGGGTGTTCGTGGTGAAATGAGGCTGTGATTCGCATTCGGATCACGGTTCATGAATGTAGTTGGGAATAATTTGGCCATCTTTTCAACGAGGGCGATTGGGACTTTTCTGTGACCTGTATTGTCTCTCCATGCCGTACATTCCCAAGTGAAATCGCTCCCACCTTGCCAAGCAATGGCGGCGCTTGCACCAATCAAGCCACCGAGTCCGGCGGATGTTGACCACACTCTGTGAGGGTGTGGTTCCAATTCTGAGATTCGCAAATCAAGTTCAACGAAATTTCGAACTGTGTTCCAATATATTGATTCTGGCAAACTTCCCTTGGTCATCAGCAAAACTGGTTGTGCTGAATGATTCTCATTTCCAGGTTGAAAATCTACAAATCTGGTAGCGAACCACTCATCCAAGCATGATTCTAATGCTACTGAATCGGCTCCAGTAATTGAAGCTGATAAGGCTGCATTTCCCCGTGTTCTTCTGGGGGCGAATGGCCATAACCTCACTAAACGTGGATCTACAATGCCAAATCCACTTGCTGACAGGTGATTGAGCAAGTCATTGAAATCGTGGGTAGTGCAACCGGATTCTCTTTCATCCGTATCGTCAAGACCGATCCAATATGTCGGGGAGTCCCCGACGATCATATTTCCAGGGCATCACCCTCGTCGTTATCGTCCAATAATCTTTCAATGATACCTGCAATGCCTACACGTGCGTCAACTCTGAATCCTCGCACGCCATGCTGGAGAGCCGCACCCATATCGGCATCACGATCACCTGCCATGAATGACCTGCCCTCGTCAATTTTTGTAGACAAATATGAGGAATCCGTTGTCACTTCAAGCGGGATCGAACTTAGTAATTGACGTCCAACTTGCAACATACCAGGTCCGGGTTTTCTTACTGGGCTGTGATCCCAAGGAGCGTAAGGAGAATATAGCACTAAATCGACATGCGCATTACTATTTTCACGAAGGAGGCCATCGAGGACTTCCTGATTCATTTCTGCCAATTCCTCGTGTGAGAACATACCTCTATTGACGGGTGATTGATTGGTGACCACGACGATTCTGTATCCTGCTTCTCGTAGTGCCGCAACTGCATGGCCTGCACCGTCCAGCAAAACGACCTCGTCCACATTTTTTACGTAATCTTCCCGTCCAACATTGAGAACGCCATCTCTGTCCAAATATGCGATAGACCCGTCCCAGCCTTCGAGGGAATCTACAGGGGCGTCAATATCGGCAAGATGCCTTCTAGGGAGGTCCATATTAACACCTCATGAATGACTTGGCAAGCCTCTACTGGCCTTTACTGCCTCTTTGACGATATGATTTATGATGAGTTGAAGATCTTCAATTCTCTCCATCGATGTTGTGTCACATACAATACAAATATGAGCCATTTCAGCAAGTGCACCACCTTTTCCGGATTTGTAATTCCCAGTAATTCCAACAGTTCGCGCTCCATTTTCAGTTGCATAAGCAATCCCATTCAGCACGTTTGAAGAATTACCACTACCTGAGTAGCCTACGACCAAATCGCCGGGTGCTAGCCATGTCTGCAATTGGCCAACGAAAATATTCGCGTATGATGTGTCGTTAGCCCAGGCAGTCAATGCTGCAATATTGTCTGTGTGTGCTAGAGTTGGCAAACCCAACTCTTTGCTCCAGTCGCCAGCACTGTGGCTTGGTGTCGCCGCCGAGCCGCCGTTACCAATGAAGTGAACTTTGCCTCCGTTATCCATTACTTGGAGCATTTCGGTGTATAGTAGCCCCACGGATTCTCGTGATAGAGAGTTGAGTGCTCTTGATAGGTCGGCAATATATCCGTCCATGAACTCGTCGAAATCGAAGGTGTCACCGGACATGCGACTCAACACTGCGTCGTAGCGAGCCTATATGTGACTTGCCGACCTGTGAAGCCAGCATGGAGGACATTATTGCAAATGGTGTCACTTCATTAGGGGCTGTTTTTGGACTCGATTTAGGTCAAACAAACCTAGTCATCGTAACCCTTGGTTTGATTTGTGTTGGATCGGCATTTCACTTCAACAACACAATTGCTAAGTGGTTTTCACCAGTGGGCTGGGTCTGCGTTGGAATATATTTCTACTTAGGCGCAGAACACTATTTCGACATCTCTGATCCAGTTCTAATTTTCATGTCAATCGCAGCACTTCCCGTCTGCATCGCTTATGGCGGGTGGGAGGCTGTTTTACTTCGAGAAGGACGTTCCGTTGAGGCTGTTGATTGGTTACGTGGTGCTGTATTCTGGTCCGCAATGCCATATCTCGCCATCCAGCATGTACCCATGCTCAATGCTGGTATTGTTTGGTTCACTGCGTGGAATACTTCGTTATTTTTGCAGTGGACTGGTGCGGGTGATATACAACTTGGCCAAATGATGGTGGACCTCGGTACTACATCCGAATCTTGGTCGAGTTGGAATGGCAACAAATGGTTGCTAACCGATACACTTGGAGAAGGCGGATTTTACGTCCCAATGATCCATGCTGATGGAACCGAAGTGAATATCGGATTTGTCTTGGGTTGTAGTGCTCTTCAATCAATGATTGTCTTTGTTGGTGCAATTGTTGCTGTACGTGAATCGCCTTGGAAACGTAGAGCGCGAGCTTTATTGATTACAATTCCACTCATCCACATTCTCAATGTATTTCGCAATGCAGGAATTATTTGGATGCACGTCCAATACAACCAAAATTGGAGCCTAAATGGCCTAAATATCTTTGATTTTGGTCATGCATATGCCGCAAAGTTTCTCAGTTTGGGTGCCATGTTTTTGATGGCTTTAGTGCTGTTCGATTTATTGCCGAAATTACATTCACATGTGATTGCTATACTCGACCCGTTATTCCGGATTTTCAGAATAAAATTGGTCACAAATTAGCGTGATTTCAATCGTTCCAGAACCTTACCCTTGAGCGGCATATTATGCTCCCAAGCGAATTCTTTCATCACGCGAAGTGCTTCTTTTTCCCGCTCTGAATCACCCACGAAATCGGTGACATCAATGACATCATTACGCGTGTTGGCTTTGAACGCTGCAATCGGTTCTTCGTTCCAAAATACCATGTAGGCGCTACCATACCCAAATCGTTCTCTTAGCAACGATTGGAAATAGGGCAAGAGTGGATCAGACGGTGGAAGAACGAAATCGCGCATTGGCGGGAGATTGTCGGCCTCTTCTAACAATTCTTGGCGGCCCCAGCAAACCTCGTGTAAATCATCGACAAGGAATCCTTTGATGAGGTGCCCTTCCTCCTCAAATTCATGCAGAACACTGGATATCATCTCAGGTTTGAATGGGCTCCCTGCCAATTTTTCGAATTGTTTCAGAGTGATAACAGGATATTCGGTTACCATTTCTCGTAAGTATTCTCTCTTGACCTCCCAAGATTCTTTTCCATCTAGGCGTTTTACAGTTTTGAATCCGCCTCTGTAGTCCTGAACAAGATGGCCTGAACGAATAAGTGGCTGTGCTAATTTCCTAAATTCTGCACGCTTCATTGCATATCGATCCATGAATGTTTTTGCATCGGAATGACCAGAGAAGAACTCTAGAACATCCAGCAAATCTTCATCTGCATCTATTCCTCGTATTTTCAGGAGGCGCTGGAAATGCTTGTATGGGGCCCAAACTTGGTGATTTCGTAAATTGGTGCCTTGATGTAATTGCTGACTAGCGGCCATCGATTTCAAGTCGACACGGAACATTTCACATCTTCCTCTGAGGGCGAAATCATCTCGGATTTCTGAGATATGCTCTAAAGCTAGTGTTTCATTCTCAAGTCGAGTGTCTTGATGGAGATGGTGGTGATGGAATAGTGCCCGAAGTGTGAGTGATCTCGGGCGTGGGTCAACAACACCGCCCCGAATGTACCGTAGATTATCACCCATTGAACGGAATCCTAATGTCGCAACAATGGCTTGTATATTTTCATCGCAATCATGGATTGGCTCCCCGTTGAATGCATGCAGAACTGAAACATCAACCAGCGTATCCTTGTAGTTGTCAAGTAATGTTTCAAATATTTCAGCAAACTCATCTAGATATGCATGTGGGATATGAATATCCTTGATTTCGAGATAGTCATTGACCTTGAACATCAAGATTCGTCCGACTGGGTCGACGCCTTTGAATACAGGATAATACCATCCTTGTTTGAGTACGTAACGAACTTCCTGAATGAACCTAGAGCAGAATGGGTCGGACTGGGACAAAATACGAAGTTGCCGGTCTTCACGACGTGGCCGTTGGAGTGAATCTGAGTCGGCTGGAACACAGAAAAAGTCGGTGGGATCTGGTTGAAGTGCTGTTACTCTGACAATCTTTCCAGCATCTTCTAAATCCCGAAGCACTTCAGCTAGAAATTCAACTGGATGGCTAACAAACAACCGCAATGAGTGCAACTTGATTGGACCGATTCTCTTAACCAATTCTTCCAGTGCTTGAGGGAATGGCATCGGCTCATAGACATCATGTACCCGGTGGAAGAGGGACAGCGAACGCTTCCGATTGATTAATTCCTCAAACTGCTTGACGTACACCATCTGTCGCTCCATATTCGACAATGAATTTCTTGCATCTCTCTGCACATGCTTATGTTCATCTCCACGTGGCAAATCGCCAACGATTTCTGCACGTTCAACATTTACACCAGGAGGGATATTTTTCAACAACTCTTCATCCATTTCAGAAAACCACGGTTCAGGCCTCAGACCTAGAAGCATGGGGATCATTGCTTTGGTTGTATATCCGACTCGTGAATGCAACAATCTCCCCATGATGATATCTGAATCATGTTTCATGTCTTTCCAATCGGCGAATCGGAAGTTTTCAATGCGGTCAAGCAATTCTTGCATCTTGGCAAACATAACATGCCCTTCTTCAAGGGCTGTCAATGCATCAGGATATTGTTTGAATGATTTTGATAGAAGCAAATTTTGCAACTCTCGATATTCAATGATATTATCCTCACCACCAGTGATAATATGTTCATCGACACGCAAAATGAATTCACCTTCCTCGGTTTGCTTGTAGAAACCGATTGACACGATATTTCGAACTTCAAGTTCATGCAATAATGACTCGATTTGTGCTTCTGGGAAAGGTAGTCGACTCGAAAGTTCGACGAGTGTTTTTGGCCCCTCAGTGCCAAGCATATCGACAATCTTGATTCGCAGTGCTTCGTGAGGATCCATTAATTTTGCAGACTCCCAAGATATCGGATTTGTTCCATCAAATTGAGATACGGATTCATAATGTAGTCCACCAGTATACAATTCGCGCAAATCCAGCATGTCATCCTCACCCTTAGATGCGAGAATACCCAACGTGCCATGGACTTCTGCCATACGGATTGAGAACCACTTATCATCCACTTCGATTGTGCCCGTACCGCGGATTTTCGTGATTGCTCCTGTTTCGGCCAATTCGGTCACCCAGCCATTCAGGGTATCGTGATTTATGTTGGTCAACTTATCCTGATAGAGTGGATTGTTTAGATCTGGATGTAAGCCTCCTCCTTTTTCCATAAGGCGCAGTAATCCGTCTGCATCTTCAGGGATTTTGGCCTTGTTCTGGAAATACAGGTTGAGTGCTTCATCATCCAAATCTGTAGCGCGCGAACGCCCACCGAGCAAGCGGCGCAGAATCTCAGGATCGATATCTTTGACGAGATACGCTCTGGTGCGCATGCTCAATAAATCCTCAAATGCTGCCATGTACAGATTCATGCCGAGAGCGCTTGGTAAAGTGACTCTTGAATGTACGATTCTGACACCTTCATCGTCCATTCTGTTGACAAAATTCTCTAATTCTTCCATGTCCAAGTCAGTGTGGAAAATTTCATTCTGAGCCTCACGGATTAGCAAACTATCCGCATGTTGGCGATGTTCACGGAAAACCTTCTCAGATTTTTGCTGGAACTGCTTCGGACTCACTTCTTCTGCACCAATACGCCGAGGGACGATGAGTGATCGACCAGATACTTCTCTGAATCTCTTTGCAAAGAGTTGGCTATCTAGGAGATACCGTTGCAATACCGCGTCACGCTGATTGTTCTTGAACATCGGATAGATTTCCTTGGTGTCAATTTCTTGTCCGGTTTTGAAGAGGAATGAATTCTCATCAAATGACATTTCGACGACATGGACATTATTGAGGTCGCACAAACCTGCCATGAAATATCCCATGGCCATATTGAATGCTCGACCCCTACATGTGGTGATGATGTATGTTGGAACGGGTGAATTCATAATTTGCTCGATGAGGATTTTGTCGGGACTAGGTACCTGAATTGAATCAATGGTGTGTTCCTCCAAAAATCGGGCTAAAGATTCTGTGACTGGCTGAGATAAACCGTAGGCGCCAGAGAGCAGTAAACGAGGGTCCCTCCCCCTGCGAATTGTAGTGACTGTGGCATTCAGTAATTTGAGGACGGCCTGTGAAAGTTCGCGCGTACGACTCATCGCTTCGCCAGACCATGAGGGGACTGTTGGACGATAACCCGTCACAGGAGTGACGCTAACCCTGCTCGCTTGAATTCGATGTACACGATAAGTAGAACCACCTAGTAAAAATACATCTCCAGGGCGGATATTTTGCACGAATGATGAGGACAATTGACCAATCATCGAACCATCGGCACTGAACACAAGGTAGTTGTTATCTGGAGCGATTGTACCGATATTTGTGTAGTAAATCATCTGGGCGTAACCACGTTTCCCGATGATATTTTTCTCCCAATCTACCCATACTCTTCGTTCATCCTCCAGTAGATCAAGCACCTCGATATAATCATCATAGGAAAGGCTTCGATACGGATAGGCTGAGGTAATGATGGAATATGCCTCATCCATGTCAATTTCACCACAAATTGTCAACCCAATGATGAATTGGGCTAGTACGTCGAGGCAATTTTTGGGGAATCGTAGAAGATCCATTTCACCCGCCATAATCGCACCTTGCAGAGCAACCAGTTCTAGCAGGTCGTGGGATGAAGTGGGTAAGAATCGAGCGCGAGGTATGCCTCCAACGTGGTGGCCTGCACGGCCAATTCGTTGCAGAGCTGTGGCAATCGAACCTGGGGACCCCAATTGAATGACCATGTCCACCGATCCGATGTCAATTCCCATCTCAAGGGAAGATGATGAAACGCAACATCGCAGTTCACCACGCTTGAGTTTACGTTCAACTTCAAGTCTAATTTGCTTGTCCATCGAACCGTGGTGACCTTCGACTCCAGCTAGGCCCAGCACGCGTAATTTTTGAGTAATAATCTCAGTCATTTGCCGAGTATTTGCGAAGACGAGAGTTGTTCGATGTGCCTCGACAAGATCTTTGATAATGTCAACATTGTGATCAAGTAATTGTTTGACGGGAACCTCACTGAATTTAGGGTGTGGAAGGATGATGTCTAAATCCAATTCTCGGACTTCGCTCACTTTAGCAATGTGTACACAAGATGATTCTTCATCATCGAATACCGGGATTGGTGCACCCGTGTCTGCGTCGCGATCTCCAGCCTTCACTGGAACAAGGAAATGAGCCACCTCTTCTAGTGGTTCCATTGTTGCCGAAATTCCCAGCCTTTGGACAGGGTTGGCGATTAGTGTGTCGAGTAGTGCCATGGTCAGAGCCAAATGAGTGCCACGCTTTGTGGGGACCAAAGAGTGCATCTCGTCAATAAGTAACCACTGTAAATCGTTCATCAAAGGTCTGAATTTTTTTGAAGCGAGGGCCAGACCTAATGATTCGGGGGTTGTTATCAGAATATGTGGGGGCTTTCTAAGCATTTTTTGGCGCTCTGATTGGGGTGTGTCACCTGTTCTCAGTCCAACTTTGATTTCCTGAGCTCTACCTGGAAGATATCGCTCTTTGATTTCGGTCAATGGACCGATTAAATTTCGCTGAATATCGTTCGCAAGTGCTTTGATTGGTGAAATGTAGACGCAGTAAACCTGTTTCTCAAGATTACCGTCAATCGCTAGGCGCACAAGTTTGTCGATGATTGTCAAAAATGCAGTGAGTGTTTTTCCCGAACCTGTGGGCGAACATAACAATAGATGCTCGCCGGCAAGAATAGAGGGTATTGCCATTTTTTGAGGTTCAGTGAAATCAGGAAATTTATCCTTAAACCAATCTCGAACGGGTTGGGATAATTTCGAAAGTAAAACCTCGGTATCCTCTAAGGAATCTAGGTATACTGTATCTGCCAAGATAATATCCTCCTATTACTCGTTGGTTAGCGTGGCGAAGCGGTATATCAACGATTCGTTGATTCGATAAGAATTGGCTGTGAAACACCCTATCGTGGAACAAGTGGATTCTGAAACTCTGCTCCAATATCGAATTTATTCCGATTGCTTGATGTGGCTAACTCGCCCGCGACTGCATAATGGACGGCTCACATGCACGACTCGAACGTCTTACGAGCATGCTCAGGAGACGTGGTGTCATCTTACCAGCCTTTGAGATTCATGGTGGCGTTGCAGGTCTTTTCGACTTTGGTCCCATCGGTGGCCGGTTGCGTCGACGATTGAAAAATTCTTGGCTTGAACATTGGATGTCACAGGGTGACATTGTCGAAATTGATAGCCCAACCATCACACCGGAATCTGTACTCATTGCCAGTGGACATGTGGGTGAATTCAATGATCACATGTCAGAATGTATTTCATGCGAAAGGGCGTATCGTAGTGATCATCTCGTAGACGGGAAACATCCCAACCCTGACATTTTGACTGCTGATGAATTGGATGCTATCATTGCTGAAAGTAGTATTCACTGTCCTTCTTGCGGTGCTACCGATTGGAAACCTGCTCGTCCTATGAATCTGATGTTCAGTACCAGAATTGGGGCAATGAAGGGTGGGCGTACCGCCTATATGCGGCCCGAAACTGCACAGGGGATGTTCATGCTATTCCCCGCACTATACAGGCACTTCCGCAACAGATTGCCCTTCGGTGCTGTCCAATCTGGGAAGGGTTATCGAAACGAGATTAGTCCACGTCAAGGAATGATACGATTGCGAGAATTCAATATGGCTGAACTCGAATATTTCATTGATCCTGAAGTTAAGCCGCAACATGATTTTTCAAAATGGAGCGCCATTGAATTCAGTCTAGTCCCGGATCCTGAATTGGGTCAACCTCTCAAAATGGGGCCAGAACAAGCAGCAACTGAGAATATCATACGTCACCCTACCGTTGCATGGTTCATGGCACGTACATGGGATTTCCTCGTAGGTGTTGGGATTGACCCATCAAAAATTCGCTTCAGGCAGCACGAAGGAACTGAGATGGCTCACTACGCAACAGATTGCTGGGATGCTGAAATTCAGGGTTCATATGGCTGGGTTGAATGTGTCGGAATCGCCCACAGGGGTTGTTACGACCTCGCTGCACATGAGACTGCAACAGGGGACAAGAATCTCCGGGCATGGCGGCCCTATGATGAGCCGATGATTGTCGATAAGACAATCTTGGCCGGAAAAGGTTCCGTGATTGGACCTGTATTCAGAGATAAGGCTGGGCTCGTGAATACTGCACTGGAGGAACTGGAGGTGTTAACTTCAGAATTCCCATTCAAACTCTCCCTCGTTGATGGAACTAGCGTAACGATTGAAGAGGATATGATTGAAGAAAAACGAATCCAATCGACTGAGCATGGCGAATGGTTTCTGCCACACGTGGTCGAACCGGCCTTTGGTATCGACCGCATATTGTGGCACGTTTTGGATCATGCATTTGATGAATCAGAAAAAGGTGGTGAACCCTATACTGTTTTGAGGTTGAATCCATCGATTGCCGCTATTGATGTTGCCATCTTACCCCTTATGGAAAAAGATGGGTTGGATGATTTGGCAAATAATATCCACCAAACAATTTGCGCCACAAAAAATCTCGCTTCGTACTATGATGGTTCTGGATCCATAGGCCGCCGATATGCACGGGCTGATGAAGTCGGCGTTCCCTGGGCAATCACCATCGACCATGAATCACTTCAGAACGGCTCTGTGACTATTCGTCGTCGTGATGATGGGAAACAGATGCGGATTCAGCCTGATGACCTCGTTGCTGCTCTTGCATCGGATACAATCTCTGCCCTATTCTAATTCTCAATGTTCAAAGGGCGCCGCTGTTCGTCCTCTGTTAATGGTTGATTCCAATTCCCCCGATGACTGGACTGAGCGTTATCGTCCCACAGCCACTCGGGAACTTGAGGGGAATGATACGCAAAGGAAGCGGATTCGCAATTGGCTGACTTCTTGGGAACAAGGGGTCCCCAATAAACGAGGGATGCTCCTCTCAGGTCCCCCTGGAGTGGGTAAAACCAGTCTGGCGACTGCAATAGCCAATGATATGGGTTGGGACGTCATTGAACTGAATGCGAGCGACCAACGTAATGCTGCTGCCATACGCCGCGCATCTAAGGGCAGTGCGAATCACTTCACATTCAGTATCGATGGAACATTCAATTCAGATGCAAATCAGCGTACCCTCATTTTACTCGATGAGGTTGACCACCTTTCTGGCACGTTTCGGAAAGCCAGTGAGGAGCGTATCGAAGCTACGCTAAGTGCCCGCCTACATTCTGGAGGTGTGAAGAAAACACTCAGTGGCGATAGTGGTGGAAAGGCCGAACTCCTGAAACTATTGGAGAACACCAAACAGCCAGTACTCTTGACATGTAATGATCCGATGAGATTGTGGGGTCGCGGAGGGCAGTGGCGTGCTACCCGTGACCGCTTTTCTAGATTGGCGGAAATAATTGAATTTAAGCGAGTGACTGACAGTGCTTTGCGAAGAATTGCGAATCGTGTACTGGTTGCCGAAGGGGTAACTGCAGACGCAGTGGCAATTGACCGTCTTGTGGCCTCAAATCCCGGTGATATCAGGGCTATCGTTAGGGATTTGCAAGCGATTTGTACCACTTCACCAGAACACATCGATGAGCAAGCGGTCGTGGAACAAATCATCATGGGCCAGAGAGATCAGCAAATTGATCTATTTCCTGGACTCGAAAAATTATACAGGACACAGAGTTCTAGTGAGGCCGCAAATTTGAGTCTGATTTTGGATAAAACACCAGATGAGTTGGTTGCATGGGTTACTTGGAACAATGCCTCTGTGATGCGTCAACCCGAGAGTTGGGCTCGTGCCTCCAAAACCCTCTCTATTGCGGCAAAATCCCTATTTGTTAGGTTTTCAAATCTAGCCTACCGTTCAACGTACTGGGGTGGTAATCTTGGATCTCTTGCTGCCAGTGTCGCATCTACAGAGAATCGGCCTGATCGGTTTGCCTTGCAATTCCCCACATTCCTCAAACGTGGAAACGAATCGTGGAGACGCTCGTCAATTGTCGAGTGCTTGGCGGAAACATGTGGCGCAAGTGAAATGGCAGTACGTGAAGAATTGTGGCCAGCACTTCGCGCTATTGCAAGTGATAAACTTGAAGGGGATCCTGAAAATTTCGACATCTCTCTTGCATTGGGCCTGTCATCCAGTGACCACTTGGCGCTCCATGGGTTGAGGGCCAATCTCAAGACGAGTAAGGCTCTTGCTGAACGCTACGATGAAATTCAAATTGTCAATGCGTCACCCGGTATTCAAAGTGATTTTACACAAATCGAGGAAGAAATCAATGAAGAAAATCAGTCTCAAGGAGATTCAGCACAGAAATCATTGGATTTCTTCTAACCTTTATTTTCACTACGCCAAGTTCGAGGGTGGAACAGTACCAATACAGTGAGCAATTCCAATCGCCCAGCCCACATCAGAAGTGATGTGTAAAACAACGAATACCAATTTAATCCGGCCCAAGTCGAAGTTGGACCAAATGCTCCCAATGCCGGCCCTGTATTCCCTAGTGAGGCGAAAATTACGGAGAGGATTGTTTCGAGGGAGTGGGTTGGTTCAAAGAATGCAAGGACTACTGTGCTAATCATTGTCAGGGCTGCCCAAGTGGACAACATACCAATGACAACCCACATTCGCGAATCATCGACGACTTCGCCGTTCATACGGACACTGACAACCGCCCGAGGCTGAACCATACGGTGGATTTCACGACGGGCGAGGACAAAGGCAAGACGGAGTCGGAGAATTTTCAACCCACCACTTGTCGAACCTGCCGACGCTCCAACAACCATCAGGAACAGTAGGACGAACAGAGAGAGAACTGGCCAAGCTGCGAAATCTGCACTGGCATATCCGGTTGACGTACCGATTGCCGCTGCTTGGAACGCGCCATGTCGCAAAGCGTCACTCCATTCCCAGCCTGCACTGTAAACGAGATTGAGGGCGAAGATGGTCCAAGCACCTGCTAGAACCAGCAAATAGACGCGTAACTCTTGATCATTGATGACCTTGGCATATTCCTTTAGGAGGAGAAAATGGAACAGTGTGAAATTGATGCCTGTGGCGACCATGAAGAATGTGATAATACCCTCAACAAGTGGGCTGTTGAAATCCATGACTCCACCATCAGTCGTGCCAAAACCACCTGAAGACATCGTACCCAAGGAATAATTGATTGCGTTGAACCAACTCAAATCAGCCCACCACAATAAGAGTGCAAACTCAAGAATAGTGAATCCGATGTAGATGCCCCAAAGGGCCTTTGCTGTTTCCTGAAGTCTGGGGCGAAGTCGACTCAGTGATGGACCTGTTAGTTCTGCACGTGCAATTGACATTCCGCCACCTAGGGCACGACTCAACAACAGCATTCCAAGCATGATGATACCCATGCCCCCCAGCCATTGTGTAGAAGACCGCCAAAACAAGAGGCCGTAGGGTTGACTCGCAATGCAGTCTTCAACTCCTTCACATCTAGGCGATGCATAGGGGTCAATGGTCGTGGCACCACTTGTTGTGAAGCCAGACATGGATTCAAACCAACCACGAATCATCCCCCCCATGATTTCGTACAATGTACCGCCATCCCCGTCCCAGGTTATCGGACCGTGGAATGTTGGCCCAAACCAGTAAGGTAATGCTCCAACCGCGACGATCAGGGGCCAAGAAAGAGCGACGGCAGCAAATGCCTCTCTATCTCGTAACCTTTCAGCAGAATCGCGCCGAGTACCTGCGCGAACCAACAAACCCCCAACAACTAGACAGAAAACAATAGATGGTAGAAATGACCACAAAATAATGCCCATATCATCACCCATGATGTACCCAACGGTAGCACTGAGGAGGAGTGGAATTGACAAGAGCACGAGGCTCCAGCCAGCAACGAGGCCGATGACATCAAATCGCATTGTTAACGCTCCAAAACCTTCTCGACGGTGGGCACATCATCAGAAGATACGAAGAGAATCAAACGATCCCCGATCTTGACAGTCATCTCGGATTTTGGTCGGAACATAATTCGAGAACCCTCTGAATTTTCACGCTCTACAAATGCGATTCGGAAGGACCCCTTTTTCTCGATTTTTTGAATGGTCTGTCCAATTCGACTGTGACCCTCGGAAATTGCTGCGCTCATGGCGACAATTTCCGGAACAGATGGCATCAATTGGTAGTGCCCTGGGACGCGGCGATGAACTTGCATTAGAATAGAATCAATGGCGACACGACGCTCTGAAACAGCATATGTGAGTCCAATTCTTCGCACAACACGGGCAAGGGCTGAGTCGTCAAGAACAAGCCCTGTCCTCTCAACACCGATATCTGCCGCACGCATGGCGATTGCGATATTTTCGTGATCATCAGGGAGTGCTGCAATTGCGATGTCGTGCTCAGCCAATTCAATTTCCCTTAGTAAATCAAGGTCGCCCAAGTTACAATGAATGACATCCAATCGCTTATGCGCACCGATTGAAGAGCCGACCAACTCGTTGGCTGCCTCGAGGTGTTCATCGAGTACAGTAACCCAGCATCCCTCGCTGAGATACTCAGTGGCCAATTGTTTCCCTAGGGCAGTCGCTCCAAAAATTGCAACTCTCGGGGTTTCTGGATAGGGAGGTTCAACGTGCCCTGCCGCCTTGGAAATTCGCTTGAATGTGTGTTCTCCTATCGTCGCGAAAACGAGGCGGTCTCCAACTTCGACGATGGTGTCGTCATCGGGAACAAAGGCACTTTGACCCTTTCTGCACAGTGTGAATGCTTTTGGAAGGCCGTCAACCTTTTCCTCTGCTTGACCAAGGGTGTAAGAGGCCAAGTCATTGGCGGTTGGAGTGACCTCTACTTCAACAATCCACGCATCCCCACCGAGAGGTAGAACATCATTCAAACTAGAGGATTTGAGTCCTGCCGTCAGACGATCGATGGATGCTTGATGTGGGCATATGGCCACATCCACACCGGCCCATCTCGACAGTCTCCCTTCTTCATCGGCGATTAAGTTGGCATCATGGATACGGGCGATTGTGAGCAATCGGGGTCTGTTGGGAAATTTTTCGATAGGTAGTTCCTCTTCAAGCAAATCTCTCGCTAGTGCGCAAGAAATCATGTTTCTTTCATCACTGCCCGTGGCAGCAATGTAAACCTGAGCGTCACGAATTCCCGCTTCCTTCAAAATTTCTCGTCGAGATACATCGCCTAACAAAACGAAGGCGTCAATTGATTGTGCTTCCTTAATTGCTGTGGGATCTGAGTCGATTAAGACAACATCCTGACCTTCGTTGTAAAGTGCCCTGGCGACACCTCTGCCGACCTCGCCAGCCCCACCGATGATTATGCGCATATGCAGCTCTCCGGCAACCTTTCGGCCATTCCACTCCCTCTTAACTCCTCACTCGCCAATCCGCACGGGAACACGGAATGTCCCACCTGAAATTTCGGCCTCACCAATGGTTTCCCACGTTTCTGTCCAGCAATTAACACATCCGATAGATAGTGGTCTATAGAAATCGTATGCCGCATCACCGAGATTGCTGGGTGTCTCAATCCACTCTGTAAGCGTCGTTGGAGTATGCAACAACCAGCGATTGTTGACGACATCGACTTCACCTTCAATAAAACATGCTTCTAGCATGATCCCATTTTCGTCACACCAATCCGTATCAAAGGGGAAAATTGCGTTCGCCCAGGCATGGGGCTCCCAACCGCTAAATTGGCCATCAGTCATGGGTCCAAATTCATACCATGCCGGGATGTTACGTGTTCTCAGCAAACTCATCCATGCGTTAGATTGCTCATCACAGTCACCACGTTCATCGACGATGCAGGCTGGACCGCTTCGAGCGGGTGCGAGGCCTTGACTGTAGACGATGGAGTCTCTAATTTTGATGAAGGCTGCATGTGAAAATGCGTATGGATTATCTTCATGTTGAGTTGGAAGGCTGCTTGCTATTTCATTCGCCAATTCGACAACTACAGAATTTGTTCCATCGATTGCCCAATTCCTGCTTGGTCCGGGATCACGATCGTACCACTGTTGGTGCGCCCCAAATTGATCATACATGGTGTTCAATCGACCCGTTCTCTGATAATCATCCAGTGTCCCTGAATTGTCATTGTCAATGGAAAAACCGTGACTAGAACGCGGAGCTTCGTCCGGGGCTCTTTCCCCACCCCACCATGTGAAAGAAGTGCCAATCACATCGTATTGGACCACCAATGTGATGACTTCACCCGGAGGTATGTCTCCTTGCCAAATGACACAGCGATCGACGCTGCAGCGATTGGAGTTTTGGCCAACTGGTGGCCAATATGCCTCTGATGTAGAATCCAAAATTACAGCATCGTTTTCTGCTAAATATTCTTCATGTAGGGGTATATTCACATGATTTTGCCCACCATCGGTATGCACAACCATGTTGGTGACTTCTTGCAAGGTCATGACTGGGTTCGAAGAGCCATCGGCCAATTCATGTCCGAATTCGGAAATTCCGAAATCTGTTCGTAGAGAGGGGATTGGGAGTTCATAACTAAACGTGATCGATTGACCGTGAGGGTTGAACAAATTCACGTTTCGCTCGGCTGTGTATGCAGCGTGGACAGGATATTCTCTGGCTGGTCCAAATTCATCTAGGAGTGAATCCAACCACTTTTCCAATTGATTGGAAATTCGCTCTTGTGCTGGTGTGAAAAGGAAAAGGAATGCAATGGCGACAACGAGAACCATCGTCCGAATATTGTTTCTTTTTTTCTTCTCCCGTCTCTTTCCACCACGGCGGACATTGAGGCCAGGGGGTGACCCTCTGCGAGCACGTTGAACCAGTTCTCCTCCTGGAATCGGTGCACCAACACGCATCGACATTCCACGTGTCCCAAGGACAACTCGGCCACAACTGTGGCAAATACTCGAACCTGCCGGATTTGGGCTCAGGCAGTAAGGACAACGAGCCATACGGCCCTACTGGGGTAAGTAGCACCTTCAATGTTCGTGGTGCGTCCCTAAGGGACGCAGCATCATTCGGCCTCTTCTTCGTTTGCGACAGAACGTACACCTGTTGAAACTCCGGTTCTCTGCAGACGAGTCCATTCTTGTTTCATTCTAGGAGACAGGCCTGAAGGAAGCCAAATTCGATCAGCCGTATTTTGTCCCCAAATTATGGCTGCAGGGAGAACGAATAAGGCAATTGGATATGCGAGGCCAATAGCGATGGTGATGAGCAGCATAGAATGAAGGAGGGTTGCTTTCAATGCTGGCTTGAAACGCCTACCTTCAAGCGCATGCCAACCTTGCCAAGAACAGATGATTGCCATGGACCAAGGGACCAAACATGCCAATATCGCACCGAAAATTAGTGAGTAGGGGCTAAAGCCCGTGGTCACAAATACCAGCTCAGCACTTGTTGTAGAAATGAGGCGGTAAATCAGTAGAACGACCAACATAGAACCAGTTCCCAATCCGAATGTCCAGCCAGCAGTGGGTTGCCCATTCAACATTCGAACACCTTCCCGTGTCAGTAAGAACATCGTTAGAAGGGAGAGTGTCAAGGACAATAATAACAACGGCCCCAGAGGAAATGCGACATTTGTCCACAAAGGATCTAACACCAAACTAGAGGCTGCTGATTGGTATATTGCACCGACAAAAAATCCGTACAGCAGCAGTCGTGTGGCCGTAGGGAGATCATAGAAACCCACCATTTTGGACATGCCGCCACGCCAACCAATCCAAACACCGATGAGGCCGATGGAGGTTGCAACCTGTAGTTGCCAGAGAGGAATCCCAATCTCTACCACACTCCCGCCTCTCAAGGTCACTTCTTAGGCTTGTCCGGCCCTTCGGGCCGTTCCGTGGGGTTCTTACGAGGAAGGTGAGAGGGCGGGCTGATGGCGCTCGAGGGGTTGAAGGCAGGCATCTTCGGGGCTTTGAGTCGCCTCAAGGGCAAGCGGAAACTCGATGAAGCAGAAATGAAGGAGTTGTCTAAAAGTATCAGACGGGCTCTCCTTGAAGCTGATTTCAACGTTCGGCAATCAAAGGAAATTACTGCCCGATTAGAAGAAAGGATGGTCGAAGAGGAACCGCAACCAGGTGTTACTCTTCAAACACATGCGATGAATATCATCTACACAGAATTGGTCCGGTTGCTCGGCCCACCCAAGGAAATTCGGCCTCATAATCAAACCATTCTGATGGTTGGTCTTTACGGCCAAGGTAAAACAACTACAACAGCCAAACTTGCTGAATGGTGGCGTCGAAGGCACGGAATTAAGGTCGCAGTCATCGAAGCCGATGTGCAACGACCGGGCGCATATGCTCAATTACAGCAACTATTGGCTGATTCACCTGTCGAAGTTTATGGGGAACCCGAAAATTCGAATGCGGAGGAAATTGTCCGCAACGGATTGGCTAAAGTTGGAAATGCTGACGTTGTCATCGTCGATACGGCTGGTAGAGATCGTCTAGATGATGAGTTGCAAGCGGAACTAGAGCGCATCCATAAGGTTGCCAATGCAACGGAACGATTCCTAGTCATTGATGCTCAAGTTGGTCAAGCTGCTGGCCCTGTTGCTGCGGGATTCCACGAACTCGTCGGTGTATCGGGTGTCATCGTTTCCAAGTTGGATGGAACTGCTCGTGGGGGTGGTGCTCTATCGGCTGTTGCCACAACGGGTGCTCCTATCGTCTTCATTGGTGAGGGTGAGAAAGTTTCTGATTTGGAGAAATTCGAGTCTGACCGTTTCATCTCTCGCCTGTTGGGAATGGGTGATATTCGTGGTCTCATCGACATTGCCCCCGGTGCGCTTGATCAAGAAGAAGCGATGCGTTTGACAGAACGAATGATGTCTGGCAGATTCACATTAAACGACATGTACAAGCAAATGGAAATGATGGCGAAAATTGGAACCATTGACAAAATTGTTTCTCACCTGCCGACCTCATTTTTCGGTGGTCTCGGCACCATGGACCGCAAACAGAAGGAAGAAATGCAAGGGAACTTAGAACGTTACAGAGTCATCATGGATTCGATGACAGAAGATGAAAAGAATGAGCCTCAGATATTGAAGGCTGATCGGATTCGCAGAATCGCCCGGGGTTCTGGTGTAAAGGAAAAGAATGTGCGTGAACTTCTCGCCCAATGGAATCGTTCACGTAAAATGATGAAGGGAATCAAGGGCAATCGCAAACTGCGACGCCAGATGAAAGGCATGATGGGCGACATGGATGACATGGACATGCCGATGTGAGAATATGGGTCGCAGATTTGCTATCATTGGTCACCGTGCACCGTCATCGGGCAAAATCAACCTAAACGATTTACCGGGGTCATCTGGAAGAATTGATGTTCTGGCCCGTGCAGTTAACACCGCTCTATTCCTATCGCATGGGATTCGAGATGATACAGATATCACCATGCATTTGATGGGTGGACCCGGCCCTGCTCGTCGAATTTGGTTCCAGGGTTCAAGATTGAGAGGGGTATATCCTGACGAGCGTGCCATTGCAGGGCAAGTGGCCAAGGCGTTGAAGGAACCCGTTCCTGCGATTGGGCAGTTGGTTGAATTACACCCTGGGTTGTGGCATTCGGGTGGAGGAATTGAACAAACCATCCTTGAGTGGGAGCGAGATGGTGTCCGTTTATTCACTCTCGATGCAGAGGGTGCCCCCTTTGACCCAGATATTCACGATGATGATGAAATTGGATTCATACTTTCAGATGATCTACCCTTTAGTGCATCTGAAATGGAATCGTTGGAAGCGATAGAGAAAGTATCCCTTGGACGCACATGGCTTCAGGGCAATGCCTGCATTTCAATCTTGCATCATGTCTTAGATTCTAATGATTAGCAAAGCCACGAAGGGTAACCATCTGCATCTTCAGATAAGGATGCATGGAGTATCGAATCGGGGATGTTCAACGGATGGGTTTGTGGCCATGTGGCCAATGGTGAGATGACAACGTTTCCAGCCATCAAACTCGAGCAATCTGTTCGTGGAAGGGGTTCATCCTCAATGGATGCTGCTCCAACGATAAATCCAAGGTTATTTTCGCTACGTTTTGTCGCACCATGATACCATCTGGCCCCGAGGGGAACAGTTTCAACTAAACCGCTCCACTCATGAGGTGTATTCAGATTGAGGATGATATCCCCACTTCTGAATGCCTCTCGAAGACGCTCATCCATCGGCATTTCTTCATCCCCCCACGGTTGATGTTTGCTACCACGAGTACGCATGAGGTTTGTGGGCTCCTCATTGGCGACCAGTAGAGCACGGTCGATGAGTTCAAGAATCGCTTCTGTAGCGATTGAAAAGTCCTCATGCAAGTAAGTCCCTAGACTCAAGGCGATCGCCGGCATACCATACAGAGCGGCTTCCCTCGCCGCTGAAACAGTGCCAGAATGGATGACATCGATGGAAATGTTGGGGCCAAAATTGATACCAGATATACACAACTGCGGACGAATCATCTGAGCCCAAGATTCGAATCCTTGATCGATGGCGACAATTGTGCAGTCACAGGGGCTCCCATCCAAACTAAATATTCTGATGGGGGGGCCATTGGGGTCAAGATCCAGTGACAATATCAAGTCATTTCGATCAGTAAATCGAAGTTCTTTTTTGAGTGATAAACGCATGGCTGAAGCTGATTGTTGTTGTGCTGGAGCGAGTATTGCCAACGGGTGACCGCGGGCATGTAGAATCTGAATCAAGCGATGTAAACCTGCTGCATCAATACCATCGTCATTGGTCAGAAATAGTGGTTCTCGCCAGGCCATGATTCACCCTCAATTATCTGCGGTGTTTACGGGTTCATCAGTTAACCGATGATTGGTTCCGATAATGGCCAAAGCAGTTCCTAGAATCATGAAGGGGCCACCGATCCAAGTCCACTGATTGGGTACGTCCTGCACACCTAGACTCCAACCTAGCAGACCTCCAAGAAGAGGTTCTAAGACGACACTGACGGAGATGACCAGAGGGGGCAACCACTTGAGGCTTGCATTGATTCCCGTGTGACCCACTAATCCGGGCCCAAGCGCTAGATATGCCACGAGGAAAATCCATGCTGCATCGGTCCAGCCAAAGATGGATGATTTCACAACAATTGTATCCATGTTCGCCCCTTCAGAAAATATGGCGTGGATTGTCAAGAATATGGCAGCGATGAACGTGACGGGGAAGGCATAGAGGAACAAGGGCATCTGTCGTTCGCCTCTTAAAACACGTCCAGCGGCGAAATATCCAACAATCGCGATGGCGCCCAAAAATGCGGCTGCGTCCCCAATTAGGGTCACTGGCCCCGAACCCGCATCTTGTACAGCCAATATGGCGCCCATGACTCCGATGATAGCCCCCCATGTTTCCCAACGATGGGGCTTGATTCGAATGCAAATCATCGCAGTGACGATGATGAGGGGATGGGCGGTAACGAACAACAAACTGTGCGTTAAGGATGTGTGATCGAGTGACCACACCCAACTACCGAAGTGAATCCACAAGCATACGCCTGAGCCTAGAATAATCCATGCCACGGTCCGATTCCACTCAAATGAAGTGTTTCGAACTTGCCAAATGAAAAATGGTAGCAACACAAGTGATGTAGCTTGGAGTCGCCAGGCCGCCTTCAGTAAGGGAGATACTTCAGACATCAGCATGAAAACTGCGCCGGCACTTGATACGGCCAAGACGGCTGTGCCAAGAATCAACCATGCATGGACCGGTGGTACCCGGGAATGTTCCAAGTTGACACCTCACGACACGCTGGCCGATTGACCCATGATGCCAGCACGCTTGAACAGCCAATATAGGCCACCGAAGATGAGGACGTTGATGAGTATGAATCCAATCAATCGGGCAATCCAATACGCACCGCCAAACATCGAGACCAAACCGGTCTCATCGATGACTGCGAGAATTGCAGACTCGACACCAAAGAATGCTTCCCCTGTCAATGCACCTGCAGCAATCATGAATGTTGTCAGAAGAATCAATGCAGACCGACTTTCTGCTTTTGAACTTCCCTCTTGCTCCCGAATTTGTTCGACGACAGGTTCGAGACGATTGGCCTGCCACCAATCTCGACCGGCGCCACCAATCATCATTGGGAACGTGTATGGCGTGGGCAAATACATTCCCAATCCGAACGCAGTGCCCATGCCCGTCACCCATTCAATGAATGCTCCAAGAAGGAATCCAATGAACAAGGTGGTCATGCTGCCCTGTCCTTCTGCCAGCATGACAGTGAAGCCGGCAAAGGCATTCGCTTGAGGAGCCAATAGTTCGATTTTCCCGTTGGCCAGTAAATCCGATAGGAAAATGGCCATCCCAGCACCCAAAATTGCCCCTGGGACGACACCCATGATGTTGCCCTTGGAGATGTGATAGGGCCGATTGCCAATGTAGAGGCTGTTCTTGTAGTCGGCAACGACGGTTCCAGACATTGAGATGGCACTACCGAAGACGGTTGTTCCAACCAATGCGATGAGGATCGCCTCTTCCTTGTTCAGACCGAAGAACTCCCCGAAGTTTAGGAAAAGGCCTAGGAGCATCAACAGGACGATGAATGATGTCCCGGACACCGGTTCAATGCCAGTTTCACCCATCACGCGGACCGCAATGGCTCCTAACAGGAAGGTCGTTAGAATCAGTACTAGAGCGAAAACAATGGCTGCCTGAACAGGGAATCCACCCATGAAGAAAATCAGAATCATTGCAAAGAATGAGAGTATCATGAACAGAGGGATGTGATGTAGGGGCCACTCATACCATCCCTTGCCCTCAATGTACTCCTGGCCCTTCTCACCGCCAAAGGCCTTGGCGATATCGCCAAAGATTGACATGAATGTTGGGGCCATCTTCAACAGACCCAAGATGCCACCACCCAGAATGGCGCCGATAGCGAGAGTACGAATGATACTCTTGTATGCCACCCATTGCACTGGCCCGCTCATTTCCTGTAATGGAGTGTAAACCGGTGCTCCAGACAGGGCATCGATTCCTGTGAATACGGGGACATTGAACATTACAGCCATTGGTATGAGGAAGAACCAGGCCACAAATGAACCGAGATTGACCAAGAAGGCGGTGCGCATTCGCATGAACCAACCGACAGCAAACAATGTGGGGCTCAGTTCGATTCCAAGAAAAGTGTAGGAGAATGGATTCGATGAATCGAACCATGTGATACCATTCGACACTGCGTGACCGTCTACCAATTCGCTGGGTTGATGAATCCATCGTTCCGAATATACTGAGGCGAGACCCCATTCATCCCCGGATGCAGTCACAGCTATCTTGTCTGCAATGGTCAGGTGCTCTTTCCAAAACAATGGATAATCGATGATGAACATGAATCCCATGGTGAGAACGGTCCACAGGCCAACGGTCTGCAGACTCTCTTTCGCGGCGTCCGCTGCTCCTGAATTGACATCGGCAGCAATATCGAGCATCTTCAATGTCGCTTCGAATCCAGGCATGGGCAGGGGATCTTCGACCAGCCAAACCCTTCGGAAGATGATGAAGTACATCACGCCAAGGAAACCAGCGAACATACTCGCGACAATGCCAATGAATGCCAATTGGAACACGTCAATGCCAGACAGTAAGGGTGCACCATTCACATGATATCCAGTTTGAACTTCGGAAGATAACAAGAAAATCGCGGGGAAGGTGAAGATAAAACCAGTCGATGCGTGAGTTGCACCAGTCGTTGCGCTGGTTGAGATATTGACCTCAGACGGTGACCATTTCAAGGCCATGCCGAGAAGATAGGCAACATACCATGCGGCTGAAACAGCCAGGCCGATTTTCAACCCAATGTATGCTGTGACACCACTGAAAACTGAGCCGATGAGGATGCCGATCATAATCTTACTAAGTGACCAATGGCTGACCTCAAATGATTCGTTGAGGTTCTTTTCCTCAAAATATTGTTCAAGTAAGCCGGTATTGAGGTTGTTGTACATGTCCTCATCAAGCCAGGTAAGGCTACCGGACTCGATTGCCGCTAACCCTTTCGCGGTCACAGGCTGTCGGTATGCAGACTTGCGAACCCCTGACACAGCGACACCCGCTCCTACGGAGCGTTCTGTGGGTGATGCGCAGGGGTCTTAGGTTTGTGGGGAAAACCAAGTGGTCAACCCTACGGGTTGAGATTACGAGATAGAGTGTAAGAAGAAATATCGTATCCAAGGCTTTGGTACAACCCTAATGCGGCATCGTTCAGTGCGTATACCGTCAATCTAACTTGGGTTGCTCCACGCATTTTGCACTCGTGTTCGCCCTGACGGACCAATGCTGTTGCGATTCCATTGCGTCGTGCATGGGGCTCAACCCAAACATCAGCAATCTCCCAAACCTGAGTCGGTGCATCGAGGATGAAGCCGTCTGGAGAATATGTGCAAATCCCTGCCAATTCACCCTCTAATCTCGCAATTAACATTCGGCCTTGCCGAATTCTTGACTCGAGAAATCTCTGAACTCGATCAATGTTCATTTGACTTTTCAATTCTACAACAGAACCTCTGAAATCAAGTCCCTGTTGATCGTGGAGTAGTCTCCACCAAGCGGATTCAATGGCAGAATAGTCATCGAATACAGCCACTGACACAGTGAGTGGTTCGGAGGTTGTAACCAGAGTATCACCCATCGGTGCAATCAATGATCACGGATAATCTTGTAGCGCCCCATGGCTTCCATCCAGAGGATTTCCGAACCACCTTCGAGAGTCATTCCCTCCTCTAGTGGGAGAATCAGAGTCTCGTAGGTTTTGTTGTCCATGGCATGAACTTCAGCACCATCGATATGGGTGATAATGGCTGATCCTTTTTCGATCAGTGGTACACTAATGGTGTCAGTAACAGGTGCTACGTGGCTTTTCTTTTGCCCAGTGAAAATATCTTCAAGCTCGATTCGGGCTTTGGCTGCACCGTGTTTTCCAGGCTTGCGTTTCGTCATGCTGAGGATTTTGTATGCACTTTCTTCAAGCGCGACATAGCGACCCACTTTGATTGTTCGAACTTCTACACGTGTGGTGCCGGGCATGGGTATCAAACCGATTCCATCGGTCCCGACTTATCAGGGTTCGGTAGTTTGAATCAGAATACGTGGACAAGTTAGAATCTTTACACGGATTCAGTTACGTAGAATCAATACTTGTAGAATCCTTCACCTGATTTACGGCCCAACTTTCCTTCTTCAACCATTTCAATTAGCAATTTCGCTGGTGCATATTTGTCATCACCTAGACCCTGGTGGAGAACATTCATGATGTGGAGAACTGTGTCATTTCCGATCAAATCTGCAAGAGCCAACGGACCGATTGGGTGATTCATACCCAGTTTCATGATTCCATCAATCGCATCTGGCTCAGCCACGCCATCCTGCAGGGTCAGGATGGCTTCATTGATCATCGGGCAAAGAATTCGATTGGAAACAAAACCCGGTGAATCATTGCAGCATAGCGCAGTTTTTCCCATTTTTTCACTGGCTTCAATAACAGCATTAGTAACGGCTTCTTCGGTGTCAGAGCCGTTAATAATCTCAACCAATTTCATAATGGGAACTGGATTCATGAAGTGCATACCGATGACTTTGTTTGGCCGTGTTGTTGAAGCTGCGATATCATTGATACTGATGCTGCTCGTATTGCTCGCGAGAATCGCGCTTGGCTTACAAATTGCATCCAGTTCAGCAAAGGTTGAGAATTTAAGTTCTGGAATTTCAGGGATCGCTTCGACAACAAGATCGGCATCTGCTGCAGAACTACGTTCGATCGAAGATGAAATACGCGAAAGTGCAGCGTCTGCATCAATCTGAGTCATGCGCTCTTTAGCAACTAGTTTTGCTAGAGATTTCGAAATTGTCGCCATCCCATTGTCGACAAAATCCTGTTTGATATCGATCATTGTGACATTGTATCCGGCACATGCGGCGACTTGCGTGATACCATTCCCCATCTGCCCTGCACCCAGAACAGCAATTCTCTCTATACTCATGCTTGACTCGAGTCAGACGCAATTGATTACCCCTTCGGGGTGTGACTCAACTGTCGTGTTCTAGCCACTCATCCATCTCTGGTGTTCTGTACCACCATTTGCCTTCATCATACCACCACTCGCACCCATTCTCATCAACCTTGTAATTAGGGTCATCCTCGGGAACGAGTTCCTCTTCAGGTTCTGCCTCAAGTTCAGTGGCTGGTTCGTCATTTGAGTGAACTATCGAGCGCTTTTTGGACTTCTTTTTGGGCTTCTTGAGAATTAAACTCAACCCACCCCCAACGGCAATTAGTAAAATGACCACCGCGGAAATCAAAATCCATACAGTTGCACTCAAACCTTCCTCGGTATCTGGTGCGATATATGGGGTGTGACCTGTATTATCAGAATCATCACCGTTTGGATGAATGTCTTCTGGACAACCGGGGTTCTCCAAATTTTGCAGAGAGTTGGCATGAAGTGGGCAACGATCAGGAGTTCGCGCACCAGGGATTAGTTGGCCGGGCCATGAAAGATTAACACGCATCTCATCGTCACTCCAAAGGCTGTTTGCGTAGTTGTCGTAGTAGCCATCACCGTCACTGTCCTTCCATTGGGTGTTGATGTTGGGTACAATGTCTTCTACGTTCGCCCAACCATCGCCATCAGAGTCAGTACATCCGCGTAGATTACCTGTTGATGTTCCCTCTTCATTCGGACAATCATCACCATCGGTACCATCAGGATTGTTACCAAATCCATCTCCGTCAGTGTCGACAGTTTGGGTTGGATCTTCAGGATATTGATCTACTGAGTCGATTGCGCCATCACCATCGGTATCACGTTCACTTTCTGAGCACCCATATGTTGCGGAAGATGGATTGTTGTCAACATCCAAGACTTCGGCCTCAGGTGTATTGAGGCACATATCGAGATCGTCGGTGACTCCATCGTAATCAGAATCGCGTTCGGATGGGGCACAACCTAGACCATCTACAAGTGTGATTTCTTCAGGTGGGGTTTCCTGACAGTTATCACCAAGAATGCCGGACAAACTATCCCCATAGCCATCACCATCCAAATCGGAATGTTGACTTGGCTCATTGGGGAATGCATCATCGACATCTGCCCAACCATCACCATCCGTGTCAAGACAACCAATTCTACCACCCATATCTGATGTTCCTGCCTCGTCAGGGCAAGCATCAGCAAGGAATCCATCTGGGTTGTCTCCAAAACCATCACCATCTCGATCTTTATGCTGAGTAATATCTGACGGGAAGGCGTCTCCATATTCGGAAACTCTGATTCCATTAATCACATTCCCCCATGAATAATTATCACCGTAGCCATCACCATCGGCGTCGACCCATTGTGAAGGATTTCCAGGGAACATGTCATTCAAATCCGACCAGCCATCTCCATCTGTATCTGGGCATCCAAATCGATCTTGGTCAGATAAACCGTATTCCAATGGACAGTCGTCCGCCTGATATCCTTCAGGCTCATCTCCGAAGCCATCGCCATCCGTATCATTCCATTGGGTTGATTCTGAGGGGAATGCGTCGGCTGCGTCTGCCCAACTGTCCCCATCAGCATCTGGGCAACCCACTGTGGGCTGTGTACTCGTACCAGCAGAATTGGGACAATCGTCTTCCGTGTTGACCAGCCCATCTCCGTCATCATCACGCTGGTTTTGAGCGCAACCAGATGCATCTACGGATAGTCCTGGTTCAGTATTCGTGCAATTGTCATCCCCATTCCAAACCCCATCGCCATCATCATCAGGTAAGAGATGTCGGAGGTCAATACCGATTCTGTCTCCGGCCATCACGCGCGAGAATGGGTCCAATCGAACAAATCCAATTTCATCGAAGTTGTCCTGACCTTCTTCACTCAGCATCCATGAAAGGAATGGTCGAAGAATGTCGAGTTTGTCTTCGCGTATGACAAGACGATAATCATCCTGGAATGGCCAAACACCAGATGTACTATTTTCAACCGAAGGGTGTATCGCTGGATTTCCAGCGGAAAGGGCATCTGCTGCCCCGTGCGTCCAATTGTCAAACAATGGAATATGATACGTTGTATTGCTCTGAATGGCAGCTCTCAATTCCGTGATTCCGATTACGTCATCGTTGTTTGAGGCACCATTGATGATTTCCTCACGAGTCTCTATGATATATCTCGCACGCCCAGATGGCGTATTTTCTCCTTCGAACCAGTCTTCTGGGAAACTACAATGGTCGCAGAACATGAATGCTGAAATCATCTGTGGTATCGAACGATTTTCCCATCGATGGTAAATGTGGATTGGTTCATTTGGACAGGATGGATGTAAATCTCTCCATTCTGGTTCCCCATCCCCGTCGTCATTCGGTACAACAGAACTCCAAACCACTCCGGGATGAATCCCCGATGAGGAGAGTGTGGATTGAGATGCATCTGACAGAATCCATCGCAACTGTCCCATAGAAAGGCCCCCTGTCATGTTCAAACATTGGTGAGTCGCAGTATTCGGATCGACCATGAGGGAGGCTGGCATTCTTGCCACTGGTACTTCGATGAGTCTTGCACCGGTCGAGTCGCAATCGCGCATGCCACTGACTGAATAATTCGACAAGGTGGTTGTAAATCTCTCAGCAGCAGTACTGGATGATGCTGCAATCAATGGTGCATCTCCTTTAGGATTGACATCATTACACAAGAAATTCGTCGTTTGTATCGTCGTGCTGTTGAAGTGCATCGGAATGTAATCAGAGTGAGAATCTGCATATTCAAAGAAGCGTTCACCCATCAGTTCGCCTGTGACATCGCCACCCAGCCATGCATAAGCATCCGTTGAGAAATATGTGTAAATACGGCCATAATATCTAGCGCCGAAGTATATCTTGGTCTCATCTAGCGACCAAGCGACGTCACGGGCACCACGACGTCCGGATGATTGTCCACCGCTACCGCCTGAGAAACTACCAAAACTGGCCTCAACGGTCCAATCTGATGTGCGAACAATCCAAGTTGGATCATTGTCGCTGGTAGCAATGACGAAGTGTGTGCCTGCGTGATTGAAGGCAATCTCATTGACATCACCACTGTAGGACATGGTATCCAAAAGAGTCCCATTAGAAGCGTAATAGATGTTGATGTCATTATCTGAACCTCCTGTCACAATCCAATTCCCATCTGGGCTCCAATCCAATCCAAGCGTGTAACCTGAATGATTGTGCACATTGAAGAATTCAGTCCCATTCGATGTCCAGAAAACGCTGAGTTCTTCACCATGAGTTGCTGCGACGAAACGCCCATCTGGACTTGTTTTAATGGTGTAAACATCGTCATCAAAATTTACGATATGAGCAATGGTCCAATTTGATGTATGGTAAGTTGTGACATTCTCATCCTTGCCACCAACATGGAGTAGGCTACCATTCGGGTTGAAGCGGGCTGCGTATGTATCATCATCATGGTTTGCAGAAAGATCAATCAAATGTGTGGCTGTCTGAGTTGTCCAATCAATAGTGTATACATTCACTGATGCATTGTTGCTAGCCTCATATGCCGAAACAACGAGCATTGTTCCATTTGGAGTAAATGACAGGTCACGGGGATTGGATTGAATGGTCAACAGGGTTTTGATTTCATTTCCTGCCGCGTCGAGTAATTTAACGCAGTCACAACCATCAGCACCGGCAAGAAGCATCCCGTTGGGTGCTACAGCGAGGGTGCGAGCCATCGAACTGCGGGAACTTGAGGTGGCAACGGTTCTGGCATAATTTGCGCCAACGAAATCTGCCACCGTTCCTTGAATGATGTCAGGGGTTCCGTCGCCATCCGTATCAGGGCAACCAAGTTTTGTTGTTGTAGAGTTGCCAGGTGCAAAAGGGCAATCGTCCACAGAATCATCGAATCCGTCGTTATCACCGTCTGCAGCAGAGGCTGGAGGATACCAAAACAAAACTGATGAAATCATCAGGAACGTCAAGAAAATTGAGAGCCGTCGATTGGGGTTCACAATTCTCACACAGTCACTCAGTGTTTGATGGTGTCGCTTCCTCGTGCGAGACGACTACGTCGTCTGAAAACATGGAATCTGCTTCGTGAATTTCTTCTGAATCTGGTGCATCCCACGTGTCGTCATTTACTTCCTTTCGAGAGCGCATGGCTTGCAATACAGCAAGTATGAGGCTGATGATACCCAATGCGGCTAGATTTTCAAATGAACCAGGGGTCTTCAGTTGTTCACCGGCGGTTGCTTCTGGTGCGTCCAAAATTGTGTTGATTTGCAATCGTTGCCGGTTGCCCGCAGCATCTGTCAGTTCAACTGTTGCTGACCATTCACCGGGCCCTTCACCAGCCGTGAATGATTCGGGCTGCATTCCTTCAAAGTCTGCACCAATACCAGATTCCGAAAATACATCAATATCACCGTTTTGAATGATGATTGACCATACGGCAACATCGTCGCTAAGAATTGACAAATCCACTGAAACTTGACACTCAGCTAGTTTGGGAACACCCCAAACTGGTGCGGTCGGTTTACGATCACAATGTGTTTGACTCCAAATGAGATTGGCATTCGGGGCTGTTCTGTCTGTGATAATCAATCGTGTATCTGAGAACATATTTCCGGCCAAATCGGTTTGCTGGGTAATCATTTCCCATTCACCTTCAATGATTGGTAAATTCGCTTCGATCTCAAATGAACCATCTTCTGAGCATTCTCCGCTACTGATGAGGCCGCTGATGTTTACAATGACTGGTAATCCAAACTCGCAATTGCCTTCTACATTTGCTATAGTTCGATATGTTGAATAGCCATTAATGGGTTCATTGACAGTCAAATCAGGATGTGTTTGATCCAGTGTCACAACCAATTCGTAGACGAAGGTTTTCTCCAATGCCTCAAGATGGAAGATGAGGTTGTTCACGCCAATTTTCAAATCAATTGGTACACTTACGTGACCATTTTCTACCGCGTAAATAGATCCATTTTCATCGTCGTTCCACCATTGATAGATTTGGTCTGGACCAAGTGAGATTTGAGCCCAGACTTGAGGTGTGTTGACATGTGTATCATTCCATGCAGCATCGAGTATGGGCCAGTAAGTCTGTTCTGGGAGAATTACATCCACACAGCGCTCGGAAAGATTGGGGTCGACAATTCCCTCAATGGAAGTATAATCCCAAGCATAGATGCAGATTGTGTGATTTCCTGTATGCGCAAGTTCAACAAGTAATTCCTGACTTCCATTTTGGAATTCTCCGGACGACCATACACTTTCATTATTCACTTCGACCCACTGGTAACTCAATTCACTGACATTCCAATCAATTTCGAGGTGGTGGTCAAGTAATATCTGATTCTCAGCAGGGGAGGACAGGTTAATTTGGGGCGCTGTACGATCAATCAGTATCTCTGCGTTTTGTGATCCTGTATTATTCGCCCAGTCAGTGACAATTAATCTCAATTCATACAAATCATCGGCCCAATCTGTGAAATTTACAAGGAATAAGTTTTCTTCCATTATTGGGCTGTTTGAATATGGTATTTCATCCCACGGCGGGGAATTGTCAATTTGGCATTGACTCTCCATTTCAGTTCCAGTAGAGGAGTAGATACTGAGGCAAATATTTCTCCCATCAAACAATCTAGAAATCGACACCTCAGCGACATTGAAATTGTAAGGATCCGTTGATTGAACAGCGACTATGGCATCTCCCCATTCGGGAACCCTGATGGAGTTGAAGGATAACTGAGGAGTTGGGCCGGAATTGTCCGGGGCCCAAGGGTCATGTACCATTGTCGCATTAGCAGAATTCCAGTTTCCGGCTGGGTCTCTCGCGGTGAATGAAAATTCGTTGAGGTTGTGCCATTGCCAAGTGGATGTATCCCAGTGTTCGGCGGACGTTGGGTCGAATGCAGAACGGCCCCAAATGGTTGGTTGGAGTAGCAGGCTGAGATTCACCCGACCATCGTCATCGACTGGCAATTGAGTTCCATTCAACCAAAATGTTGCATCAGGGTCGGTGATTATCCAAGTATCATTCAATTGGGACTGGTTAGTGAACATTCGCCAATTGTTGATGGCAATGAGTGGGGCGATGTCGTCATGTTCGATACTGAGATGTGTTTGGTCCAATCGATTGGTTAAATCTAGCACTTGGGCTGAATACTCGTGCCATTGATTGTCACTGGGCAGACTCCAATTCAACCAAGCAGAACGCAGGGTCAAGTCATTCCAACGGGCGGAAGTGGCGGAGTAATTGGCTGCATTGCCAGTCTGGGGAATCCATGAGGAGGAGTTGGTCAATTCAAGTCGATCGAAGTCCACACCGGATTCTTTCACCCAAACGTCGACAGTATGCCGACCTACAGATGTGACATTTAGATAAGCTCGAGTATTGATAAGTTGGTTTGGATATGAATTCACCCACGACCAATCGGTGGTGTATGTGCCTGCCAGATATGGTGCGGTTGATTGAGTCGAACCGTCAAGCCCGACATGAATCGTATTCGATGATTCACCATGCTGGTGCATTCTAACCCAAATCCAGTAAATTCCAGTTGCATCAAATTCAACTTCCCAAGAAAGTCTCGAACCGTTCGTGGAAAGGGCTGACTCGAATCCATCTGCGGACGAAGTCATGTATCCACTACCGGAATAGTTCGTTCCTGTACTCGCGAACTCCCAATCTGGACTATCGCCAGAGAAAATCCCCATTGCAGATTCAGCTTCCAATGAAATTGTGTTGTTTTCCGTGGAATAATGATCACCCTGACTGTAATGTCGATTGGAATTCCAATGCTGCCATAGTTCGAGTGTGTCGTTTCGAGGTGTGCCATCAATTGTTATCGTTTCAAATGATGATGAATTTGGCAGGGTGCCTGCAATTTGATTATCATAATCGAAACTAAGGCCACTAATATCGAATCCCGTGCCTTGATCGAGGGCGTCCAACGTAATGGGAATTGATTCATTTGTCCTCGTACCGTTCGGCAAAGAGAATGAAATCTCGGGAACAGGGTCTATGAGCGTGAAACTATAGGGTAATCGAATCAAACCTCCACTGGTTAGGGTGAGATCAACAAAGCCCCCCCAAATACCGGCACTTTGGGGCCGATTCCAAGTAATATTCAGTTCGATTACACTCTCAGGAACCAATCCACCTAATGCGTTTGAACCATTGGTGTAGTTGTGAGCAATCTCTGAATCGTTCATTGATGTGTACCCTGTAATTGCAAGTTCATTTCCACCAATCTCTGACCAGCGCAACCAGAATGCAGTACTGAATGATCGCAGGTCGTAACCGTGGACTACGACCCAGTAAGTATCTGCTTGCCCACCACCATAGGCAATTGATTCGTCACAGTTAAAATTACCAGAATTGCCGACCTGTTCGCTACCCCAATCCAGAATCCCATTGCTATTTTTATCCCTGTAGAGATACATGTCTAGGTCAATACCCGATTGATGACAACCAATCTCAACTTCAATCAATTCATTCGAGCCGGCGGAAAATTCTCGGATGTAGGATGAGGATGTGACATCTTCTGGATCATCTTGGTAAGCGGTTTCACTTGGCAAATATTGTGGTATGGTGAATCCATGTGCGTTGATTGAATCGACATCCAAATTAACCGTTGAACCGATACGATGGTGCGAAATCCCATTCATTTGTGTCCAATCGGAAAGGGTAGTCGACAATCCAGCATCTAGTGGAGAAATGTAACCAACGGTAATATTCAGCGGATTGTCATTGGTATTGACCCCGTGCATGGCCGAATGTAACAGCATTTGTTTGGTGCCAGGTGTATCATCTGCAACGATGATTTCTCGACTGCCTCCCCCATTGGTGTAGTGGGCATATTTACCACTACCCTGATGCTGACCGACCGAACCGGTTTCCATCACGACTGTTCGTGGACCATAGGCGGCCGGGTCATCAAGATAGAAGGGGTGATCAGCTTCACTCATCCAGTGAACATCAACATCTGTATAGGCATTGTCTGGCCAGTCAACATCAACGAGGATGGAACCATTTCCAGATAGGGATGTAGGCCAATCCATTGTCAAGAATTTCCAATCCCCAGACTCTGCCCTCCAACCCCAACGTTGCGCACCCTGTAACCAAGTTTCATCGTAGAGTGTTTGGTTGCTTACATTCCCATCAATATGGGTCGGAGCTATCGAAAATGGGCCGCTAAAACCAACATTGGTAATGACTGGCCAAGTCCAGTCTCGGCTTGTGTTATTCGTCGTTGCATGGATTCTCAAACCATGCTGCTTGAGTCCTCCTCTCGCGCTGACTGGAACATCAATTGTCACATTCACTTGCGTTGAATTACCCGGGGGGATTGTCAGATCGGAGGGTGCTGATATCCACGAATCATTTGCGGGTCCGAATGCAGTCCAGTCAAATTCAATATGGAGTGGATCTTTGTTTGGTTCCCTGACAAATTCACGCCATAGAGCGACAATGAGACCGTCACCTTCCCAATCATGTGGATTTCCCACCCGAACTTCAACCTGCCCAGATTCATACACATGTTCAGTAATCATTGCCAACTCATTTGATTCTGTCCAATCTCCATCATCGACATAACTATCATTGTCGAAATCGCTGGTCCAATTTCCATCCCCATCGCTGTCTGTCCAGCGATAGATGCGAAGGTGGAGGCGGTTCTCAGATTGCAAGTTTTGATTGCCATCAAATCCCTCCCCCTCCATGACGGCTCGCGCGCGTACCAACGTGGCAGACGGAGGGAGTGACAAGTTGGCATCTCCGGCGATGTGGATTGGAAATGCCCAGTCTGGACGGCTTTGATGACCATCCCATGTCGTGTTATTGCCACTGTCTGTACTGTTCCAAACCATGTGGTGCCCGGCTACAGGAACGAGTTCTGATGGCGTCAATGTAACGTTCATTGGGACACTACCTGAATTAATCAAGGAAAGCTGCATAGTCTGATTATGACCAGGCAAGATGTAGTTGAGATTGCCATCGCGATGGGCACCCTCATTCTGCCCGGTCATCCATGCTGCCGGACTGACCATCAAAGAGCCGTCATCCCCATCGAGGGCAGCGACTGCTCGACTGGCATTCATCCAGCCACCACCTTGCACGAGAGGGTCATACCCTCGATCATCCGAAGTTGACATGACCAGGTCCCGGAAACTCTGAGAGTCTGGCCAAGCGCCCGAATTGTTCAACCATGCTTGGTAGATGATTGCTGCCAAACCTGCTGCTACTGGAGTGGCTAGTGATGTCCCTCCCCAAGTTGTGTATGCATTGTTTGCGTTGGTTACTTCATTCAAGGTCTTATCACCAGTTGCAGACCAACCAACCGCAACGATATCGGGGTCGAGGCGGCTGACCGAATTAGGACCGCGGTTTGACCATGAGGCAGACTCCCCCCATGTGCTGCCCTTGGAAGAAAATGCACCCACTGAAATGATGCCATGCGCCCCTCCCGGTGATGCAGTTGTCCCGTAACCGTGCCCACCATTCCCTACAGCGACAAAGTATGTCGTTTCAGGAGAATGTACTCGGGTTAACCAGTCTAGATAGAGAGACCAATAGTCTGCGCCATCATCGTGTGCTGCTGAATTTCCAAAAGAGAATGAACCAATTTGACCCTGGTCGTGTGATGTGCTCGCATTACCATCGTATCCTTCAGAAATAAATCGGAATGAATCCAACCATGAACCGCCAGCATACAGATTTGAGACTGCGATAATATCGGCGCCCGGCGCCATTCCCAGTACCTTTCCATTGCTTACTACACCCTGGGCAGAAACTGCAGATGCGCATAGCGTCCCATGGTTACCACCTGCTTCAGAAGCATCATTTAGCATCAGCAAAATCAGATCTCCAGCTCCAGCGACACGATTCTGGTAACCATTTCTAGCCGCATAGATATCGCCGTATGGCACTCCATTTACTCCATCGGAAATCCACCACAAAAGGCCTGCACTTTGATCCCAGAGGCCATCTGAATTTGTGTCCCTACCATAGGTTGGATTTTCCTTTGTCACCGGGCTTTCATCACCAAAATCACCATCTCGATCGATGTCCATGTACACAGTGTCGTATACACCTGAAAATTGAGAGTCAACCACGAGGATGATTACATCACCGCCTGCGCGATCAATCAACTTTGAATCAGAATGTAAACCAAAATGGTATACGCCGGAAACAGATGGAGATATACCTGAAATGTCCCACCCTTGAGTATCAAGAATTGAGTCATTATCGGAATCTGAGTCGATATTGGTCGTTTCGACCCACCACGAATTGTCTGCACTTGGATAGGCCAAACCATCTCGTTGCCATCGAACCAAAGAGATGGGGTCGTGCATAATCCCCCACCCATCATATGGTGAAGCCGAATCGTCAAGAATTGCTTGTGTGCCATTGAGATCAGGATGTGCAAAATCTACACCTGAGTCGGCAACTGCAACCCTAACACCTGAACCGTTGTAACCACGTTCCCACGCATCGGTGGCCCCATGAATTTGACCACTCTTTACAGTATTTGGATCGCCGGGGAGAGCCCCGACTGGCTCGGGCCCCGTACTGTCATCAAATACAGCGAATACGCCTTCAACACCAGCCAATTTAGGCACGAGATATCCAGGCATTGTGACGCGGCGATGTTCAACGATGCCGCTGGATGGAGGTGCAGGTAGGAATTCACCTGCCGCTTGCTCAGGTAGTAATTGATTTTCAATTTGCCATTGATGTAAAGAGAATAAGTCACGAGTTAGAATCATGGGTTTTACAGTTTCCTGTTGTGTCCAGAATTCAACACTCGGAGAGAACGCGGTGGATTGTGGGAAATTGACCTCTGCTGAGGTTTCTACATTTTCTTGGGATGCGCTTTGAGGGGGTTGAGAAATCTCAATGAGTGGTGAAAAACTGCTCAAAACGAACAGAATCACCAAACTCACAGAGAGTGTTGCGCGGCGCATAGCGCCGCGACGTGGGCCATTGATGCTTGACCTTTCGTGTCCCCGTTCAGCGCACCGTTCAATAATCATCGGCCCCCCCGCGGGGTTGGAGTCCCGTTGTGTAGCGGTCCATCATCTCTGGTTTTGGTCCAGGGGACGGAGGTTCGAATCCTCCCGGGACTACCACTCTTCTGCAGCCTTCTTGAACTCACTAAGATCGAGTCCTTGACCTTCATAAATTTCAGCTTGAAGAGCCATGTCCAACTTGTCCAAATATCGAACAAATTGAGATTCGGGCGTGTCTTGAGATTCGTATTCCGCAAAGATTTCACTCGCATCAATGCCCATTTCATGAATGGCCTTTGATTCCCTGCGATGCTTTTCCTCTGGAGCGATTCCATCATGTGGTGTGATATCACCCACACGAACTTCGGCAATGTCATGAAGAATGCATAATTCCAAAACCCTCTGCAGGTCCAATTCATCAGGGCAAAGTTGTGTTGCTAGCAGGGCCATCCCCCACGAGTGAGCTGCCACTGACTCCGGGTTCGCAACACCGGCGCGAATCCACCCTGCGCGAGTGACATCCTTCAGACCAAGTGCCTCTAAGAGGGCCTCTCTTGAAGCCATCATTATTCCTCGATAGGGTCGGGGTTTTTGGCTAAATCACGGGTAATGTTCTTCTGATGACTTTCAAGTGTCCCACCGCCGATTTCAAGCAACTTTGCATCGCGCCACAATCGTTCAACCACATATTCTCCGACGTAACCGTAACCACCCATTATCTGGATAGCGCGATCTGCAATATTTTTCGCCGCTGTTGTCGCAAATAATTTGACACCATCTGAATCGAGTCTCTGCCCACCGGATTCCAAATCCATTACACGGCAAGTTTCGTAGACGTATGCGCGCATTGCCCGATATTCTGCCCATGATTCGCCAATGTGTCGCTGCATCTGCCCGAATTCTTGAAGAGGTTTGCCAAATGCTTCTCTTTCACCGGCATATCGCGACATGTCTGCAAGGCAACGTCGAGAAATTCCGACCGCCTGTGCTGCCAAGGCGACACGTTCGATTTCCAAATTTCTCATCATGTGCTGAATTGAATTCCCAGGATTACCAACCAGATTTCCGCTGGGAACAATGCAATCTTCGAATACAAGTTCAGCTGTATTTGATGCGCGCATACCAAGTTTGTCCATGATTTTCTGACCGGCTTTGTAGCCAGTCATTCCACGTTCGACGATGAATGTAGAGATTTCTGGTCTGCCCCGCGAATCCGTGCCCGTTCTAGCATAGAGCCAAACAATATCAGCAGCAGTACCTGCCTCGTCGATTACGCCGTTTGTAATCCACATTTTTCTGCCATTGATGCACCAATCACCATCGTCGCGAAGGGTTGCAGTCGTTGTCATACCAAGAGCATCCGTCCCATAATCGGGCTCTGACATAGCCATACAACCTACCAATTCACCCGAACACAGACCCGGCAGGAATCGAGATTTCTGTTCATCAGAACCATTCACGGCTAAATTGTTGACTGTCAGTTGGGAATGTGCAAGGTAAGCAAGACAAAATCCTGGATCAGAATATGACAACTCTTCATTGACAATGGCAACGGCTGTCGCATCCATCCCAGCGCCACCGTATTGATCGGGGATTGTGATCCCTAGCAACCCATATTCGCCGAGTTTTCTGAACAAATCTAAGTTGAATCTCTCATCCCTATCATGTTCAAGTGCTTGTGGTTCAACTTCTTCACGTACGAAGTCACGAACCATTTCGCGAATCATCGCATGCTCCTCTGTTGGATTCGCAATGTCGAATGTGCGCCAGTCGTCCATGACCATGCGACAGATGCCTTACACATCAAAATTGCCCGTGTCACAATTTCTGAATTAGATGCTCGTACCGGAATTCGAATCCGGGTCGATGGATTGAGAGTCCACCATGATGGGCCGCTACACCATACGAGCGTATGTCGGGCGATTGATTGCCCGTATATCAACAGAG
>JASLKT010000002.1:39176-74998 GCA_030747395.1 Candidatus Thalassarchaeaceae archaeon
GGCTTCTGCACTTTCATTTTCAGTTTCAGCCACTGGCTTTTCTTCATAGGCAGTCCCACATTAGAAGTTACCATGCAAACAGAAAAATTGCAGCAGAATGAGACGGTCACATTTGCCACTCTCGTGGCGACACGCAGACCGAGATGCCCGAAAGATGGTGCCCTGGTTCACTCCAGTGGCAATAATGACAATGGAAATTGGCGGCCAATGGCACGCCCAACAGTATGGCGACACATACACCAACGAAGTTTGGAGGCGATGGCTTGAGTCGTACAAAGCGACTTCGAGAAGAAGTGTGTCGGTTTCTCGGTGAGCGTGGACGTGCAAACACCGTCGAAGTTTTTGACCACCTCAATGAGCGCTTCAGTTGGGGTGCAACAATGAACCAAGTGGGGAACATATTGGCAAAAGATACTCGATTTGAAAAAGTCGGCAGTGTCCGTGATTTCTTCCGTGGAGCGCGTTATAGTGTCTGCTTGTGGGCCTTATCTGGTCGGAATCATGGAGATTCTGGCCCGTCGAAGGCGACAGCGTAGGCATCAAGTGATGTCTGCTAGGCGCCAGTTGCATGGCCCACCCTGTATGGCGCTTGATACGCGGGGGGAATGTCCTCGTTGGAGCCTCCACCGTAGCGGTTGGAGCCCTCATGGTGACAACGACCTTCACCCAGGTTGAACTCGTCCTAGTTCTATTGCATGCCATTTGTGTGGCCACATTTATGGCCGCATGGAATGCCTTCAATGATGTGCAAGATCATGAAACAGATGCCGTTAATCACCCCGAAAGACCGATTCCAAGTGGGGCTTTGACACTCATTCAGGCCAAAGCAGTCGGTCGTGCAACTTTCCTGCTCTCGATTATTGCCCTGCTGGCTGCGATGTCTGTTGCTGCACTCTATTCCGACCATCTGGAATCGTGGCTACCCAGTATCGGAATTTGGTTTGTAGCCTTCTTGCTGATGTTCCACTATGAAATGGTCGTACCTGCATCATTTATGCTCAAACACAAGGGGCTTTCTGGAAATCTTGCAATTTCTCTACTTGTTGGAATAGTCATTGTATTTGGTGCAGCAGCTGTCAATGGTATCCTGACACCTCTGGTCTGGATTGTTGCCATGGTTGCAATGCTCGTCAATGCTGCCAGAGAAATTGTCAAGGATATTGAGGATGAAAGTGGTGATGAAGATCGGGATACCTTACCCAAGCAGGTTGGGGCTGAACGCGCACGGGCCATAGCACAATTGCTTGTTCTTGCATCACTGATTCCACTGGTGGCACCTTATGCGAGGGGGATATTGCCAATGGGCCTCCTAATTTTGCAAACACCAGCCTTGTTTGTTCTTGTGACGGTAAAACCACGCCTCTATAGAGGGGAGGACCACGCCGCACAAAAGAGTTTGAGATTGGCCATGCTATTGGGCCTTACTGGATTTCTGGCAACGGTTCTAATTTCAGCCTAATACAATTCGATGTAAGCCTGAAATGCCGCTGGATTACAGAGATATGTGAGAATCGCCATTTGCGCCCACATTCGATTCTCGGCCTGATCAAACACGATGCTGTTTGCACTATCAATGACTGCATCTGTGACCTCTTCTCCCCGATGGGCAGGTAAACAGTGCATGAAACCAAAACCCTCTGACGCATGCGATACCAATTTTTCGTTAACCTGGAACCCTTCAAACGCTGCAATTTTGTCAGTAAGATGTTCCTCCCCCATACTGATGAAAACATCGGTGTAAATGATGGTTGCATTTTTACAGGCATCTACTGGATTATTCGTTTCAATCATGAGAGCACCGGTTTTTTCGGATATTTTTGTTGCTCTTTCAACGACATCTTCAGCGGGTTCGTGGCCCTCAGGAACCGCCCAAATACAATCGACACCCAGCATTGCACACGCCAGCATCAAATCGTGAAGGACGTTGTTACCATCGCCCACCCAAGCGACGCGTTCACCCTCTAATGTTGGATTACGTTCCATGATTGTCATCAAATCTGCGGCTGCTTGACAGGGGTGATGCTTGTCGGAAAGTGCGTTGATAACGGGTATGGTTGAATTCTCAGAAAGTGTCGTCACCATGTCGTGGCCAAAACAACGGTATGTAATTCCGTCAAGGAATCTAGACAATACGGCTCCGGTGTCAGCGATGGTTTCGGACTTACCCATTTGGATATCGCCTTTGAGTAATGTCAACGGTTGACCTCCCAATTTGTGTACCCCTACTTCAAAGGAGACTCGTGTCCGAGTACTCGGTTTTTCGTAGATGCACCCTATGCTTAATTCATCTAAGGGTCGGAAGTCATAATCAGGTTCAGGATCTTGTTTGTATTGTATGGCCCACTCCAGAATACTGCGGAGATCCTCGCCCAAATCGTCGATAGCCAGAAGATGCTGAATATCGCTCATGAAATCCCTCAATTTCGTTCATCTTCTATGTCGCCGGCAAAACCATCTCTGGCGTCGGCCATGCCGCCGAAAATGTTCTGGGCGAACGAGAGTATGTCGGCCAGCCCTTCTTCTTGTTCGCTCGATAGTGGAATAAGTCCTGGTTGGATTTGGGCATTTTGCATCATCCGAAGCTGGCCGATAGCAAATTCCGTCCTCTGGCCGCCGGCTTCTTCGAAAAGTGCAGCTTCAAGTTGATCCAAATCCTCGCCCCAACCAAGAACTCTGTCGAGATCCTCAGGGGGCAACAAATCTGCTTTTGAAAGGAAATTTGCAGTTGGCAGACCCAATCTGAAATGTACGATGTTGGAAAGTAGCATCTGGGATACGAATCCAGATGCCGATTGTGAAAGCATCGGATCAAATAGGAATATCAAGGCCGCCTGTCCTTGTCCAAGAACCTCAACCATGTGTGAACTGGCTTCTCTGAAAGCGAACAACTCAACCTGTCCGGGTGTGTCGATGACCAACAGGTCGCCTGAAAGCCCTTCTAGTTCGTCTTGAATGTCATAAGACTGGGCTGCAACAAGGTCGGCCGCTAAGATTTGGGCACCATTTGGCCCAAGATCGTATTCTTCCATCACTTCGTGTAGTGAAATCAAGTCACGAACATCGAATTCAGGGTCATAATGTACCCTTTCAGCACCGGGATCTAGGTTGATTGTAAGACATTCAACCTCAAGAAATCGAGTCCAGCGCTGGAATGCGGTCACGAGGGTGCTCTTGCCTGCGCCGGCAGTACCAACGACGAATAGTACGGGAGGCATGCTGCTGTCGCTAACACTCATGAAAGGGTGCCATCAACAGTGGTTCATCAACCCTCCGACAGACCCACGGTCCTATGGACCGAGCAATATGCGACTCAACAATGGTTATACCACATCCAACATCGTCCCGATGCTATCCCAAGCGTTGGGACGGAGGAATTAGAATGAGTGACGAAAACGATGATGGAAACATGCCACCAGCACCACCCGGAATGCCGCCAGCACCACCTGGACTGGATTCACTGGCTCCACCTGCACCACCTGAAGCACCACCTGCACCACCTGAACCTCCTGAAGCACCACCGGCACCGCCCGGATTGGGCGCACCTCCTGAACCACCCGAAGCACCACCGGCTCCACCGGCACCGCCCGGATTGGAAGCACCACCGACTCCACCGGCACCGCCCGGATTGGAAGCACCACCGACTCCACCGGCACCGCCCGGATTAGAACCACCTGCACCACCTGAAGCACCACCGGCACCACCTGAAATGCCTGAAATCGATGAGGATGATGATTTGCTTGTAGACCCAATGGACTTGTTGGATGGAATGGAAGAAGATGTGCCTGAAGCACCTCCTGAGCCACCTGTAATGTCCGAACCACCGATGCCCCCTGGGCTCGATTTACTCGCACCTCCAGCACCACTGGAAGAGAGTGAGGAACAAGAAGAGGCTCCACCGGCACCACCCAGCCTTGACCTTTTGACTCCTGCTACTGAGGACGATTCTGATGTTGGTGAACCTGAAGAAATGGTTGATTCTGAACATTCAATGGCTGGCGGAAAAATTCGCAATGCATCTGATGTCGATGCAATTCCCGGTCACAAATTGATCGGAACTCTTGAAGAATCTGAAGATGTCACCCTTACCCCGGACGGGGAAATGGTCAAGCAATCAGTGAAAGGTGTTCTAACGCTGAAAAATCCCAGTGACACAGATCGATTATGGGATATCGATGTTGTGCTAAACGATACTGATTTCTCCGATATTGCTTCTGAACTACCCTTCTCTGAATTAGAATCCGGGGCTGATCAAAGTGTCGATTACAACGTTGAAGGCCCACGTATGCTATGTGTTCGAGAGCGGATTGACACCAATCCATCACGGAATCAAGAAAGAAGCCTTTCCCTTGAGAGGAGTGGGGATGCACAGGACATCGAATTGGAGCTTGAAGTCGAAAATATGGGCCCAGTTCAACTCAATGGAATTGTTGTAACGAGAACATTCCCTATTGAAATTCAAGTTAGTGAAGGTGACGGATTTGAAAAGCAGGGTGATACGGTAACATGGTCAGTTGGTCGATTGGGTTCTGGCGAAAGTCGCACGCTATCGATTCCAACATCTGTTACAGCTGAGGCAGTTGGAGCGATCGACGCTGGACATGCAACCGCAACATACAGTGCTGATGCGACCCTTTCTGGAATGAATTTCAATGAAGTTGATGCGCACTGCCGAGGATTTTCCTATATGGTCGTCGATGAAGATGAGCGACCCGACAATTACCGCTGCCAAGCAGTATTTGAAAATCGATCTTCGTTTACTGTTGATTTGACCAAATTAACTGTCAGCCAAACAGGTATTGATGAAAATCTGTTTGAAATTGATGATGTTGAAGATGATGTTTTGCCAGACGGTCGCTGGGAAAGTGATGTCGAAGTCGTACACTCAACTGAAAAGCCAACCTTCAGTCAGGAATTACTCTACACTGTTTTGCCTAGGGTAAGTCAAGCAACTGAAGGAAATGTCACATTGCAACCCCTGACCATCGAAGTGCTTGAAGCAGCAGTCGAGAAATCATACTCAGTCGATGTTCTACGGCACTACCGGCAAACCGAATTAATTGCAACTATGGATATTGAAAACACAGGCTCAGCAACCATCAATTTGCTCAGAATTACTGATGACATCCCCGGTATTTTCGATGCACCAGATGCTGACAGTGTCAAAGCCAGTATCGATGGCAATGAACTGATTAGAGACCAATTCCGTATCGAACTCAAGGAAGGAATCTCACTTGAAGAGAATAGAACTTCACCAGATGGCCCCGGTCACACGATGTTGATTACAATCGGCACAAAAGGACCAATCGGTTTGGCACCAGGGCACAAGATGTGTATCACATATCCACTTGTTGCCCCTGACCCCAGCCCGGCAAATGACGTCGTTGCTGCACCAGCTCGAATTGATTTCAGTTCAGAGCGATTTGGGCCAGTTGCCACACGAGGACTCAATGTTGTCCCAGCTGTCCGAGTAACGCACAGAAAGGTGAATTATGACTCTGGCAAGGAAGTCTTTCCTGCCGGTGGCGCGGGGCGCTATGAAGCCATGATTATGTTCAAGAATCGAGGCGATTCAGGGCTCGAAAATGTTGTGATCCATGATGTCATTCCAGGTGCATTTGAGTTGCTCGAATGGAAGGTCACATCATCTGGTGGAAACATCGTTAAATGTGACATGGTCGAAGATGCAACCACTGATGGGAAGAAAATGTCATGGAACATTGGCACCGTATCTCGTGATGAAAGAATCGAAGTGACCTACGAATTCAAGGGTGATCCAGAAATTGGATTCAAAGTGAGTGATGCACAAGAGATTCACGGTATTGATGTAGGTGCAGAAATCGAAGATGACGAATCACCTGCGGAATTGCCTTCAGAACAACCTACTGAAGAAGTCGAAGAAGAGGCTGCTGAAGAAGAAGTCGAAGAAGAGGCTGCTGAAGAAGAAGTCGAAGAAGAGGCTGCTGACGAAGAATCCGGTGACGAAGATGATGAAATGGACGCTGCTCTGGCGAAACTTACAGGCTCAAGCGGTTCTGCTGAAAGTGACTCATCCGAGGCAAGGTCGTGCACAATTTGTAACGCAGAAGTTGCAGCAGGATTAACTCAGTGCCCAGTATGTTCATTCACATTCTGATCAGTCGAAATCGAACAAATCATCGGGAATTTCGACGTCTGTTCGGGATTCTTTGACTGGTTTAGCCTTGCTAATCCCACTCAAATCGATTTGATTTTGAGTCTGATTATCTCCGAGGAGTTCTGTGATTGCATCACTTGGTGGAGCCTGTAAATCGGCAGCAGTAATGCCCGCCATGGCTTCAACGGAATCTGCTGCAAATGTAGGTGACTCAATAGCGAATTCTCTACGGGAATCAAGCGATGCAGATTCGGCGGTTAACTCACCCGTTTCAAGAATATCCAATTCGGGCACCTGTGTACCAATAATGGGCGAACATTCGCGCAAGAAATCATGCAATATTCTGCTCGAATTTCCACCTTGCAAAAAAGCACTCCGAGAACGTTCCCATGCTTCCTCCTTGCGACCTCTGTTCCAAATGGTTCGGCATAGACCAACGGTCGCAACATCAGTGGGGGCGCCGACAGAAAGCGCACGACCCCAAAGTGACTCGGCCAAACGTAACTTGTTGAGAGAAGAAGCTGTTTCTGCCGCAGCGATTGCAGCATCCGCACGCTGCGGGTGATCTTTGAGAACGGACCTGAATACTTTCAATGCCTTTCGTTCTTTACCAATGCTCCGCAGTACCTTACCATGCCGCATTTTGAATTCGGGTTCTCGTCGCCACCTTTTGCTGGCCGAACGTAGAATAGATTCTGCCAGATTTAGGTCACCCGCTATTTCCGCGGCGTGTGCATCACGCAGGGCCTGTTCTGGGGAGTCCACGTGACCGCATGTATGTCGACGAGTTGAATACTTCCCCTATCTTAGCGGAATATTCACGTTTTCAACCCGAAGGGTTGATGGCGCGCCCTCAACGGCACAGTGGTGTGGCGGAAGATATCCCAGAGCAACCCGAGATGCCTCTCGGCCAATTGTTCATGCCAATCCTACTGCTTATTGGCATGTCATTCATCCTCATGAGTGATGGTCTACGGCTTTCAATGGCCAGTGTCGCTGGTAGTGTCCTTGAACCGACCCTGCCATTCCATGACCTGTATTTTGTCCCTACCGTGCTAATCGTCGGTTCTTCAATCATGATTGTGAACACAGTATTCCGTTCACTTTTCATGGACCCCATGCAGCAGGCACATCTAAATCATCGAAATAAACAATTGCGGAAATTGATGAATGAAGCACGACTTTCGAGAGATCATGTGCGCCTTGAGAAGGTTCAGAAAATGCAGATGCATTTGATGCCTGAAACTACGAAATTGCAAATGGGTATGATGAAACCTATGATGTTCACGATGATTTTCGTCATTGGTATTTTTAGTTGGATGTATGTAATGGTTGAAGAGTTCAGAGTAGATTATGTGAGTCTCCCTTGGAACCCTCAGTGGGGATTCAATGGGCGGATTTTGCTCTTCCCAGCTTGGATTCTTGCATACATCACCCTGAGTGCCCCACTTGGTAGAATTGTCGATCGCCACATCAAATTATTCCGATACCGAAGCCACCCCCTTGTTGTGTCTGGCGAAAAATTGGAAGAACCATTGCTAGTGATTCTCAAGGAAAAGAAGGCCAAGAAACAAAGGAATCGGAGAACACAGCGCAGTCAGCGTCGAAATCGAGGTTCTACTGAAGAAGTTGAAGAGGAGAAAGATTTGGGGGAAAAGCGCTCACAGGGTGGAAAATTCACCCGGATATTGGACGGGGTTTCTTGCCGTTCTTGTGGAGGCGAGGATGTCATTCGCACCGAATCTGGACGCAATAGATGCCAAGTTTGTCTCGATGAATGGAGGCGTTGAATTTGGTTGCAAAGGTGACCATTAGTGGCCATCCTGGTTCAGGTACCAGCACACTTGTCGAGGGGGTTTGTAAAACGCTGAGTTGGAGCAAACTCAATGGCGGGCAGGTGTTTCGCGAAATGGCTGAAGAACGAGGTGTGTCCTTAGAGGAGTTTGGACAACAATGTATGGAGGACGCTTCCGTTGATCAAGCACTGGATAAACTACTGGTCGAAACGATGCTAGCGAGTGATAGTCCTGAAATTGTAGAAAGTCGGCTGGCAGGGTGGTGGGCTTACAAGAAGGAATTGCATTGTCCAAGAGTTTGGATTGATGTTAGTGAGCGTGTACGAGCAGAAAGAGTTGTGAATCGTGAAGGTGGGTCACTAGAGGACCAAATCGAACTCATTCGTGAGCGGATGGAATCGGATGGATCTAGATATTCCGAATATTACGATATTGACATTAATTCACATGATCCCTACACATGTGTAATTGAATCTGATGACATGTCCATCGAGGATGTCCTAGCACATGTTCTACACCATTTGGAGGAATTTTATTGATTATAATCGACGGAGAGGCGAAGACATCGCCAGCACACGGTTGCAACCCATTTGAACGGACCATAGAGGAATTGTTGGATGCTGGCATGATTGTGATTGACAAACCAGCGGGACCGAATAGTCACCAAGTTTCAGCTTGGGCTAGAGAAATTCTAGGCGTCGGAAAACTCGGCCATGGGGGAACATTAGATCCATTTGCGACCGGTGTTCTACTGCTTCTTTCAGGACGTTCAATGAGATTGACAAAGAAAGTACTCAGTCATGACAAGACTTACGTCGGCATTTTGAGGGGAAGTCGTAACTTTGATGCTGATGCCCTGGGGCGTGCAATTGCACAACTCTCTGGGGAAGTGTACAATGTCCCCCCTGAAATTTCTGCAGTAAAAATTCAAGTCCGTAGCCGCCGAATGAAAACTCGCCTTATCGATGTTGATGGACGTGATGCGGCCGTTGAAGTTGTCTGTGAAGCGGGCACTTACATACGAACTCTAGCCCGTGATTTGGGGTTGTTAATAGGTCACCCTGTCGAACTGAAGGAGTTGCGAAGGACCCAATCCGGTCGTTTCAAAGAATTGCAATCAGTAACGCTCCAAGATTTGAAGGATGCTATTTGGCTTTGGCAGGAAAAAGGAGAAGAAGTAGCGATTCGAAGAATCCTCAGCCCTATCGAATCCTTGGTGAGTGGACTACCTGAGATAGTTGTCAAAGATGGGGCTGCTGGTGCCATTGCTCACGGTGCACCCCTAATGCGACCCGGTATCGTTTCTATTGCAGATCATCTGGAAAGAGGCGATACAGTGCGGCTGATGACCATGAAGGGTGAATTGGTCGCTTTAGCATCAATGCTAACACGCTCAGAAATGGTTGTCGAGATGAATGAAGGTGAAGTCGCACGACCGGATTCTGTATTCTTGCCGCCCGAGGCATATCCTCGTGCATGGAAGAAGAAGGATTCCTCATCCGCATGAATCTATAGAGCCGTTACGCTTGTTCAAATTCCTCGAATACCCACGTCTCTGTTTCAAGACGGATCTTAAGTTTCGCCATGTGGTTTACCACCCCTGTCCCACCCCCCGATTGGAGCACCAATCATTGTGGGAACAGCCCGTAGAACCGACTACCCCGTATAACCATTCAGGGTAAAAATCGCATTATCAGCCCAAATGGCGTTTTTTTGCAGGATAAACCGCTACTCAATCTTACGAATTTGATTCGGTCCGTACATGAATACCAATATTGCAAATAATCCGAGGACTACAACTCCAACCCATAGGGTGGTATTATACTCATTTAGAACGGAGTTCGATTGCTGCTCTCCACTTGAATCGTCAGTAGATGTTGTCCTTTCCTGCACTATGACGTTTGTAGACCACAGGTTGTTTACTTCATTTGTTTCATCGAGTTCATCTGTCCAATCAATCTCAATTTCTAGAGTGACGTTTCCAGATTGAATATCCAAACGGTTCCATTCTTCGCAGGTCGCTGTTTCTAGACCACCAGGGGAAATCATTGCTATTTGTGGGGTCCCGATGGTTTGTCCATTGACTGAGCAACGCACGGTAACTGGTTGAGCGATGCTATTGCCGCTGTTTCGCACAAAAACTTCGATTGCAATGTCATTTCCTTCAATGACTGAGGGTGAACCTGTATTCCTGTCCAGTATGCCAATGCTCTGAACCCAAACATCAGCGCGCTGAGTTACAATGACAGTAAGACTTTGATTTATTTCAGTCAACTCATCGGTTACAGAAATTGTGACTGTGTGGATTCCTATTGTGCTGGGACTAAACTCAATTTGACCAGCTGAGAAAACTGCCCATTCAGGTGTGATTTGAATATTCAACAAGTTGGATGCCGTGTCACGATCCCAATAAGCAAATGGAACTGAGAGGGATGAGTCGATTTCCATGGTCAACTCTACAGGAAGTGAATCCATCTCTGGTGGGTCGTCAACAGCAGTGATGATGATTGCGATTTCATCGGTCCAAATATTCTGACGCTCATCCATAACCGAAATTGTGGCTGTTGTTTCACCATGAGCATCTGAAACGGGTTGTAATCTGATTTGGCCATTGACGAAATTCGCTTCTAGGATAGATGCGTCGCCGCTCGACACTGTGACTACAAGGTCATCATTGGAAGTAATATCATCCATGCAGGTGTATAGGAAGTCTAGCAAGCGTCCACCGCCATCTTCTTCGAACACCTGATCAGATTGGCCATCGCAAATGGGGTCACGATCCCATTCGATGAGGAAACCACCTTCAATGCCCATCTCGTCAACTTGGACAACAATATCTTCTGAACTCCCGTTGCTGGACCAATGGAATCGGGCCGATAGACCGACTTCAATCTCGCCGCCACCTGATGACAAGAGATGGCCAACAGTTGCCGTCAATTGGAACGTTGAGTTGCTTGAGGCGATATCATATGACGCTACTTCCTCCCCATTCATCGCAACGCGCAACTTAGCGAACTCTGACACCATGGAGTGCACGTTCCCAATTATTTCTCCTTCAATTGTCAATATGGGGTCGTTGATATCGACCTTGAGACCCTCGATACACCCGTCGAGAAGGGTTGCATGGAATCTGACATATTGGGATGTTGTTTGAATTAATTCGCCTGATGAAATTGCACTTGTTGTAGACCAATCGTCACCATCTGCTGAACTCGAATAGTGCCAACTCGCATTTCCAATAACATCGGGATGGAATCGACCCCATGATTGTTCATGAGGCAGAGAAATGGAAGGTGTGACCCAGAAGCCTGTATTCTGGCCAGTAGTTTCCAAACCACAGGGAGATTGTGACAAATCCGTAAGTGTTCCTGTGGTTAAATTGATGTCAATGATTGGGAATTCATCAAAAGAGACTGAATGTGAGGCTTGAGCCAATTCAAAGGTCCCCCATGGCTGCATATGTTTGACAATTAATCCTGCAGCATCCACTTGCAATTCTGTATCGTCAAATTCACCTACTGAGACGTAATCAAGCATGATTTTTAGATTAGAGAGTTCGCTCCAAGTCCAAGTTTTGATAGAGTCTAATGAATATACTTGAGCATTGTAATTCATGTGATTCAGTTCACCCATTGTATGAGCATATGTTTGGACGAGATGCTGTGTCCCTCCGGATTCGACAACGAATTGAACACTGTCCTGTTGCAAAGAATCTGGGACTCTAAATGCGACAGTCAATGACACGTTCGTGATTTCGTAATTCGAACCCTCACTCAAATCAAATCCTGATAACTCAATGATGGGCCCTTTCGTCCAAGAAAACCCACCATCTGAATCTCCATCGGAGTCATTGTCGCAAACCGGATCAGATACTGGTTTGAAACAGTCAGGGGTGCCGATTGAGAGGTTGTCTCCAGACGGTGAAATTGTGGCCCAAGATGTGACTTCGTCGTAATTTGCAGGTCGATTATGTGTGAACGATAATCGGCCATCCGCTATCATCGAACCGGAGTGTACTGCTGGCTCTTCACTGTACGCCTTGTTGGTGGAAAGGGACCATTCGGAGGCGTCAGCAAACGTCCCCGCAGGTAGCAAGTCAACCGTTTCAGAACGGATGACTGTGTCCCCCTCAACGTTGACGGGGATTATCGAAAATATGAGGAGAAGGACCAGCAGAACCGAGAGATTGCGGGTGTGCATAGACCTGCGCTGCCGAGCAGCCCCTTCAATCCCTCGCCTGCGCGGGCGTATACATACAGAGCGAAGCGACGCTTGGCGCTTGCTTGAAATACCGTGCGCAGGTCGCCGTTTTACATCGTGGCTGCGGTGGTCTAGTGGTTAGGACGGTAGATTGTGGCTCTGCCACCCCGGGTTCAACTCCCGGTCGCGGCCCCTTTACTCAATTCCAAGCTCTTGCTGAGGGATTTCATGCCCCATTCGGGTTGCCTTGGTTTCCAAATATCCGCGATTCTCTTCATTGACTCCTACAATCAATGGCATCCGTTCGATGACGGTGATTCCCAAATCCTGTAATGCAATTACTTTGTCAGGGTTGTTTGTGAGAAGGCTGACATCAGAAATTCCAACCGCCCGTAGCATCTCGGCCGCAATTCGATAATCGCGGGCATCTGCAGGATGGCCGAGCATCAGGTTTGCATCGAGTGTGTCTGCGCCTTGATCTTGCAAATTGTAGGCCTGAATTTTCGCGTGCAACCCGATTCCTCTGCCTTCTTGTCGCAAATACAGTAGGCAACCCCAACCATGTAACTGAATGGCCTGAAGGGCAGCGTCAAGTTGAGGTCCACAATCACATCTTGCAGAACTAAATGCATCACCAGTTAGGCATTCGGAGTGCATTCGAACAAGAACGGGGTCGGGTCCATCCATATCGCCCAATGTCAGAGCAACGTGATCAAATCCGGTTTCAGCGTCGTGAAATACGCGTATTCGAAATTCTCCATGGGCAGTGGGCAAACGAGCGTCGGCGGGGACTTCGCCTTTTTCGACAATGGGTGTCATTCGTTTGCCTCCTTTCGTATACGGTAATGATACTCTCCCGCCTCTTCCTCTACACCCAGAAGTGAGTCGCCACTTCTATTCAATAGTGCTGGAATGTCCATTTTGGTTTCTGGATCATCTGCCATCACCAAAACAATTTCACCAGGGGACATTGTTGCCAATATGCGTTTTGTTTCATGAACTGGTACTGGGCAGTGGAAACCAAGCACGTCTAGAGTGACGTCGGCGAGTTCGAGTGCCATGGTCTGAGGCGGGTGCTCTCCTTTCTTCAATGCGACGGGGGTTTTGATGAGAGGGATTGAAGCGGGAACAGGTGCTGGGGAGGGTTGTGCGAGCGAATCAGAAGAGTCGTCCTAAAGACGACTTATCTTGGTCTGAAGTTGGAGAAATGGCCTATGGATATCTCCGCATTCCACTGGCATTGGTGTTTGTCGAAATTATCTATTGGTGGGCCACAGAACCCGATGCAAGTTTGGAACCATTGCAGGTTGTCTTGGCATGGCTATGGTCGGGGACCTCAAATCTGCTCTGGCCAGGTTCTACCGAATTGGTTTTCCATGGGCCATCTCAATCTTGGACTGGTGTGAATCTTATCGGCTCTGGGTTCGATTATGGCGAAGTACCATTGTATATTGATGCAGAATGTGCAGGTGTTCACGAAATCATGTTCCTCGGTGTTTTGATGTTATTGACGCCTGGTGTTGAACGAGGAATTCGTAACCGCTCATTGATCGGGATGGTTATCATTGTCCAATTCATCAATTTCCTTCGATTAATCGCACTATATCCAATCGGGATGGAATACGGTGAAGCGAAAATGAATGAGATGCATGAATTCATTTTCCGACAGGGGTTCCTGATTTTGTTAGTATTGTTCTGGATTGTTTGGTATATTCAATTGGAGCGAAATGGCGTCCGTGACAAAAAAGCCAAGCCGGCTTTGTCCGACCTTCCAAAAAAAGAGCAAATCAAGATGCGGGATACACTTCCAACCGCATCTGTAGTGACACTAATCTTCTGTGCAATCATCGCAATTTGGGCGACTCATGAAGTGACTATGAATGATGATAACCTTCAGTTCAAAGCAACCGCTGAAGAATGTGAAGGCTCTGAGTGCCAAAACGATGAAGCGAAGATTTGGTCGAATGTATGGGACCGATCTGTGCGTTTGTGGTTATTTTCGGGACTTCTTTCCGCCTTTGCGATTGTCAAAGTAGAACCGCTTGGAATCGGGGAGAGTGAGGAATAGTCAATTTGCGATTTGCACATTGACTTCTGACCCGTTCATCGATTTCCCTTTGAGTGCATCGAGTGTGTGTTGAGCCTTCTCTCTGTGAATCTCTACAACAGCAATTGTACCGTCAGTTTGAATTTGCCCGATGGCTAAATCTGGAAGCCGTGCTTGTTCTGAAACAAAATTGTGAATGGCAAGTTTGGATGTTTCGCTTGTGGAAAGCCGAATCGGCACCATTCCAAACACATCTGCACTTTCGCCCCAATCCATTTGTTTTCGGACGGGGTCACGGTCCACTCCTTCAGGGAGTTCAGGTGCTTCGACTTCTCTAACTACCATGTTCCATGTCGAGATGATTTTGGTCATGTTAGGGGCGTCTTCACCGGAGACAAACGACCAGGCTTCACCCTTGCGTCCCATTCGACCAGTTCGGCCAATCCGGTGTACGTATGACTCAGAATCCGCTGGGATGTCATAATTGACAACCATGGTGACACCATCGACATCTAATCCGCGAGCAGCTACGTCTGTCGCGACGACGACTCGTGTTTTTCCATCGCGGAAATCAGAAATTATTCTTTCTCGCTTGTTTTGTGCCATGTCGCCATGTAATCCGATCGCGGAAAACTTGTGGCGGTCCAACCGCTCGACAAGGAGGTCGACCATCCGTTTGGTATTGGAGAAAATGATAACTTGATCTTCCTTCGTGAGGCGAATCATGAGTCGTCCCAGAACCCACAATTTATTGGCACGGCCAATTCGAACCATGAATTGGTCTATTTCAGGAACTTCAACGTCCAAGTCATCGCTCATGACGTGTTCTGCATCGGTAATGAATTCATTTGCGGCTTCAAGAATTTCTTGAGGGAATGTGGCGGAAAAGAGCAGGGTTTGCTGCCTATTTTCCAAACGTTCAAGGCACCAAAGAATATCTGGGAAGAACCCCATATCTAGCATTCGATCTGCTTCATCGAGAGCGAAGTGGGTAATGTTCTCCAAATTGATATGGCCTCTTTTGCTCATGTCGATGACGCGTCCAGGTGTGCCAACGATGATATCGCACCCGCTGTCTAGCACCTTGGCCTGCTTATCGATATCAGTTCCACCGTAAACAGTGACAAATTTGAGGCCCCTTCCACCTTGTAACCATTGCATTTCCTCGCTGACCTGAGTCGCCAATTCTCTCGTAGGGCAGAGGACCAATGCTTGGGTTTGCCCGGTTGCTTGACAATTTTCAATAATCGGAATGCCGAATGCAACTGTTTTCCCTGATCCGGTTCGGGCTTGACCCACAATGTCCTTTCCCGAACGAGCCAAGGGAATGGCTTCGGCTTGAATCGGCGTGGCTAATTCCCAACCTTTTGCAGAAATAGCGTCGGCTATTTCCGGTGCTAGATCCCAATCCGAAAAACGGACTGTCGAAAGTGCATTGGTGCTAGACATCTGCGTCAGCTCGCTCAGAAGGTCTCAGCATCGCGCATTTCCTTCTGCAATTCGCCCATCCAATACTTTTCACAGTTCTCTCGGGTAAGCGCCACTCTCTTTTGGCGGACATGCTCGCGGATGTATTGACGGAACTTGAGGGCCTTCGTTCGGTTGACCCCTTTTGGCGTAATACCATCCCAAAGATTGCTGAACTGCTCACGCTTCGTGTTGAACTCCTCGTCACTCATGCAGATTCCTCGGCGTCGGCGACCTTCCGCCCCTCTTTAACCGTGCCGACTCCCCTACGGGGAGGTATTACCTCAAACAAGGTCGTCTGTTCCATCATCAAAATCCTCACCGTAGAAGATTTCATCTTGACTCGGTCTCCGAATCGAATCTGGTGTGATAGAAGGATTCTCGGGCTCATCTTTCTTTTCCGCTTGCATCACAACAGGAGGTGGTAAAGCCATTGACCCCTCATCCATTTCGACCTTTTCTGCAGGTGCAAGGTACGCATTTTTCTCGGCCTCTGTGCCCTCGAGAGAATCGTCAACCATCATTTCTTCAAGGAGGGTTCGGATATCAGAATTTGTTTCTTGCTGGAGCAATTCAGTAGCCAGTATTCTAACCTCTGCATCGACCATAATCACAGGTAACATCTTGATACAAGACGTGCGGATGTTTGAATCCGGATGACGTGTTCCATCGGTAATCAATCGTTGCATTCTGAATGAATTTGGATCGAGTTTCTGTGATGCCTTCAATGCCGAAGTGCGTACGGCCTCATCGTCATCGAAAAATGCTATTTCAAGTGCGATTTGTGTGACTTTAGGCGCGTGATCTGCGAGAGGGATGAGGGCGCGAGCGGCATGCCTCCTGACGATAACGGCTTCATCTTGTAAGCACCACCCAATCAAGTCCCACAGCGTGGCAGACTTGTGTTTAGCCAAGCGAGAGAGTAGAGCTGCTGCCATGCCGCGGAGTTCGCCGTCTTCCTCTCGGATCAATTCGTCGATATGAAGTTCAGCAACTTCTGGCCAAGAGCCGGCAACCTGCTTGAGAGCAGTAAATGCAGACTTTCTCCTTGCTTTATCTTCTGAGCGCAATTCACGGCGCATGGTTTCCTCTGTCACTGACGGAAATACTGGAGCGACGGTGATGAGACATTGTTGCGCTGCTTTCTGGACATCACTATCAATATCTTCGAGCAATTCATGGAGATGTTCAAACAGATTCTCGGTATTCAACAATGCACAATAGGGTAAGCTGGACAAACCAGCAATCCGCAACCGGGTGTCGAGAGAACCCAGAGCGGTTTCAAGGACAGCATGTGCTTCCAACTGATTACTTCCGCGAATCCGGGGTAATGCTCGAATGGCATCTGGCTGTCGCATCAACCTTTCCTTATCGAGCCAAATTACCTGTTCAAGTTCAATGTCGCCTCGAGCAAGAGGGAGAATTCTATCGAGTGGAATTTTATCCCAAACCCCCTCTGCAGGTTTGTATGCCAAGTCGAGGTGTTTCCTTCGTTTTCTACCCGCGTGTAGTGGCTTGCCCGTCTTGGGGTCTCTAGCAATGTATTCTCTCATGCAATCACCACACAGGGTACTCTCCGACCTCTTCAAAGCCACCGGTTCGGGCCGCGCAGGAATCACTAGTGCATGACCTTTGGCCCAAGACGATGAAGAACCGTGAGGGGGTCCGACAATCTGTTCACATGACGACTGCGATGGATATTGCACCCGATATTGCGATACTATTGGCCCAAACGTGGCAAAATCATAGTGAAGAATCGATTGATAGAGAGGCTGTTTGTCGGATTTGGGCTTTTGACATGGGTTGGTTCGACATGGAAACATCGAATCGTGTTCGAGATAATTTAGTCAGCGCAGGGTGGCTGGATGAAAATTCAGAAGGAGTCAGGCCAGGGGTTGAAATTTCTGCAATCGAGGTTCCATTTGGATGGTTGCCAACAATGCGATTATTGGAGAATCCCCCTATTCTCCCTAAGGGAATATCTCCAATTTCAGAAGCAGAATCTGTGGAGAGGGTCGTTCCTGTGGATAAATCAGTAGAATCTGCACCTATTGATCCCGCTTCAACTCACATTACCAATCTGTTAGACCAGATTGCCAGCACTTCTGGCCTTGAACGGAAAGAGGTCATGCGTCGTGCACAGCGGAAAAGAAGGGCGCTTGGCCCCGTTACATTGTGGATGACCCTATTGTTGGTTGCACGTGAACAGCAACTACCCATGCGAACATTAATGCAAACCATTTCATCTTAGTCGGATACAGAACCGTTCTTCGATTGCGTGTCCATAATCAAGAATACGGGCAATAAAATCAATGCGAGAATGAGGGAGAAGAAGACTGTGATCGCTGTCACAATCCCGAAATCTTGGACGACTGGCATTTGAGAGAATAATAGCACTGTGAATCCACACACGGTCGTTCCTGCGGACAATAAGAGAGCGACACCGGTCGAAGCATACATCTCCCGTATCCCAAGCCAAATATCTCCTTCTCTATCCTTCATCGCCTCAAATCCCCTCCAAACATGTATGGAATAATCAATTCCCAAACCGATGGTCAAAGCGGTGACCATGACAGTCATGACATTCCAATTCAAATTCAGTACAGCCATGGCCCCAACCACCCATGTCGCTGCAATCCCAACGGGTAAGACAATGATTAGAGCGGGTCCGATTCGGCGTGTAAGTGCCAAAAGAACTGTGAAACAAACTGCCAAGCTGATGAGGGTTGATTGCAGCTGAGATTCGGTTAGGCCGTCTAGAACTGCTTCAAGACTCACGCTGTCACCTGCGAGGTGTACATTCGTTCCATCCATACCTGGGTGATCAGCGAAACGACCGACGTCGTCCCTCAGTGCGGCGAGAACGGCAGAACTATCGCTGCTCGTCTTGACTTCGATCAGGACTTCCATGCGGATGTAGTGAATCGTGTCATCCGAATTGAATGCGATTACCTTTTCCAGCCGCTCGCTCCAACTTTCCCCAGAGAGAGGGTCTGCAATCGAATCATTCGTGCTCAAGGATTTCAAAGCCGCAGCAATGTTTCCTTCGGTGAATGACTCGGTTTTTTCCAAGTGATTGTCGTCGACTGGTATCGTCAAATTATACATTGAACCGAAATTGGAATCACCTTCAACAGCATCGAACAAGATGAGATAGGGGCCATCGTAGGCCGGGTGAAAATTACCACCTGCTTGTGGTGAAACGACTCCTTTATTGTGCCCGAGATAACTGTCCAACGTTCTCGTTGCGCTCAGGAATTGTGCGTCATCTGAAATCGCCGAGTGCCCATCTGCAGGTTCGATGAGGATGTAGATTGGTTTCCACCCAGCAGCATCGTATGATGCGTAGAGTTGATCGCGACCCTCCATGACATCCATATCTTCACTGAGAAAATCGGTGAGTTCAAATTCAGTTTCCAATTTCGCTGCAGCGAAAATCAACGAACCGACGGTCAACATTGCGGCAACACCGATGACTTTGGCCTGATGTGATTTCTGGAAATTGACCATGTATTGGCTAAAATTGCCAAATCGCATCCACTCTACGTGTTTCGCAAACGCTGCTGATTCTCTCTCCATCACAACATGCAGTGCACCCACCAAAAGTGTAGAAGAAACGAAGGCACAAAATACACCTAAGGCCAGACCGAATCCGAAATCTCGCAATGGTGGAAGTGGTGAAGCAATGTTGGCAACGAAGGCGGCCATTGTGGTGATCACTGCCAATGTCAAAGCGACCTTGAGGGTCTCAAATCCCTTGAGCCACGCTAAACTTGCCGAGTCACCTTCGGCACGGAAGGTGTTGTACCGTCGTTGTAAGTGAATACTGTAATCGATACCGAGTCCAAGAACGACTGGTGCTACTGCAACTTCAAGAATTGAAAATTGGATGCCTGCCAAAGCCAAACCACCATAGGTCCAAACAAGGGCTGCGGAAAGGCCAACCAAGGGGAAAGCAACACCTCGAACAGATCTGAATGCAAGAGCGAGTAGCAAGACAACGATGCCAACCGCACCACTCATCAGCATCACCAATTCACCGATTGTACTCTTGTTGATATCATGACTCATCAAATCAAGACTTGTTGAGTGGAAATGCAGATTTGAAGTTGCTGAGAAATCATTGAGTTGGGCTCGAATGAAATCCTGCTGAACTTGACGGGCGGTGTCGTCAAGTTGGGGGTCAATCATAATCACCCAGAGTGTGCTAGTTGCAGTGGGGTCTGCATTTCCAGTAGCATTGGTAGGGTCTGTCGCCCTTGTAGACAGGTAATCACAAGTATTGGAGTAATCCAAATCTTGGTGAAGTAAACTGTCTTGAATGAATGCACCGGCTGCAAGTGCCCTGTCATCTGCAAGAGCGTCCCCGCATTCCGTACCTTCGTCGAGGACTGCATCAAGAAGTGAAGACCAAGATGTGTAATCGTTCAATGTCGTATTATTGGCAGCGGACTCGTCGATTGCATATTGTATGACTTGAGGTGCTGCGATGACAGATTCGATGTAATCATTGGATGAATGTGAACGATTCATGACCTCATCGAGAGCGCTTTGCTGCAAATGTAAACTATCGATGCTTAGGACACTCATTTCGTCATCGGTGGTCACATGGATGAACATCGGGCGGCTTTCAGCCGGGAAATCTTCCGACATTCGCTTTTCTGCTTGTTCCGCCGGAGTTTCTGGAGTGAAGGCGGACAAATCGGTGTCGAATTGCGGCATGGGGAATAATTGCGCCCCCAATGCGAGGGTTAGAAGCAATGCACCAATCAGAATGGGGATGGAAGATTTCTCAAAAGTGTCCGGACTAACGAGGGTGCGGTCAGTTGATTCCACACCACCCATAGGGGTGGCGAGCGGAATACGATTGATAAGCAAGAAGGCGGCAAATGCTCACAGGATAGCAAATGAGTTGCTCCCGAACACACCCACATAGTGGGTGGGAGCATAAACAAGGCTCAAAAGGGTGGGCTGGGTCGGCGGGCTGGTCAACATGGCGATTAAGGTACTATTGAGCGAGGGTGTCGAACTCCGTATTCGGATTACAGAAGAAAGTCACACAGCATTGCAACTATTCCGTTCGCGTCTGAATGAGAGCAAAGATGTCGAATATGCAAACTACTTTGTTGGACATCCAGAACTAGATCAACCTGAATTTTACCTTCGATGTAAAAAAGGCAAGAATCCAGCGAAGATTCTGAAAGGACTTTGCAAGGATATTGCCAAGGAATTCGATGGCCTAACCCTCCCCTGAAGGAATTTGCATGACACCCGCGGACATCGCGGCAGCCTGCGGACTAGCGGGGTATTCTTGTGAAGGTAATGGAATTGGTGGATTACTCAAATCCAGATTTGAGGATTTCCGAGTCGAAGAAGTGGGTCGAACCCCAGCCCTAGAGGGAAAGGGACGATTTACGGTTGTTAAGGCGACTTTGACCAATTGGGAAACAAACCGATTTGTGGGTAAATTAGCCAGGAAATTAGGTATTTCCAAGAATAGGATTTGGTTCAGTGGTACGAAGGATAAGCGTGCAATTACGACCCAATTGCTTGTGATTGATGCGCCTCAAAACAAAGTAGCGACAATCGAAATGCCAGATGTCGATTTGGAAATTTTGGGTCGCAGTCACCAAAAATTGGGATTTGGTGATCACAATAGTAATCGATTCACAATCACCGTTCGCGGATGTGCGAATGCTGACGGGACGCCTCTAGAAGCGAAGGATGCCATTGCCAGAGTCAATGCCATTTTTGAAAATATGGAAATCCGATTGGGAGCTGGAAAATTCCCCAATTGGATTGGCCCGCAAAGATTTGGGGCCACCCGTCCAGTGACACCTGTCGTTGGTCGTTCAGTAATCTCGGATGATTGGAAGGGGGCTGTTGATGCATATCTTGGGATGGCAGGAATCTATCAGCAGGACGAAGTGGACACTTTTCGAACACTTTGGCGGGAAACTGCCGATGTCGAGAAATGTTTGGAAGTAATCCCAAAGCATCTTGGATTCGAGAGAGATATCTTGAAGCATTTGGAAAAGAGATCTGAGGATTGGGTTGGAGCATTCCGAAAGCTCCCCAACAACTTGCAATTGATGATGGTACACAGTCTCCAATCTGAAGCATTCAACCGAATCATCGCAGCAAGATTGGAAGCAGGATTGACATTGTCAATACCAATCGTAGGAGATATTGTTGGGCTAATTCAAGATAATGGGAAAATTGACATGGCAAAATTGGTTGAAGTCGACACAGATATTTTGCCGAGGATTACCAGAAATTGCAAGAATGGAAGATTGGCAGTAACTGCGGCACTACCTGGTGGGGAAAGTGAGTACACAAATTCAAAACCGGGAAAGATTGAGGAAAAAGTGCTTACAGAAATGAATCTGCTTGAGGAAGACTGGCAGGTAACGGGTATCCCAAGACTAACTTCGAAAGGAAGTAGGAGGGCGTTGACTGTTTCATTCAACGAGTTCAGTGTGGAGGAAGCGGGAGAAGTTGAGGCTGACCAATTGGGGAAACGATTTGCCGAAGGTCCACGGGATGGAGAAGTTTGGCACCCCGATGGATGCAGTTTGCGTTTGCGATTCTCATTGCCAAGTGGAACATACGCTACAATTCTGATGCGTGAATTCATGAGAGCCCCTTTGACTCAATACTGAGTCATCAAAGGCGACCGATTTCAAGGACTTCGACTTCGCCGACACCGACAATTTCTCGGATTGCATCTTCGAACGCGTCAACGGTCCCGTCGCCTTCTTGGATTACGCAGTGTGCTTCGACGAATTTTAGTCCAAATGCGAGTGGTTTGGTTTCGACCATTTGCACAACACCAACTTCACTTTCCATGCTATCCATGGCATTGGCAATGTCATCAGCACTTGCGTCCTCAATATCGGGATCACACATGATTTTGTATTTGACAGCAACTTCACCCATGAAAAATCCTCCATTCAGGGACCCTGGAATTTACAATCAGGACAGATGTAGGTCACCGCCTGATTCCTGCACCTCTCTGAACGACCGATTGGTTCGCCACAATTTGGGCACGGGAATGAGGTGCTCTTGGCGTCCGTCAACGGTACGCCAGAGGCGGAGCAAGTAGATGCGCGCTTCTGCATAAGAATCCCTCAGCGAGCCGGCGAACGACTCCTCCTTAATATGGTTGACCGAAGGTCATAGGATGCTGTATTATGCTTCCAAGATGGTCAATTTTCCCGTCCTACCCGTGGATACGACCTTCTGACCCTGACTATACCGACACCAACCGCCTTGAATTGCGATAATGTCGCCAGTCCTTACTCGATCAACTTGGTCGCCCCACAGTACAAGGCCAATCAATCCAGTTTCATCCCTGCCACAAGCAGCAGCAATTGAACCAGTCCATCCCTTTGACATCACCGTTCTTCGAGGGTAACGACGCAATACAAGCAATTCAATCCGCCCAACTGGACGATTTGGAATTACATTCTCAACGCGTGTACGTGGAATTTCTCTTGGGCGATTCCTTGCTTGATGTATCCCAACATGACGTAGGATACTTTCACGGGCGTTGTTTCGAATTGTTGGCGTGCTTTGGTTTTCAATTATACTTACAGACATTGTTTCCACTCCTTGGAGCGACTGAGATGGACGCTTTCGGTCCACCATCATTTCGCCGGGAGGTAAGTGAAAGTGAATGTGTTACTCTTTCTTTGGAATTCGACGAAAACCACTCTTAACGCTGTCAATGGGCACAGAATCCTTGTGCTGAATAATACCTTCAGATTCAAGATGAGTGTTCAATTCCTGCGCAACTGATGTACCACGGGAACCTTTCTTCGGCCGGGGGAGTTTGTTCTTGCAAACGAGGAAAACTTCTGAGGATGAATTGCGGGATGCCTCCGGCGAAAACCGCTGTACTCTTGAGAAACGCTGCTTTGCGGCATTCACCACACCTTCAATTCCAGTCCCTTGGAAAATTTTAGTGACAAACGAACCCCCGGGGACAAGTAGGGGCATTGTGAAATCAAATACCATCGCGACCAATTCGAGCGATATTGCTTGGTCGCGATCATACTGCCCTGTTAAACGTGGAGATATGTCTGAGACGATGGTATTGAACAGACGTGTTTCATCTGCGCCAACAGGTGGGAGGCTGGTCCCATCGACCTTAGTACCCGCCTGTAATAAATCGAGAATCAACTCTTGAGATGTCGTTTCTGTGACATCACCAATAACCATTTGCGCACCTTCAATGGGTGCGCTAGCGAGAAGATCGATACCGATGACCAATCCATTCGGACCGGTCTCTTCGACCGAAACTTGAGTCCACCCTCCTGGATGGCTACCTACATCGAGTATCAAGTCACCCTCGCGAATGAGTGTGAATTTCTCCTGAATCTGCTTAAGTTTGAAGGCCGATCTAGCCCGGTATCCCTTTGAGCGTGCCTGCCGACGCCAAGTATCGCGTTGATGAGCTTGGAACCAACGCTTGCTCATCGCACACCCTCAGCGTGGGGGCCGAACCCGAGATATGTAAATGAGACCCGGCTCAAACGCTTGGAACATGCAGAAGGGGGTGGCTGTTGCTCTAATCACGCTCATTCTACTACCATTGGTGAGCGCCGATACAGGTTCCCCTGATGAATCAAGAGATGCTGTAGGGGGTCATGCCATCTTATTGGAACATTATACAGCAACTTGGTGCGATAGTTGTGCCACTGTCGATCCGTGGATTTCTGAATTTTCAGATAGTCACTCTAGTCGAATGGTTCGCATTGCCCTACACCCGGATGATCACGACCCTTTTGGAAGCCCCCTTACCACGAAACGGGTGGCACTCAAACAGACTGACCATTCGCTATCATTGCCAACATTTTGGTTTGATGGTCAAGGCGAATTGGAGGGGGTTGTGAGTGAATCACTACTTGAAAACCAATTGCGTTCAGCAGAATCCAATCGGGCGCATTGGATTGGGATGCAAGTTTCATGGGACACTTGGTACAGACAACCTCAGGGTGATGTGCAGAAGATCAGTGTACAAGTTGATGATTTACCTGAAAATGCGGAAATCACAGTCTTCAGATTACAGACGCTAATGATGAATGGTGAAATCGCGAATAATGGCATCGATGTTCATCATGATGTGGCTACACAGATGATTACATTCTCACCTAATGGCACGGTCCTAGATTCCTTTGAGGGCGAGCATGGTTGGATTTTATCCAGTGATAACGCACTCAGTGAAGGTGACACATCCGTGTTCGCTCTGGAAACAACGGGGGAAATAAACAGTTTTGTGACGGTTGTCGAAGTAAATGGCACTGTTCGCGGCGTAATCGGTATCTCAAATGATGATATGCCCCGAAAAGCGGAAAATTTCGCGAATTTTTCACTATTATTGTTACTAGGTGCGCTAGTGTGTTCAGGCGTAATCTCGCGCCAGGACAAGTTCCATTGAAGTGGTCCTATATCATACCCTCGTTTTTCTGTTCAAACGATATGCTGCGAAGCATTCATAGTCTGTCATTGCCAATATTACAATGATGGCGTACATCCCCGAAGAAAGAGAAGAAGAGCGCCTAGGGGGCGCACAGGTCGATCGCGAATGGCTCGTCGAATACATCGTCGAACTGCCTGATGACAATACAATCCGCATGGTGACTATTCTGCGTGGAGCACAAATGGCAGATGTTCAAGGCAGGCTCTATGACATCTTGCGCGCGCAATATGCTTCAGAGGCTCGCCTGGATGTGACGGTAGTCAGAATGGAACCTGTAGACATGCGAACAGATGTTGCTCTCTTTGAGATCGGAGGTACATACCAGCCGTAATCACTTCTTGCTCGCCTTGTGCTTGGCAAGTAGTTCAGCCTTCGACAACTTTTGCACCGCATCCCAAGTTCCAGCATCCCGCTCGGAGCGTATTGTGAAGAGAATGTACATGCATGCGATGAGGGCAATGTGTACACTGGTGCAATATGGGCAGATGTGTGGCGCTCCTTCGACAAGGAAGAGTTCGACGAGAACCAACCAAACGATTCCGGGGGCACTAGGCAGACTCAGCCACCAAGCGTAGTCAACGTAAGACTTGGACCAATCTGCTTTCATATCCAAATAGATGGATAGGGTAATCCAACCCAAAACCGAGAACGCGCCGATTCCGACGACACCCCATGGAATGCCGAAGAATTCGGAGTAAATTGGATCTCCAATCACTGAACCACATTGGACAACGCCCTCTGCGGCACAGAATTCAGAACCGCCTGTAACCATTTGATTGTGAATCATCCACGTCCAAGCACTCGCTGCCAAACCACTCATCTCGATGATGAATAGTCCCAGTAAGCGGCGACGCATTTGACTCATTTCCTGTAGTTGCGAAATCTTCTGATTGCTCGCAACCAAGCCGCCGATGGCCATCACGACCAGGAATGCGGTCAGTGGACCATATTCCATCATTGCACTCATTCAAGCACTCTCCGTCAAATGATACTGTATGGCGTCACCGGGTTCGTGTAGCTGTGTGCCTTCCTTGTGCAGTGCGCTGTTCCAAACAACGATTCCATCTGGAGAAAGCAAGAGATGAAATGGAACACCAGGGATATCATAATCGTTGAATGCCCGAAGATTGAGGTCATCAACATAGGGCCAATTGTGCACATCGCCTGAGCGTGTTTCACAGTTTCGATCTTGGTTACAACCTTCTCGATCCCCCTTCTCTTGGAAAGCGATGATTTCGCCACGACTGTGGTCTGTATTGAGCATTCCAACTGAAACCGTGATGAATTGTACTGCCCCATTGGAACCGAAACTCGAGTAGAGATTTGACATCTGCGGTGCGTCTGACCAACAGTGCCCACAATCCGTATCCGCGAATTGCAAGAAAATGAATTGTCCACCTTCACCCTTCGACCAAGTGTGATTGATGTAATCATACAACCGGAATTCGTTCCAATTACCATTCTCATGCGCCTCACCAACGATGTCGGGTGCGAGTTGACCCTCGTCGACACCGATGTCAGCAGGCGGGGCCAATGTCCAGATGATGATGAGTAGAGCAGTCAAAATAGCTGATATAGAGAAGAATGCGGAAATTCTGGCATCAGCATTCTCATCGTTAACGAGCAAGTTCGTGTTATGTTGTGTTCGCATTACAATCCAATCTCCTGTATTAGTGTAGAAGCAGTGTGGCGAATGGCTTCCTCAGAATCGAAATTTGGGCCAAATCCTGTCGAGAATAGGGCCGTAGGGTCTAGCATCGTTTTGGGCACATCTCCAGCCCAGCCTCGATCGCCGCCAGTATATTCGATGCTGACATTTTCAAAGCCGGTTTCTTCGACAACAATTTCAGCAATTCGGCGGACACTGCAAGTATCATGCGTGCCTAGATTGAAGCAATTGACCTGCTCATCTGTAGTCTCGGTTAGGTGAACCATCGCGCGTGCGCAATCCAGGACTTCCATGTACGATTTTTCTTGCCGGCCATTACCGAGCACCTCGAGTCGTGTTGAATCGGCCTTCAACTTGTGTATAAAGTCGAAAATAACACCATGCGTACCCCGCGCGCCCACGATGTTAGCGAATCGGAACAACCAGGCCTTCAGTCCAAATGTACCCACCCAACTGGTAATCAGTGCTTCAGAACCTAACTTGCTTGCACCATACAAACTGATGGGGAACAATGGACCATATGATTCAGGGGTTGGCATCTCGGATGCCTCTCCATAGACCACGCTACTGCTCGAGAATGCGATGTTTTTCACATCCGCACATCGCATGGCTTCTAGGACGTTGTACGTTGCCACTGTTCCTTGCTTTAGATCGGTGTCAGTGACCCGGGTCCCCAAACGTATGTCTGGATTGGCTGCAAGATGGAAAACAAGGTCAATTTCACTCATTGCAGCCTTGACTGCATCAAGGTCGAGAAGGTCTCCTTCGATGAAATTGATTGATTCGCCATGGTGGGCGAGGAATTCGTGCCGCCCACTGCTCATATTATCGAACACTGTTACAGTGTCTCCTCGGGCAACCAAGCGGTCAACGAGGTGTGAACCAATGAAACCGGCACCACCGGTCACGAGGACATTCATCATACTGACGACAGGGGAGTTGTTCTTCAATGCCACGTTCAAAGGTGTTTGGAATACTAGTTGTCCTTTTGGGGAGAATTTCGGGATTTTCGTTTATCTTCCCGTTCCCGATTTTGTCTCTCTTGAATCTCTTTCTCTTGTCTCTCACGATTTCTGGTCCTGGACATCTTCTTTTTCGATGGGCGCCCCTTCAAGTGTGTTATTCGGCCACGTATGCGATTATCAAGCAGTAAGGTTCCGTAAATTCGGTCTTCGGGGCAGCATACAATGAGGACAGAGATACAATCCTTGCTCAGATTGAGTTTATCGAACATGATGCCTTGAGAATGAGACTGTGAAAGGTGCTTTTGGATTTTATTTAACAAAAAATTATCCTTTGCAACTGTTTTGAATTCCACAGGGAAACTGTGCACCGAGTCGAAAGAAATTACGGCATCCGGTTTTGCGGGGTTTTTTCTATCGGAGTGTTCGTAGCTTTGGTTGCATCTTTCGATGTGCTCGATATTATCGATCGCCTTCAGGAAAAAAACTTCGTACAATTCACCCCTGATGGAACCCTGTTTGGTCCTTTTTTTATTGTCCCTTCTTTTCAACCTCACCGTGCGTTTTGATGTGCGAGCAAAGTTTACCCTATAATGAGGGAAATACGCTTCGGAATCAGATTCATTGAAAAAATCAAAGATTTGTTTTGTGATTTTCTCCGTTTTCTTAGTCAACTCTTTGTTTAAGGACAAATCATTTTTGAGTGATTTTTCCAACTTCTTGTTCCTTTTCCAACTACCAGAATTTTCTGTTTTGACCCAGCGCTTTCTATGGCCACCGTGAATATGAATGGCATAAACCAAATTTCCGGATTCGCACACATCACAGCAGAAATCATTCAAATCTAAATCACTAGGAATCTCATCCACATTGTCACAATCCAAACAGAGATATGGATCGGTGCATATTTCTTCAACTGTCACGTGTAACCCACTCTGTAATGGGTGTTAAATTTTGGCAATGTGACAGAGTGCTATATTTGCCCGTAGGGCGGTTTTGAAAGGGAAGTCTTGAAATGCGTTCTCTGAAGCCCACCATTTATGGAAGACATGGCCGAAGAGGTCGTCGTACCCATCGTTTGGGACGGTCCGATTATTGCAGCAATGCCTGTTTTCAATGAGGAAGAAACCATCGGTAGTGTTGTCCTTTCCTGTAAACCACAAGTCGATGAAGTTCTCTGTGTTGACGATGGGTCATCCGATGCATCTTCTCGAATCGCACGTTCTCTTGGGGCAACTGTTCACCACCATCGTGCCAATCGCGGTTATGGAGGTGCCCTCAAGACGATTTTTGATACCGCCCAAGAGCGGCGTGCTAAGGCACTCGTCATCCTAGATAGTGATGGGCAGCATGACGCTAGCGACATTCCGGCTCTGCTTGAACCCATTTTGGCTGGAGAAGCCGATGTGGTCATCGGTTCTCGATTTGTAGCAGGAGGTGGGGCTGAAAGTATGCCGACGTATCGTGCGCTCGGAATCAAGGTCATCACAGCAGCTTCAAATCTTTCGAGCGACCTCAATATCAAGGATACACAAAGTGGATTCAGGGCATTCGGACCCAAGGCACTTGAGAGACTGAACTTCGACCATGATGGGATGGAATCGTGCCTTGAAATTCTCAATGCTTGTGACGATCTACGACTGAGGGTTACCGAAGTTCCAACCAAAATCAGATATGATGTCCCAAAGGGTAGCAGATACACTGCACTATCACACGGGTTTACTGTTCTGAGTTTCGCCCTCATTTCACTATCACAGAAAAAACCTCTACTATTCTTTGGATTACCTGGAATTTCGCTGTTGGCAACCGGTGCTGCAATCGGCATGCGTGGCCTCAATGAAGTGGATGGACTGACAGATGGTGCAATTTCTCTTTCGGTGGGACCTGGACTCACGGCTGCATGGATTGGAATGCTGGGTGCGTCACTTTGCTTTGCGGCAATGGTTTTGCACGGTGCTCGACGACTGATGCGACGTCTCTTGGTCGAAGAGTTCGGACTTGATTAAATGGTCTGCAAGAGGTCCCATAGGGACCTCTTTCATCCGTGCCCTTCAATATCAAATGGTGATTCGACAAGACGATGAGCGACTCGGATTCAGCAGGGCATGAGCCTGCACAACCGATTCTTCCAGTTGCCGAAGGTGAATCAATCATCACACGTTTACGTACGCTCTGGTCTGGACTTTCAGACCGGATGGACTCTGCAGGAGAAATAGCACACGATGCGATTGAAAAACCAGTGCGTGGATTGTATGGAGCCCTGCACAAATCACCCGGTGCTGTGATTGTCATCTTGTTACTCGTTACGGGCTTCATTGGCCAGTATTCGGTCGATTTTCAGCACCAAATAAATGGTGATGTGGAGGTCTATTTACCAGATGGTGCTGAATCCAAGGATCTGCTACTCGAAGTTCGTGAAGGATGGTCTACAGACATTGTAATGCTCTACATCCACACCGATAATGCAATTGAAGGGGAAACGAGAGGTACTTGCGAAGAAATCGATGATTGTGAACACAATGTGACCAGTGTCACCGTTCTCAATCAATTGTCCTACCTTGAAGGTGATGATGACAGTAGTCAAGGCAATTATGCCAGAGGATTGGATTGGGACAAAGAGGACCGAGGGCGAAATGATGGAGTCGTTTGGGTCTTATCTCCTGCACAGATAATCAAGGAAGAGAACAGTGCTCAAAATCGATTCAGATGTGCGATGGAAGAACATGGTGTCGCTGGATTCAACCTTGAGGATTGTCCGATTACAACCGCCAGCCCCAACGAGGGGTATGTCATCCCTCAGGACCAAAATACAGTCAATGAAATGGTCGAAAATGCTGGTAGCCTGATGGATTCATTTGTTCGCGATACCAATGGGGATGGGATTTGGGATACCGCAGTCATCGTCATGGGCATTCGCTTTGAAATGGATGGGACGCAAATTGATGCGCGGCCCGATCCAAAAGGCGAAGTTGGCGAGACAATCAAGGATCACAAAGCGTTCCTCCAATACACGAAAAAACTGGTTTACGATGCATCAGACAAGGAAATTTGTCCGCTTTGTGCGCGTAACTACGAGGTGAAACTTTCCCCCATGTGGTATGAAAATGACGATACTGGTGAACAGGAATGGCGAACGCCTGACAATGGCGTGCGTCGTGCAATCACCGTCACGGGATTAACCCCTGTCCTGCACGACGTTTCAGATGCGGTATACGAACAACTCGAATACATGCTCCCTTGGTCACTGGCATTCGTCGCAGTCACCATGTTAATCTTGCACCGAAATCCCAAGGTTCTGATCATTTGCGGCACACCCATCGTCATGAGTTTGGCTGTGACCTTCGGAATCACGGTGATGGCCGACATCGAATTGACTCCGATGATTATTGCAGCAGGACCGATTCTCATTGGGCTTGGTGTTGACTATGCATTACATCTCATCAACCGAATTGAAGAAGGACGGAATGAACGTTTGGAAGAAGCCGCTGAAGAAGCATGGAGAAAACAGCGAGAAGGATTGCGCACAGAGGAAATTGATGCTTGGGATGCGGATGTTTACCTCGGGGCTACTGTTGATGCTGTGATGACGACTGGTAATGCCATTTTGCTATCGGCACTGACTACAATCGTTGGATTTAGTGTCCTAGCATGGCCATTCCTCGTCCCCATCAAGCCCATGCGAACGGTTGGATTGACACTGGTCCTTGGAATCGCTTGCACATTCTTCTTCTCGATGATCATGGTTCCAGTACTCGGATGGGTCCTCCGTTACCGAAAGAAAGGGTTGGAATCTGCCGACAAGGCTTGGAAGAAAATCGGCCAAGTGCCTGTCGTCGGGTGGTGGGCCGTCATATTGGTCGCCTTCTTGGTCAGTGCTGGTGGACTGTACATGATGGCAGATACAATGGGGGATGACATTACAGGTTCCTCGGATGAAGTTCCGCCCGGCCTGGAGTCATACCAAACACTGGCGGAATACAGTCGGGTGTTTGAGGGTGGACAAACGAACATGTTCATCGTTGATGCGACAGAACATACTGGCGAAAATGATGCCCCTATCAGAGATCTAGACGTACTCGATTCGATTGCTGCAATGGAAGAACGTATTGATGATGTCCCCGAAACAACAACGGTGAGTCTGGTCACAATTCTAAAGGCGGTGCACGTTGATTTGGGGATTCCTGGTGTGGAGTCACAGAGTTTGTGGGAAATTCTACATGATGAGTGTTGGAACATCACAAGGAATCCGGACTTTAGTGATGTATTGCACCCTGAATGTTTGCCATATTTGGGATCGAGTCAGCCACAAATGGTGAATGTGGCTTTCGACACACTGTCGGTCGAAATTCGCTCGATGCTGATGAATGAGGTAAGCGATTTGGCCGGAGGTGAAACCCAAACTCTAGTCTATGTCAATCAACCTTACATCAATCTCCGCGATGCTGGGGCATTGCGGAATGAAATTGATGGAATGCTCTCGGCTGGTTTCCCCACACTCCCAATGGTCGAAGTCAGTGAATTGACTGGAGGTTTGCCCCTCTCATTGGATATCAACAAAGGCGTTCACGATGCACAAACTGATGCGACGTTCATGACCATGTTTGTTCTGCTCTTTGTCATGGCAATTCTGTTCCGCTCTTTCCGACTTGCATTCTTCACCATGACTGCAGTCGGTGTTGTCGTTTTGTGGCAACCACTGCTCATGTATAGTGGCGATGTGAACGTCAATGTATTCACAGCGATGGTGTCCACCATCGTATTCGGAATCGGGGTCGATGATTCAATACACATCATTGATCGGATTCGGGAAGAGAAAGAAACTCCGGCTGGTATCGTGAAAACAGTATCAAGAACAGGTCAAACCATCTTCGAAACAACAGCGACAACATGTGCTGGATTGGGTGCTGGACTGTTGGTTGACATCCCCGGGTTGAGGAATTTCTTCTTCCTGATGATGATGCTGATTACATTCGCCTTGTTAACTAGCTCAATTCTCCTTCCGGCAATGCTGGTCGGATGGCATACTCTGATGTTCAGAATGCGAGGGAAAGGAGAGTACCAAGATCTCGACATCGATGTGGTCGTAGCGAATAGTACCACAATGGATGCAATTCTCGATTAATTCACCCTATGGGTGAAAAATCAGAATTGCGGTAGATTGAATGCGTGAATCTGACTAGACCACCCATGAGCCGACGTGTCGCCATCCTCCTAGTGGCCTCGATGTTGGCCACTTCTTGGGTTGGTGCACTGACACCTGTACTGGCCACAGATTCCCGCTCAAACGAGGGCATGTCCATTGTCATTTCAAAAGAGGTTTGGACTTCATCTGAAACATTTGAGGCGACGGTTGGTCTATGGGGCCTCAGCATGGGGAGGGCGTATACATTGGAATGGCAAATTCGTACAGGAAATGGCACACTGGGCCCCAACGTAATCGTCGACAATGGATATCATAATTTCACTGCAAACTCTTCTGCGATACAAGTACAGATTGAAGCCAATCATCTAGATTCTTCATCGACACACCTTCATCGACTTCTTGTAGATTTGTCCGATAATAGTGGCTCCTTAATTGACAATCAAGCGAATTTTAGTTCGTTCACGAACACGTTGCCAGTTGCCTATTCAGACATCATCTTCTTTGGTGATTCTCTATCGGACATGGGCAACTCGTTCAACCAATGGGGAACACCTGATAGTCCCCCATATTGGAATGGAAGATTCTCCAATGGGGAAGTTTGGGCGGAGCAATTTGGTCGGTTTATGGGGTTGAGTATGAGTGCAGGTCGAGGCAGTGCAAATGGGAACAATCGTGCCTATGGCGGTGCTCATTCGGGTGATGGAACATACCTATTTGTGATCCCAAATGTAGGCCAACAAGTTGACGATTATCTGCAAAATCGCCAAATCAATGCAAATGAATTGGTCGTCATTTTCTGTGGAGGGAATGACTTCGTGCACAGTGACGAAACCGATACTCAGCAAGTTGTGGATAATATCGAGGGGCATATGACTGATCTGACCGGTGCAGGGGCTACTGAATTCCTCATTCTTGACTTACCTCCACTTGACACGGTCCCCAGAGTTGCTGAAGAAAGAGATGCCGCGGGTGTTGCGGCTATGCATGAACGCATCCTTGATTTCAATCAAAAATTACACACCATGCTAGACGATACCGTAAACAGTACATCACTGACCATTCATCGAGGAATGGCGTGGGGTATGTTTGACATTGTCTACAACAATCCATCTCACTTCGGACTCACCAACATCACACACCCTGCCTGTGACCATGATGGATACACGTGTGAGGAGGGGGATACGATTGCTGCGAATGCAGAGGAATACATCTTTTTCGATAAAATGCACCCGACGTTGACCATGCACGATTTAATCGATTTGTACATCAGAGAATTGATGGGTGTTGACGATATAGATGGTGATGGCCTTGCCGACATTTATGATAATTGTACGAACACCTTGCCAGGTATAGAAATCGGGAGTGATGGCTGCGACATCCCGCCACCAGACACCGATGAGGATGGAGTCATCGACGATGAGGATGCATGTCCTGGGACAGATACCGGTTTGGGTGTGGATGAGAATGGTTGTGCAACCAATCAAATCGATTCGGATCAGGATGGTGTCATGGATGATGTAGACCAATGTCCAGATACACAACCGGGCTGGGAAGTAAACAGTATTGGATGCTCGTCATGGGAAACCGATGGTGATTCAGATGGCGTTGTAGACGCCGAAGATGACTGTCCCAATACAGACCAAGGCGAAGACATTGATGGCGATGGTTGTGCAGACAATCAATTGGATTCAGATGATGATGGTGTGACGGACGATTTGGATGCCTGTCCCGAAACACCGCGTGAAGAATTGGTTAACGAATTGGGGTGCTCAGGGTCACAGCTAGACGAGGATGCCGATGGAATCTCCAATATCGACGATGCCTGTCCGAATACACCAATTGGAGAGGTGGAGGTCAATTCACAAGGATGCGGTCCATCTGAGAGAGATTCTGATGAGGATGGAGTGAACGATCATATCGATACTTGCCCGGACACAGAATGGTTACATGAGACCGATGCGAATGGTTGTGCCGCCAATCAACGCGATACGGACGGCGATGGACGGAAGGATTCCGTAGATGGTTGTCCAGAGGTGTGGGGTTCGTTGAATGGTTGCCCTATTCTATCCATTGAATTGGGCTTGGTTGAGTCGCCCGATAGTGAAACGCGAACGGCCAATCTTTCCATTACGATTTCGTGTGAAAGTGATTGTCATATGTCTTGGGCACTGAAAGAGGGAGATGCAATTATTTCCGAAGATGGAGATGCACTCAATGGAATCTATTACGTTAGTTACACGAACACTGTCGACGAATCGCGGGAATTGAATGCCCGGGTCAGTATTGATGGTATGTGGAAGGATACGATGCTGACAGTTTACTTCCCGCCAATTGGGGATGATACCGAATCTACCGACAATCAAACGGATTCTGTGAATCAAAACACGGATGCTAATCCTTCTGATGCGACAGGAAATCAAGATGTTGGATTTGAAATGGATTCAGGATCGATTGCCATGATTGCCATGCTGATTCTAGTCAACGTCGGTGTTGTGGCTGCCATCATGGCTGTTCGTTCAAAGTCTAGGGGAAAGAAAGATGGTCGCGAACTCTCAATGGCCGCTTTTGAGCGCGATTTGTTCGCCGATTCGGGGCCTGTGGCAAATATACCAGCAGCAGACCCACCCCCCATGATTGAGGCGGAATCCGTTCAACCAGTGGTTGCGGAAAACTCAGACTTGCCGAGCATCGAGGATCTACTCGAATAAGTGAGGGGAAGTCCATGGCTACTTGTCATTATGCTGGTTGTAGAAGTGCCGCACAACATAGATGTGGTTGTTGCGGGAAATCATATTGTAGTTCTTGCATGGTATGCACTCGTTACCCGGCAGTGTGTGCATATTGTAGTGATGATGATGATTAACATGGCTGTAGAATGAGAAGTAAAGCCGATAGTGTGCTTTTGATTACAAATCGATATG
>JASLKT010000030.1 GCA_030747395.1 Candidatus Thalassarchaeaceae archaeon
GGTCTGGTCCCATGTAGGATACGGTGCCGCTGTTTGCTTCCTCATCCCCTAGGATGAGAAGGTAGGCAGGACGCATTGCACGATGGGTTCGCAACTTCTTGCCAATCGTGTCGTCACCCGTATCCATTTCAACGCGAACATCAGCCGCACGCAAAGCAGAACTGACTTGATTTGCATAATCGATATGCTTCTCTGAAATTGTTAGGATGTGTGCTTGTGTTGGAGAAAGCCATGTGGGGAACATACCGCCAAAGTGCTCAATGAGAACTCCACAGAATCGCTCCATGCTACCAAACGGTGCGCGATGAATCATGACTGGGCGATGCTTCTCCCCGTCTGCACCAACGTAGTTGAGATCGAATCGCTCGGGTAGATTGTAGTCCACCTGTACAGTTCCAAGTTGCCATTCACGACCGAGAACATCTCGAACCACGAAGTCAATCTTTGGGCCATAGAATGCAGCCTCACCTTCTTCTTCGGTAAATGGTACGCCAAGAGCTGCGGCTGCATCTCGACAGGCTTGCTCAGCCTTGTCCCACTTCTCAGGCTCACCGACATACTTGCTGGAGTCTGGGTCACGCAGGCCTACGCGCACGCGATAGTCATCCATACCGAGTGTGCCAAAGATGACCTGGACCAATTCGATGCATCCGAGAACTTCCTCAGCGATTTGATCTTCAGTCACAAACAGGTGAGCATCATCTTGTGTAAATCCACGAACACGAGTCATGCCGGATATTTCGCCCGACTGTTCCCAGCGGTATACAGTGCCAAATTCTGCAAGTCGCAATGGAAGGTCGCGATAGGAGCGAGGCTGGCTCGCAGAGAGTCGGATGTGGTGTGGGCAGTTCATTGGCTTGAGGAGATATCCGTCGATTTCACCCTCATCCATCCGGTTTGCCAATTCACCGCATGAACAACCTTCACTGGCCAATTTTGACATCAAGTCGCGCTCAACCAATGGTGGATACTGACTCTCCTGATAGTAGGGGTAATGTCCACTGGTTCGATACAGATCGAGCTTGCCAATGTGTGGCGTGTAGACTTGATTGTAACCTTGTCTTCGCAAATGGCTTGAGATGAAATCTTGCAACTCGTTTCGAACGACTGAACCTCGAGGCGTCCACAAAATGAGACCTTGTCCGACCATTTCGTCAATGTGGAACAATTGCAAATCTTTGCCCAACTTTCGATGATCACGTTTGCCTGCCTCGCGCATCATGGTCTCGTGACTTTGCAAGTCTTGCTTGGTGGCGAAGCACCAACCGTAGATTCGCACCAAAGATTCGCGGGAGGCATCTGCCTTCCAGTAACAAGTGCTGGTGCTGGTCAATTTGAACCAGCGTAGCATGGCGGTGGTTGGAACGTGAGGACCTCTGCAAAGATCGACAAAATCCCCTTGACGATAAACGGAGGAACCTGCGCCTTCGCCAATCTTGTCATCCATGATTTCAATCTTGAATGGATTGTCCGCAAACATGCTGCGTAGTGATGCATTGTCATGCTCTTCGCGCTCAACTTTGAGGTTGGCCTTCACCAGTTCCTTCATGCGCTTTTCAATCGCCCTCAAATCCTCATCGGAAAGTGGATCCATGTGGAAATCGTAGTAGAATCCATTGTCAATTGGTGGACCAATGGTTGGTTTTGCATTTGGATAGAACTCGACGATTGCTTGCGCCAACAGGTGGGCGCATGAATGACGAAGGATGTACAGTCCGGCTTCAGATTCACCCAGAATGGGTTCGATGGTCTGCCCGTCTGAAAGTTCGTGACTCATGTCTCGCTCGACACCATCGACAAGGGCTGCAACAGCACCCGATTTGCGTCCGTGAACATTGCGAATGACCTCACCAGCGGTGATTCCAGAGGCGTATTCGTGAGTCTCTCCATCGCCGACAACAATGTTTAGCATGGACATGAACACCTCTCCTACGGCCCCTATGGGGCCGAATAGGGCATATCAAAGCGATGGCAAGAATTGGGCCTAGGAAAGCAGTCGTGCGATGATGTCTGCTTTCGTGCCGCTACTGGGAACCTTGCGTAATTTCGCCAGTTCAACCAGCATTGCTTTCTTCATTTTCTTTAGGGCTGCTTCATTTGGTAATGGAGCTGGTCCGCTAGAGGTGGGCTCCTCGTCTGATTCTGTATCCCATTCGACGTCGTCTTGGATGGCAGCAGGCGAATGCTTTGGATCCGTTGCTACGTAAACATCGGCTTTATCATCCCAATCTTCATTCCAGTTTGAATCCCATGAAGATATGTCGACTTTCTCGAATGTGGGTTCGGCCGGCATGATTGGTTCAGGTGGTGCAAAATGTGCTGTGGGGGATTCCACTGGTGGTTCCGGAGGAGCAGGGGGTGCTGGAGGCAATAGTGCATCCATCGAAGGAGCAGCAGGAGGACCTGGTGGAGCCGGTGGTGCTTCTTCAGCAACGACAACACTTGTCAACAAATCAATCGGAGCCACTGGAGGTCCCGGTGGTGCTGCATCCATCGGAGGTGCAGCAGGTGGGCCAGATGGTGGTCCGGGCGGAGGCGACGGAGGACCCGGTGGTGCTGCATCCATCGGAGGTGCAGCAGGTGGTCCGGGTGGAGCTGCTGGGGGACCCGGTGCTACATCCATCGGAGGTGCCGCAGGTGGGCCCGGTGGTGATGCTGGTGGACCACTGGGTGGGGGACCTGGGGGTGCACCGAAGGCACCAGCAGGCGGAGCGAAAGCAGGTTGTCCTGACGATGCTGGGGGACCTGGTGGTGCTGCATCCATCGCAGGTGCAGCGGGAGGCCCTGGTGGGGTGAGCAGAGGGTCCGCAGCAGGAGGGCCTGGCGGAGATGGAACTGGTTCTGTGGTTCCAATCGCGAATGCATCAGCAACGGACTCAGGTTCCTCGGGAGGTAAGGTGTCCAACTCTTCATTGGCGGCCAATAGTCGCTCCATTTCTTTGGCGAAGATATCATCAAACTCGTCAGAGCCTTCGTCCGCCATGGGCTGTCGACTCCTCCACCTCCCCTTGAAAGGTGTGGCTTCGTGAGGTCCTGCCCTAAGGGCAGAATTGATGCCCCTCAAATGCTTGGCACGGACATGGCACGCCGGATTGGGGTGATTGTGAATCCAGATGCTGGTCTTGGAGGCCGGCTTGGATTCAAGGGTAGCGATGGGCGTGCCGCTGAAGCCAGAGCCGCTGGAGCAGAAGACCGTTCGGGGCCAAGAATGAGGCAAACATTGGAGCGCTGTGGCGATCGATTAGAGGATGTCGAAATTCTCACTTGTTCGGGTCGAATGGGTTCTGATTGGATTTCCATTGAACACACCGTTGTCTATGATACACCGTCACAAACTTCCGCTGAAACCACGAGGGAAGCTGTTTCGAAAATTTGCGAATCGGGCATCGATTTGTTGCTTTATGCAGGCGGTGATGGAACCACGAGAGACATCATCGAATCGCTACCAAATTCTGAACTCCCCGTAATTGGAGTTCCCGGTGGAGTGAAGATGCACAGTGGTTGTTTTGCAGCCTCACCGAACGCGGCTGCCGAAGTATTGGTCGCTTGGTTGAATGGTGATTTACTACTGGCGCGAACTGAAGTTATGGATTTGGATGAGGAAGTGTATCGCCAAGGGCGTTGGTCCGTGCGAATGTATGGTGAGGCCATGATGCCAGCAAGTCCTCGATGGATGCAAGGTGCAAAAATGCGTGTACAGGCGAGCGAAGAGGATGATGTCCTCGAAGCCCTTGCTGATCACATCAAAGAAGTGCTAGTTACAGATGCAGAACGTCTAGTGATTTGGGGCTCAGGTGGGACGATGCGAACCATTGCAGAAGAACTTGGATTTGCACCTACACTGCTAGGAATCGATGCGACATTGGGAGAGGAACAGGTTGGAACTGATCTAAATGAGGAGGCTTTGTTGGAATTGATTTCCAATCACAAAGGAGACTGTACATTGTTGGTCTCACCAATGGGTGGACAAGGATTCCTATTGGGACGAGGGAATTTGCAATTGTCTCCTGATGTGTTGCGTGCGATTGGAATCGACGCTGTTCTAGGCGTGGTTACACCCGCAAAAATGCTGACTGTTGCACAATTGAGAATTGATACGGGCGATGCTGATTTGGATGCAGAATTCCAAGCGAAGAAGTATCTCAAAGTTCTGCAAGGATATCGAACCACGCGCCTTCTCAGGGTTGCTGTTGAGTAAGGGTTCAAGTAAGTCGGGAATTAGGTTCGCTCCTATGCGATATAACGTAATCACTGCAAATCATATGGAAGACATTCCACTCGGAGTAATGAATTGGCCATCCATGGTCAATCAAGGTCTCATTTCATTGGTTAACGACAAACTTACAGAAGGTTGGAGGCCACAAGGAGGTATTCAACGAACGCAAGATGAAGATGGAGACCCATTGTTCCTACAAGCCATCGTGCTGAAGACTTGTGATTGTGACCCATTGCCTTGCCCAGACCCTGAATTGGATCGGCAGTGATTCTCTCACTGTGCATTCAGTGCGGCCTCGATGAGTCCAACAAATGGTGGGCTCGGACGATTGGGGCGACTCTTGAATTCGGGATGATATTGAGTCGCGAAGAAGTATGGGTGGCCGGTTAACTCGATGATTTCCATGCGTTCACCTTCGGTATCCTTGCCAACGAATCGCATCCCTGCAGATTCCAATTCACTGACCATATCGGGATTGACCTCGTATCGATGTCGATGACGCTCGTGGATTTCCATGTCGCCGCCGTAAAGGCGGTATGCATCGCAATCTTCCGTCTGTAGATTCGTCTGCCGACTTCCCAATCTCATGGTCCCACCCATGTGGGTTCGACTTCCTTCGGGCATGAATATGACTGCTGGATGTGGTGTGCCTTCATCGAATTCGGTGCTGTTCGCTCCAGCTTTTCCAAGCACATCTCGTGCAAAGTCAATGACAGCAATTTGCAAACCAAGACAGATGCCGAGATATGGTTTCCCTGATTCGCGACAGTATCGTGCCGCACACATCTTCCCTTCAACGCCACGATTTCCAAATCCACCTGGAACCAATACGCCATCAGCATCTTTGACCATCTGCCAAAATTCCTCATGCTGGTCAGGATTTTCTTTGGCTTGTTCAGGCACAAGATATTCCGCCTCAACCCAATCGATATTCATTTTCGCACCGGCATTAAACGCTGCATGTTGGAGTGCCTTGATGACACTCAGATAGGAATCGGAAAGGCCCGTGTATTTGCCAACCATTGCGATCCGTAGATCTTTGTCCAGATTGTCAACACGTTCAGCCATGGCTCGCCAATCATCGAGCAGTGGTCTTGAAGCAGGAAGTGGAAGGTCAAGTCTACTGGACAACTTCTCAGATACACCCTGTTCGTTCAACATCAATGCAACATGGTAGATATTGGGTACATCGTGCGCGCTGTAGACATTTGAAGGTTCAACGTGACAGAACGAAGACAATTTCTCCTTGACTTCTGGAATCAAGGGTTCACTGCTTCGACAAACCAAGAAATCTGGAGCCAAACCCGCTGCTCGCAGTTCCTTGACTGTGTGCTGAGTTGGCTTGGTTTTCTGTTCACCTACGACACCGATGACCGGAACCAGAGAGACATGGAATAAGCAAATATTCTCGCGACCGACACGAAATTGGAATTGGCGGAGAGCCTCGACGAAGGGCGCACTTTCAATGTCGCCAACTGTGCCACCGAGTTCAATCACACAGACATCCGGTGTTTGTCCCGAGCCGTCGGTACACTGTGCTGCGACGCGCTCAATCCGTTCCTGAATTTCATTGGTGATATGAGGCACGACTTGAACGGTCTTGCCAAGGTAATCACCGCGGCGTTCTCGCTCGATGACTCCAGAGTATACTTTGCCTGTGGTCAGATTATTGTCACGGCCTAATCGTATGTCGAGGAAGCGCTCATAGTTGCCCAGATCCAAATCGACTTCGCCGCCATCATCGAGGACGAATACTTCTCCGTGCTCGAAGGGGCTCATCGTGCCCGCATCACTATTCAGATAGGGATCAATCTTGATTGCAGTAACGCGCATTCCCATTGATTTCAGGAGCACGCCAATGCTAGACGCAGTCACACCTTTTCCTATTCCACTCAGGACTCCGCCCGACACCACGACGTACTTCATGTCATCAACGGGGTTTCCATCACGTGCGCCTTGCCTATGAACGTTGGCCTCGGTTTTCCAGATTTGGGTGTCTTGAGGTGCCTCCCTCCATGTTCAAGTAGCGTCCGTTGGTGAGGCGACAATATGGGTCCGCGCATTCTGGTCACGGGTGCGCTCGGACAAATTGGAACTGAATTGGTTGGGGCGCTTGAAGAGAAGCACGGACAAGGAAGCGTGATTGCAACCGATGTCCGAGATGCACCGGGATGTCGGATTCTCGATGTGATGGATGCAGACGGAATGCTCGCTCTAGTCAGTGAAGAGAAAGTGACTGAAATTTACCACCTCGCGGCATTGTTGTCTGCCACCGGGGAGCGAAATCCAGAGCTTTGTTGGAAGATCAATGTCGAAGGTTTGGAGAATGTGATTTCTGCTGCTAGGGCGAATGGTTGCAGAGTGTTTGCGCCTTCATCAATTGCAGTATTCGGTCCAGATTGTCCTTCGATAGCACCGCAGGTCACTCCCCTGAATCCAACCACTGTGTATGGAAAAACAAAGGTCGTTTGTGAACAATTGGCGATGACCTCAGGAGTCGATATGCGGGGTTTGCGTTATCCTGGTTTGATTTCTTACAAGGCACCCGCAGGGGGTGGAACCACTGATTATGCGGTGGAAATTTTCCATGCTGCATTGTCCGAAGGACACTACACTTGTTTCGTGCGTGAAGATACACGCTTGCCGATGATGTACATGGATGATGCCATTCGAGCCACACTCGAATTGATGGAGATATCCTCGGATACATTGGGGGGTGCTCGCGGTGGATACAACATTGCGGGTTGTTCGTTTACGGCGGGGGAATTGGTAGACAGTATTCAGCGACATTTACCTGAATTCACTTGCACCTATGAACCGGACATTCGCCAGAAGTATGCGGACTCATGGCCGAATGATATCGAAGATGATGTTGCGCGAGCTGAATGGGGTTGGGCGCCCGAGTTTGATCTCGATGGAATGGTCGATGCGATGTTCGCAGGACTGCAAGCCTGAGCACCCGGTACCCTTTGGTTAGCGAAAATCACTCTAGAGTCTTCACGATTCGGAAACTCTGTCCATAATGACCCCAATGAACGACACCTGGTTCTGTGAACCGGAAGTACTTGGTCATGAATTCCTTTCCAAGTTCATGGTGCTCTTCTTCTAGGACGATGCTGATGCGAGTGCTCCATGTTCCAAAGCAGCCAATCGCCGCTTCTCCACGGATGCCATCGACAATCACGGAGTGTGGCGGTGATGGCTCGGGAAGAGGTTCAGTGGACTGCGAGTCCATCATGTGTCGATCGACCTCTAGCGAGAGGTTTTCTTCGGTTGCTGGTATTGTAAAGTTGGTTTCTGATGCCATGAACAAATAATGTTCTGGTATGTTATTAACATTTGCAATATGGGCAAGATACCGCAGGAATATACAGTGGAGAATCCAATTCTTCTTGTGTCAATGGTTCACGACAAGCAAAGCAAACTTCGGCTCCTGTCACATTCAATTCAGGGTCTACAGCGACCCGGCGATCAAACACGAAGCAGTCACCGTTCCAATGCGCACCACCCATCTGCTCAAAGTAGCCGAGAATGCCGCCTTCCAATTGGCGCACATCTCGGTATCCTTCGTTCAACATCACCACACTGGCTTTCTCACAGCGGACGCCGCCCGTGCAAAACATCACCAAGGGCTTGTCCTTGTCCAGAGTTGAATTGTTCACAGCTTCAGGGAATGTTCTGAACGTATTGATATCAAAGTCCACCGCATTCTCAAAAGTTCCAATGCGAATTTCGTAATCATTGCGTGTATCGAGTACAGTGATGTCGCGACCTTCGTCCATCCATTGCTTAAATTCAGCCGGTGAGATTGATTCGCCTGTGAACTCTGCAGGTTTCACATCATCCATCCCCATTGAGATAATCTCTTTCTTGAGGCGAACATTCATTCGGCGGAATGCGAGTTTTTCACTGTGTGATATCCTGCGGGGGATATCGACAAATCGCTCATCTTGCTCAAGGTATTCGACAAAACCATCAATGCCTTTTTTGTCACCACAAAGGAAGAAGTTGATGCCTTCTGTACTGAGTAAAATAGTTCCCAGTAGGTTGTTTTTCTCACAAACGTCACGGAATGGTTGGCGAAGTTCATCACGATCAGGAATGCCGACGAAACGATAGCCAGCGATATTGACGAACTGCTGCGCCATGGTTACCCCTCGGGCGTTATTGGTTTGTGCTTTTCGATTGTGGAAATTGATGTGTTTCGTTTGAGATAAAATCCCCATACGATGAATCCAAACAACGCGCTAGACAGGTGCCCCCAAGTGATGTATTCGGATATCCCATTGTATTCGCGATTCCAATATTCAAATGAGAGTAATATGGCTGGAATCAGCCATTTCCATCTTGAATGATGAGAAAGTGCACCTAGAATTCCCATCAAACCGATGGAACCACCCATCCAACTTCGACTCATTGGATGTGTAAATGTCTCGTTGTCTGGCCAATAATGTGCACCTGTGTTGAAAATGATACCTGCGAAAATGGAGGAGAAGGCAATGGTTCCAAAGAAGAGAATGGCTGTTGATTTGGATCCTGCTTTCGCTTCAAAGGATTGTGTGAAGATGACGAAGGATATGATGACGAATTTGATGTGAGGGTAGTCATTGTGAAACCAAGGTGATGTGAAAAATGAAAGAAGATATTCGAGGGGGGCGTCAATCAATTTGTTTGGCCAAATCGCACTTGAACAAGCCAATTGCTCCCCCAATGTCTCACAGCGTAAACTGCCCCAATGTCCAAATCCAAGCGTTGCCCAAATGGTAATGATTCCACTGAGATAGACTAGACTGAAACTTCGAGAGCGGAGGAAATCTCGCACAGACAATACCTTGCGAGTTGTATCCGTCCATGGCAAATAGAGTGGGAGGATTGGCTCCTCTTGGCTCATCTTCAACCCTCATCAGTTTGCCAATCCGGTTCTTGGGCATCCTGTTTCGCCCACAGAACATCATCGATTCGAAGAACTGAAATCGCTGCTTCAGTCGCCCCTGCAATCGCATGGCGAGTTACACTCAATGGCTCGGTAATGGCCGCCTTGCCCATATCGCTAGCCTGTCCGGTGTTGACATCTAGGCCTTGCCAAGCGGAATCATTCTCCGCCTGTGCTGCTGTGATTCGCAACAATTCGTCAATCGGATTGAGTCCGGCGTTTTCAGCGAGGATTCGCGGGATGGATTCTAGTGCAGCGGCAAAACCCTCAATTGCCATTTGTTCGCGACCTGGAATGGTTTCGGCATGACGGCGCAAGCGTCGTGCTAACGCAATCTGCGTGGCGCCTCCTCCGGGCAATAATTGTGGTTCTCGAATCAATTGACAGGCAACGCCAAGCGCATCATCGAATGCACGCTGTGCTTCTTCCAATCGCATTGCGGTCGAACCCCGAATCACCACAGTCACACCTTGGGTCTGTGATCCTTCGAAGATGGTGTGTTCTACACCTTGCCACTTCTCTTCACGAATCGAGGTGAAGTGGCCAACATCTTCGTCTTGAATGTCTTCAACATCAAAAATTGGCCTCGCTCCCGTGGCCCGGCAAAGGTGCTCAATCTCTGGGCGCTCGACACGGCGGTAAGCGAGGATACCCGCAGTGGCAAGCATTGCATGAGCTTCTTCCTCGATTCCATCTCGGGCTACCAAACAATCGATGTTTGCTGCCTTTAGGGCATCAACGCGCGCCTGCAAGTCTGCACTATCGCGCGTGTGGAAGGCATCGATTGCTCCGAGGCTGGTGATTTTCAAACTGGCTTCAATTTCTGGCTTGCGTTTTTCCATGCCGCCATCTAGAATCAGAATTCTTCCTGCATTTGGTTTCATCTCCATCTCACGATGGACGCGGGCCTTGATCAGAACAATGCCAGGAACCAATTTGCTGTCCTTGATTGAACCACTGCGCTCAGTGAGGACACGAACATGCTCCGTTTCACCTGAACCTGTTGTCGATGCGGCTGCATGTGCGAGTTCTGAAAGGATGATTTGCAGTCCGACATCTCCCTTGCCTGCCAAACTGGTTTTGACTGAGGACAATGAAGCACTGTCATCAGTAGGAATTGAAATTTCATCCAGTGTTTGTTCGATCACTGGTCCACACATTCGATAGCCACTGGCAATCATTGTTGGATGAACGCCTCTGTCGACCAGTTCCAATGCATTGACCAAAAGTTCTGCGGTTAGAACCACTGTTGTGGTGGTCCCATCTCGAACTTCATCATCTTGTGCACGGGATGTTGAAATCAGCATTTTTGCAGTGGGATGTTCCACTTTTGCTGTTTCTAAAACGGTCACACCATCATTGGTGACAAGGGACGAGCCGTCACTTCCAACGAGTAACTTGTCAAGGCCTTTTGGCCCCAGAGTACTACGAACAGCATCTGCAAGTGCAACCGCAGCAGCGACGTTGTTTCGCAAGGCCTGCCGTCCGACAACGCGCTCTGTATCTGCCAAGACCTTGTCTTGATCCTGCTGCACCATCGACAGCCCCACCCGTATCCCTGTCTTGAATCCGACGCCTTCCAATGCTTCATATAGGACTAGATGCTGGCACTATACAACCGAGAGTTAAGTAGTGTGGTGAATCGATGGACCGAGAGGAATGGGAAGAACAGATTCTGAAGCAAATGATGGAGATGTTTCGCCAGATGGGACTTGATGTCAATGAAGATGATTTGACCCGTATGATGAACCAAATTCAATCGCAATTTGAAGACATGGGGATCGACCCTGAAAAGATTGGTTCGGGTGATCTCAAAATTAACCTCCAAGGTGACTTTGGCAATCTAGGGGATATGCTTGGAAAAGGTGGTATGCCTGACATCAGCGATATCTTCTCGAAGATGGGTGTCGATGTCAAGATGGGGAAAGATAAGACTCCTGAGCCCGTTGTTGTTGAAGTCAACGAAGTGGAAGATGAGGAAGATGATTCCGTCAAACAAGTTCCAATCGCTGACATTTATGTTGATGGCAGTTCGATGAATATCACAATCGATATTTCTCGTCACGATGAATTGGATGACTCTGAACTTGAACTCAATCTCACCGGTGGTGGCTCAACTTTGCAATTGATGCGAACCACACAAATGCGCCCTTTACAGCGCTTTGAATTACCGAAGAAGGCGGAAAGCGTAGACTGTTGGGAACTAAACAACGGTATTCTCGACATTACACTCACCCTGCGTGATGAAACTGAATCAACAACCCCACAAGGAGGAAATTAGCATGGCAAAAACACCCGTAATTGGAATAGATCTAGGAACGACAAACAGTTGTGTGGCAACCATCGAAGGCGGCGAAGCGGTCGTTATTTCGAATGCCGAAGGCGCTCGAACAACACCAAGCGTTGTCGCTTTTGCCAAAGATGGTGAGCGATTGGTTGGAGTAACTGCAAAGCGCCAGGCTGTCACCAACAATGAGCGAACATTCCTCTCTGTGAAGCGTGAAATGGGTACCAATTGGAAAGAAGGGGTCGATGAAAACGAATACACACCCCAGGAAATTTCTGCATTCATTCTACAGAAGTTGAAGGCTGATGCCGAAGCTTATCTTGGCCAAGAGGTCAAGCAAGCAGTTGTCACTTGTCCGGCTTACTTCACCGATGCACAGCGCAAGGCGACCAAGGATGCGGGGCGGATTGCTGGTCTTGAAGTTCTACGAATCATCAACGAACCAACCGCAGCCGCGTTGGCATACGGAGTAGACAAGGAAGATGATCAGACCATTCTCGTCTTTGATTTGGGTGGTGGAACTTTCGATGTATCCGTACTAGAAATTTACCAAGTTGATGGTCAACCACAAATCGAAGTCAAGGCGACAGCAGGTAACAATCGCCTTGGTGGTGACGATTTTGATGAACGTGTAATTCATTGGTGTGTATCCGAATTCAAGAAGAGCAGTGGTATCGATTTGTCTGGTGACGGGCAAGCGATGAGTCGTCTCAAAGAGGCTGCTGAAAAGGCTAAAATCGAGTTGTCTGGAACTCAAACCAGCCACATCAATTTACCATTCATCACCATGAAGGATGGCAATCCTGAGCACCTGGATATGAACCTCACTCGCGCTCAGTTCGACGACCTCACTGCCGATCTTGTTGAGGCGACGATGAAACCAACACAACGTGCGATGAAAGATGCCGGTGTGAAGGCAGGTGATATCGACAAGATTCTACTCGTTGGTGGCAGCACTCGTATCCCTGCGGTTCAAGTAGCCATTGAGAAAGAAACTGGTAAGTCTCCTTTCAAAGGAATCAACCCTGATGAAGCGGTTGCCATGGGTGCAGCGCTTCAAGCGGGCATCATTGTTGGCGATGAAGGAGTAACCGATGTTCTTCTCCTCGATGTGACACCTCTAAGCCTCGGAATTGAGACCCTAGGTGGCGTTGCAACTCCAATGATTGAGAGAAATACGACCATCCCAACTCGTCGTTCTGAAGTGTTCAGCACTGCAGCGGACAATCAGCCCGCTGTCGAAGTTCACGTACTACAGGGTGAGAGAAAGTTCGCCAAGGACAATGTCACACTGGGCAAATTCTTCCTAGAAGGCATCCCTCAAGCACCTCGTGGAATTCCCAAGATTGAGGTCACATTCGATATCGATGCAAATGGCATCGTAAGTGTGTCAGCCAAGGATATGGGCACAGGTAAAGAGCAATCGATTCGAATCGAGAGTGCGACCAGCCTTTCCGAGGATGAGATCCAGCAGAAGATATCCGAAGCAGAACAATTTGCTGCTGAGGATGAGGAGCGACAGAAGAAGGTCGAACTGCGTAACACCGCAGACAACATCGTTTACCAAACTCGCAGAACTCTGAAGGAAGCTGGTGACAAACTCGAAGGTGAAGACACCTCTGCTGTTGAGGACAAACTCACTGAACTTGAAGCCATGATTCGTACCGATGAGGGACCCGTATCTGATGATGATCTCGATGAGGATGCCATCCAGGCCAAGGTTCAGGAATTGGAAGAAGCAATGCATGGCATCTCAGCGAAGTTGTACGAAGCAGCGGCTGCCAACGTGGCAGAGGAAGACAATGGCGATCATACTGACATCGATGATGATGTCGTCGACGCGGATTTCGAAGTTGTCGACGATGACAACGACGAATGATTACTCTGTAATCAAACGGTGAAGCGTTCGAACATGAATGCCGGTTGCACCATTGGCAACCATTGCATTTGTTGAGGCGCCCCATGCGGTTCCCGCAATGTCTAGATGCGCCCAAGGAATTTGCTCACCGTCTCTTTCCTGAACGAATTGCTTGAGGAAGCCGGCTGCAGTGCAGGCGCCTCCCCATCGGCTCTTCCCCAAGTTCTGAACATCTGCCACTTTGGATCCGGTCATTTCCTTCTCAAAGGCGGGTAACAGAGGCATAGGCCAAGCAATTTCATCCTCTGCGTTGCCGGCGGCGTGAATTCGAGCAGATAGAGTATCATCATTTGACCACAATCCACTCGCTTCGTGCCCCAAGGCAACAACACAAGCACCCGTTAAGGTCGCCAAATCGACAATGTAAGATGGATTGAGTTCACCTGCTTTCCACAGACCATCTGACAATACATTACGGCCTTCAGCGTCTGTATTGAGGACTTCAATCGTCTTTCCAGAATAGGTATCGATGATGTCTCCCGGTCGATATGCGCCCGCGCTAGGCATGTTTTCAGCCATGCATGTAATTCCATTCACACGGCCTTTGTGTCCACTTTCGTGAAGTGCAGCGAACAAACCGAAAACCGTTGCTGAACCATGCATATCGAATTTCATATCCTCCATGCCAGCGGATGGTTTGATCGAAATACCACCTGTATCAAAGGTAATTCCTTTGCCAACGATACAAGGAACTTGTGCGCTCTTCTGGACACTAGGATTCAGGCGGAAGAACACCATGCAGGGTTTGCGCTCACTGCCCTTTCCAACAGCAATCACGCCGTGCATCCCTTCCTTCTGTAGACGATCATAATCCCATACTTCAACTTCCACATTTGCCTTGCCTTTGGCCCATTCTAATGCGCGACGAGCGTATTCTTCAGGATACATCACGTTGGCAGGTTCATTTCCAAGTTCCTGTGCCAGATGTACTCCTGTGGCTACAGCAGAAGATGTTGCAACGGATGCCGACAATCCTGATTGATGTCGTGCACTGGCTTGACAATTCAGGCTCCATTCGCTTTGTACTTCATCAGCATCCTTCTGCTGATACTTGTCAAAGGCATAGTCGCGTAGAATGATTCCTTCTGCAAAAAGGGTCATTTTTGAAGTGGACCAACCTGTTGTAAATCGTACGGTCAATGTTGTTCCATGATCTTTGGAAAGAGAAGCCAGTGTCTTTGCACCACCATCTCGGCATGCCTTATCGCTGGGATCTTGCCCCATGCCCACTAGAATGACTTGACACCCAGCCGTCCAAACACTGAGGAGCTTTCCGGCCTTACCAGTGAAACTATCACTCGCGAGGGCTTCGTTGACAAGACTACGCTGTGTCCTTGATAGACCTGCGAGTGCATTGTTTGGCGCTCTGTCTACTCCCTCAAATAGAGGTAAAATCAGAATATCGCCAACACTGTCGAATTCGCTTACTGTTGCATCCATGTAATCACTGAACCCGCCGATTCCGTCCCGATATACAAAGGATTGTGTTCAAGAATCCGCTTTTTGGCGTAATTTATTGCTGTTTAATAGGCATTAATTGCCTACAAGTCGTTCATTTCTTCTTAATCCGGCCAAACAGATGGCTAAAATTGACCACATTGGGGATGCAAAGGGGAGCCATCCCTTCTCTTCCCCATCGGATATCTCGATCAACTCTTCCGGAATGGATTCGTTGACCCAGATGCTTGAATCAATGACTCTCTTTTGGTAGTACAATTCGAAATGTCCATCTGTAGATAAACTCAGATTCGTTGTTTCAAGATGAACGTGTGAATGATTTGTTGCGTTGACACTGAACAAGTCTGAAGTCCACATGACTTCGCCTCCATCGATGTAACGAACGGTTGCATTTTCTGTAGTTGCTCGTCCCAAATTTTCAACCTCCAGTTGGATTGAATCGCCATCATAGTCAAACGATGTAACTGACAACCGGGCTCTCCAATACCAAATGTTGGTAATCAGGTATTGCATCACATCCAATTCTTCACCAAGGCGACTTGACAATGGTTCAGTCGTTCCTAATGCCCATTGTTCATCATCCGTTTCGAATGTGAATGTAGGGAATCCCATCACCCCATATCCATAATCCCGACTGGTTCCGCAATTTGGGTATAATCCTTGATTGGCATTTTGGATCGGGATATCAGAAACATTTGCGTGGACATCGTCTCTGATGAAATGGAACAACTCCCAGTCCGAGGGTTGCTCAGGCCATTTCCCCCAAGGATAGAGCATAATCCAAACCCCAGTATGCATTGTGACATACAGGTCGGCGTCAGGAACGACCGTGTTCATGTAAACCGAATTCGCAAGAGTTTCAGATTCACTGAATGCAGCACTTCCTGGCTGGGTCACGGGACAGGTGTTCCAGTAATGGTCGTAGTTTCGGTTCAAATCGACTTGGTTGACATTCCAACGTGTATCCATATCGTTCCCATCAGCATTGAGCATGATGAGGATGTGGAGTTCAGTTGTTGTCAGGACATCGATGACTTCTTGATCCCCTGCAACCCAACCTTCGATGTAAAATTCAGCTGTTAAGAAAGCCAATTCTGTACCCAAGTGCTCATTTCCATGGTGCCCGCCATCAATGTAAACAATCTCTTTCGCTGTTCCATCTGATTTTGCTTCAACACTCCAATCAGAGATGCGAACAAGCCATAGTTCACGACCTAGTTCTGTGTTTCCTGCACTAGTTAGATCAACAATTTCGGGATAATCATCTGCCCATGCATTGACATCGACTGTGAGTGTTGCATAGGAGTGGTACCAATGTTCCTGAACAATGTCGGGTTGCTGTGCGCTGGCAAACGGAGTCGCTGAGGCGAGAAGGAGCATGGCGAGAACAGCGAGGACGCGCATCGCACCGTAGGTGCGGTGTCGCTGATTTGAGGGTATGCCTCATTCGTTGAGCAGACAGGTCAACAGGATTGGCAGTACAATAGTGGCATCGGATTCAATGACAAACTTGGGCGTTTCAACGCCGAGTTTTTCCCAACTAATTTTCTCATTGGGAGGGGCTCCCGAATATCCACCATAAGATGGTCGCGATTCTGAAATTTGAGCGAACCATGCCCATAACGGAACATCTTCACCGAGATCTTGTCTTAGCATTGGAACAACGCAAATGGGGAAATCTCCAGCAATTCCACCCCCAACTTGCAAGAACCCATTACAGGGATTTTCTCGGAACCATTCAGCGAGTGCAAGCATGTAATGGGTGCCACTGAGAATCGCATCGATATCGACTGAACCGTCGATGACCTTAGCGGCAAAGATGTTGCCGAGAGTTGAATCCTCCCAACCGGGCACGAACAGTGGTAAATTGCATTCAGCAGCCGCTAGAAGCCATGAATCTCGAGGATCTGCATCTGCCTCGGTTTGTTTCACCAACTCATACAGGAATTCATGAGGCAATTTCCCTGTTGATTCATTCCACAAAGAAATCAATTGGGATTCAACTTTTCTTATCGCCTTTTCTTCTGGTAAAGTCCTATTGGTAATTCGATTTTTCAATTGAGATTCTTCATGTGGAGATAAGTCTCTCCAATTCGGAACATCACCATAGTGTGAGGCTGCGATAAGATGGAACAGATCCTCTTCCAAATTTGCACCCGTGCAACAAATCGCGTGAATTTTTCCTTGCCGGATTGCTGGGGCCAGACTTCGGCCGATTTCTGCGGTACTCATTGCACCTGCCAATGTAATCATCAATCGTCCACCATCATCGACAAAATCACAGAGTGATTCAGAGCAGCGTCTTAACTCGCCTGCATTGAAATGACGGAAATGGCGTCCAACGAAATCTCGCATCTCATTCCTCCATTACGAATCGATCAAGTGCAGTTCTTTGAACCAATTTGAGAGTCGGTATTGCATCGATTAGTTGTGCATGGATATCGTCTGCAATTGTGTTCGGATCAACACTGCCACAGGTGAAGCAATCGACTGCTAGAATTCCTTCATCCGCATAGCAGTGCGCACTGACATGGCTCTCATCGATTAGAACAACAGCTGCAAATCCCAGTGGGCTTTGAACTCCATCAAATTGAGAGACATGTGCGTGAACTTCTCTTGCATCAGAGCGAGAAACTGCAGATTGTAAGACACTGAGTATCCAGTCCCCTGCACCTTTGAAACCAGAATAATCCAGCGTGATGTGACGACCTTTCGATTTCATGATTCATCCTCCAATCGACGAGCGAGGTGAGCGGCCACGATTTTGGTAGCCAACATTGCTGCGGTGAATTCGGTCACGTGGTTATTTGAATCGGGAACGATTTCGTTAACATCGGCTCCAATCCATCGGGCATCTGGTGCAGAGGATATGGTTTCAATTGTTTCGACAACTTGCCAAAAGGCGAGGCCACCTGGAACTGGCGTCCCAGTTGTAGGGACATACGCTGCATCCAAGCCATCAATATCCAAAGTCAACCACACAGGACCTTCAATTTCTGACAATGTATTCAACCAATTGAGCCAAGTGGCTTCCCCCCCACAGGGGTTCAGTACATCCCTAGCCAGCCATGAATCAACCCGATGGTCTTCGGTTGCAAATTGAGCCTCTTCTCGAGCAAATGCTCGAATGCCTATCTGCAATATTTTCCCGACCCCCAAGTCTAACGAACGGCGAACTGCACAAGCATGACTGTTCGGGTCACCTTCGAGTTCATCACGCAAATCTGCGTGGGCATCGATTTGAACAATTGTTAATTCCTCGAGATTAATCTTCTTTGAAACAGCCTGCATTATTGCAGGCAGCATTCCATGTTCGCCTCCAAGGATAACTGGAAAGGCAGATTCATATTGAGACACATAAGTTGTAATCCCTGACAATTGTTCTTGCAAACTTCCACCTTCCCCATTCCATGGTTGAGCCGTGTGAAGAGTGAATCCACAGGGTAAATCATCAGGAAGTAAAGGATCGTATAACTCAACTTGAGCAGAGGCATGTATGGTTGCCTTGGGCCCTTCGCATGTACCCTTACCATACGATGTAGTCAACTCATACGGGACCGAGAGGATGACAACATCTGCCGCCCCATCGTTCTCGGGCAAGCCCAGAAATGTCCCCTCTTTGAACTCGGTCACATTTCTGCGCGTGGAATCAACCGTTTAATCGTGACGAAACGGCTGGATGTACGCCCCTCCGGGGCGAAAATCGCCAACTGTTGAAATAGGTCAGCCGGCTCCCATGTATCATCCGGCGAGAACCATCTTCGCTGTCAGGGGTCCAATAAATGGGAATGAGTCTTGCATCATTGACAGCGGCAATTCAGACCCATATCGACCCAGATATGGAGGCCCTTACGGCTGAAGGCATGGCTGAACATGCTCTCGGATTCTTTGGATTCTATGACCGAATCATCGACAATGCCCTTGAACCAACGGACCGAAACTTGTTCTACATGTTCCAAGATTACAATCTTCTAACCACTGAATCTGAAGAAACAACTCTTTGGGACGGACGAGAGTGGCGAATCCACTATTGGAAATTCAAGCCAGAAGCATTGAATGCATTGGAGAAGCCCAAGAAGGTCTTAGCCAATGATGACCCCTATGCAGGTGTCTACGACGATGTGCCCGATGGATTGTGGCGAACCCTTTCCGACGATGATTATGAAGAACCACTCTTCTGAGTGCGCACGCCGGAATTTGAATCCGGGTGGCATGGTTGGGAACCATACATCATAACCGCTAGATCACGTGCGCATCAGTAACGGCGTTTTCGGTATTGCCGCGTGCAATCCACGCCAGGGAATTGGTCCTCAGATTCGCGGTAAACCGTTTTCAAATTCTTGACGAAATTTTCGTCATTGACGAGTAATACAAAATCACCCACGCCAGGTTCTTCTTCTGCATCGAGCCAGCCGAGTAGAATCTCCATCGTCATTCGCGCTCCTTCTCGGTGAGGATAGGCATATATCCCCATTGAAAGAGGGGGGCAAACCATAGTTTCAACACCACCCAATGCAGCAATTTGCTCAAACATTGATTCGTAAGACTTGACAATGAGTTCACGACGACCCTCGTCCTGACTGGGTCTCCTACAATCCGGACCCACAACGTGAATCAAGTGATCCTGAGGAAGGTTGTAAGCAGAGGTTGTTACAGCAGTACCGACTGGACAGGGTTGTAGATTCTGGGCACGCTGTACCTTGCCAATTTCGATGCATTCTTGTCGCAACTCTTCACCAGCTGCTGTGTGCATCTTACTATCCAATCCTTCACGTCCGGCTAAACGATTGTTGGCACACGTGACGGCGACCTGAGCCTCGTATCGAGTTAAATCCCCTGGAATCACCCTCAACAAAGAATGTCGGCATTGCCTAGCAATGATGACGTCGGCCATACATTGACAGGGGGGGCCGGTGGGCTTTATGCCCATCGCCGAATTACTGGATATTTTCCTCAACGGCACCTATGGTGCCGGTTGTCATATTGCCGACACGGTGAAAAGTTCAAGGCTGGGGTGACATTTCGTGCGCTCTCGAATGGCGATCGTCCTCGTCGCCCTACTTTCACTGCAAAGTTGGGCCGCAGTATCACTTCCAGAGGAAGCGAGAGCGCACGTGGACGCATGGGGAGAGGCTCCATTTCGAGACATTGCAGTACTCGAACCATTTTCACATCAAACTTTGGCTGACTACAGCGATGTAGCGGTCATTATCAACAACCAAAGTGAGGTGAGTCGAACGATTGGAACGGCCTTCGCTGTGGCTCGAGATATTCCTCCAGAACGTGTGTTTCTGCTGACAAATGAAAGTACACCGACGGGTGAAACCATCAATTCAAACCAATTTACGACGTTTTTCTCCGAACCAATTTCTCAAATGATTTTAGATCGTAATTTGACAGAACTCAATGTTTTGGTCACAACCAAAGGCGTTCCTCTTCGAGTCGATGGTGGTACCAATTCTCGTGCCGCCTTCGACTCAGAATTGGCTCTGATCGATGGTCCATATGCACCTTCCATCTTCGCCGATTGGAATGTGAATTCAAACTACGGGCCTGCAGCAGGCCACGAAATGAAACAATTTCAGCGAGATGAACAGGGGTACTATCTCGTTACGAGGCTCACCGGCTATGATGTCGAAACCGCTCTTGGACTGATTGCTAAAGCGAATAACAGTGTGGGACAACATGGATTGAGTGTGCTAGATTTAGCCACCAATCGAAATGGTTCCGGATACAAATGG
>JASLKT010000031.1 GCA_030747395.1 Candidatus Thalassarchaeaceae archaeon
CCCATCATCCATTGTCCAACGTGCGCCAAATTGTCGTAAGGGCTGATCAGATACAGAGTGTCACGTTCAAACAGGAGTTTGATGAGGAATGCGAGAATTCGTGAACCAAAGATAATGCCCAAGAAAGCGACTGCAGGGAAGAAGCGACCCGAACTAAGGCTGGAAAGGGCCAATCCGATACTGGTGAAGGTCACAACGAGCATGCAGGCAGCAACCAATCCGCCGAGGAAGAAGGGGAGTGTATCGAGTAAGTAGGCCCAACCTTCGTTGTTGAGTACGATGGCTGCGGCGTAATATGCACAATATGAGAAGACGATAATCATCGAAAGTATCGCAGTTGCTGAAAGATACTTCATCAGTGTGTAATCTGTTCTTGTTACCGGCCTTGAGAAATATATCGCAGAGGTTCCATGCTGCCGATCTTCTGAAATCAAACCTCCAACAACGAGGGCGGTGAGCAATGGCCAACAGCAAGTATTGTGGAACACACCGAGAACATGGCCCCAAAGATTGGCCCTCGATACACCATAAAATTCCATCAAACCTGAGAGGCCGGTCATTACACTCATGGCCATTGTGATGATTGGGAGCAACGAACCAAAGAGAACAATGACGACGAACAATTTCGTAGTGACTGGCCAAGGTCGATGCCCTTTGCTGAACAATCCATACACATGATGTCGGAAAATCGTCCAATTGCGAGCCCAACGTGGGTTTAGATTGCCTCTCCATGGGCGGTATATTTGATGGAAAATGGTGCCTGCTTGGACGGTGGCTGATTGTGCAACCATGGCCATCCCCTGGCCCTCTCCATCTCCGGTTCCGTAGGCAGCTTCCATGCGAGCCTTTCCGGTTACAGCACCTGCTTCACCCATGAATTCCGCTTCAGAGGGGGGTGCAGGGGCAGCAAGGGGCGTCGGTGGGGCGGGAGAAGGGAGTTCAGAAGAGGATTCTCCAAGGAGATCATCGAGACCGAAATCTTCCTCTTCAGTCATGCAACCTTCCTCCCTTGCAATGCTGCCTGATCCATCGTCGGTGTGGGCCCCTCAAGCAAATCTTTGCTCGATTTCACAGAGTAACCCAATCGGTCCATGATAACGATAAACAAATCCTCAAGGCTGGGTTCATAATCCTCCATCTTTCGAATTTGAACATTGGTCTCAGCAGCCGCTTTGATGATGGTTCCATAGGTCGACTCATCGACACGAGTAATCCGCATTACACGCCCGGTTCGACGGACAGATTGGCCCATGTCCTTCAGTTTCTCTTCGATTCGACTAGAGCCACCCCAAACGGAAATCTCAATTTCCCGATCGATGGCTTTCAAATCTTCAATTCGTCCTTGAGCAATGACCTGACCCTTGTGAATCATCAGCATTCGATCGCAAATGCGCTCGACGTCGTCCATCAGATGGCTGCTCATGAGAATTGAACGACCCCCTTGCTTGACCACTTGGAAGAGGGTGTCGAGCATGAAGCCTCGAGCGCTTGCATCCAATCCATTGGTTGGTTCGTCACAAATGAGTAAGTCGGGGTCGTGGATGAGTGAACAAGCCAATTTCGTCGCTTGTTCCATTCCGGTGCTAAATGTCGATACAGCACGATATCGCTGATCTCGCAATCCGACGTATTCGAGAACTTCGTGGGCTCTCTGGACTGCTGAATTGGAATTCATGCCCAACAATTCACCGGCGTATCGAACCTGATGAATGGCTTCCATATCCGGAATCAAGCAATCATATTCGGGCATATAGCCAATTCTCTGGCGGATTTTTGCACCCTCTGTTGCAATATCATGACCGAGGACCTTGCCGCCTCCACTGGTCAAAGCAATTAGTCCGAGGATGGTTTTGAGAAGTGTCGATTTACCGGCCCCATTGGGTCCAAGCAATCCCGTTGCCCCAGGACGAATATTGAGATTGACGCCGTCCAATGCGACATGCTCACCATACTTCTTGACGAGGTCGTGGGTTTCAACAATCCACTCCTCTGACATGAACACACCCCGTCGATTCTATGAATCGTCGGGGGGAACCACCAGAAGATGCTCTATCAAACATCCCCCGGCACGTTCAAACATCACTCGCCAATACCATCTCTAACCTTGACAGCAATGCCTTTGGTGAAGCATCGCGCTTCAGAGGCGGTACACTGCGCTACACCATGTCCCAGAAATACGCCCTCTTCAGATTCGAGTAAACAGGGTAAACCGGGATTCAATTCACCTTTGACTTCACTGATGAATCCATGCATTACATTGCGACCTTTGCGAGTGAATGGGATCGAATCATCATTGACAACCACGGTTGGCATGTCGCTGCCATGAAGGCGTCTGGCGCCTTCTAGAGTCAGGCTGAGGCCTCCATCTCTCAAACGGGGGGAAAGGATGTGTTGGCCATCGGAAGCATGGACATTTCTAACTCGCTTTGTTTTGCTATAGACAAAACTACAACCTGCCAATAGTTGTTCAGATTCTTCGCGGCTTACATCAAGGAAATAACAGACTTTGTCCTCAATCATTTCGCGATCCAATTCAGCCCTAGTGATTTCTTCATTCAATCCATCACCAAACACAGATTCAATAATTGCTAAATTGGATTCTTTCTTGTGCTCAAAGGAAATTTCAATCACTTGTTCAACATCACCCATCAAGGCTTGAAGATCGAAATCACGATCATCCGATGCCATGCCGTTCCAAATTGAAGCTGGACCCATCAAATGTGCCCAAGGACTGACATCCTCCATCGTGTATGGGAGTAGGCCCAATGGCGTTTCAATGAATACTGCTGCATCGGGCCAGCGATTGGCAATGCTATGTACCAATCCACCAATACGGTCGCGCCATGGACCTGAGACTCCTGAAATCAATACGGCCCGTTCAGAATCGGTTTCAAATGAATTCAACAAACGACCTAGGGCAGCGATGGAAGGGGGTGATGTAGGTAAATCCTGACTCGTTCGAACCCCACCATTTCTCAGTGGATTTGTAGCAGCAACAAGGGCTTCGGGCATATTGTTGTAGAGATATTCAGTCGCCTCCCTTAGAGATGCATTCGTGTGACTGCGTTCTTCAACCAACTTCCAAATCGTACCATCCCGCACAGCCTGACGACAACGGGCAAGTTCGGATGCTGTGACTTCGAGATTGTGGCGAGCCAGCAATTCACATCTTGCATCATCCGATAGTGATTTTACACTCGCTGGTGTATGTCCAGAAAGAGCTGATGTTGAAATTGGGAATTCATTCAAATCACCCAATTTGACGGTGCCCCATGGCATCAGCATGCGATCATCTCTCGCAAACAGTGCATAGGCTGCTGAATCAAACAAATCTGCACCGAGAGCCACACAAATTGGGAAGAGGTGTGGATGCCCACAACCAAACATATGGATGGGACGATTCCAAGGAATGTGTTCTCGACAGGCGAGGATGATTTCGACCAAATCCCGGTAACGCTGACGTTCCATCAAGGGAACAATGCCTCCAATCGGATGAACCGCGAATCCATGTTCACCCATTCCAACAGCACTATCTTTTCTCAAATCTGAATGGATACCGCCTTGGATTGGGCCGTTGAGCATCGTCTCTCCCGCCGCCTCAAGAGATGCCTTTGCACGGGAAATGGTCTCTTGAACTGCCTGTTCGACCTCTTCTTTGGTCATATCAGGTGTTCCAAAAACATCGAGCATGGTGGCAATATCAACATCAATCTCACGTTGAAAGTTGACAATTTCCTCGACACCAACTTCAACATCACCATAGACGTAGTTCTGGAATGTGCCTGAATCGGTCATGATGACTCCTGGATAATCGAGGAGTTTGTGCACGCCCCCTGCAATCGCCTGTTCCTTCAATTTCTCATGTTTCCAAATTACATACGAATTGGTAATGAGGGCTTCAAAGCCGTACTGCTCCCATAATTCCCTTGGCTCCACCGTTCGAATATTGGGGTTGATGACGGGGAGAAGGCAAGGCGTTTTGAGAACATGAGTGGATGTGTGAAGTTTTCCGAGGCGGGCCCAACCGTCCCGATCCGTAATCTCGAACTTGCCGTGGTCGCCCTCGCGGCACGGTGTCGGCTCGTGTGTCATCGGGTCAAGGCGGCCCGCTCATGGCTTTCAGCCATTCGGATGGATTAGGAGGCGCGTTCGAAGCTCTCTTTGTCGTAGACTCCGTTGGGACGACAGCCTGGATCGTTCTGGTCGACAAGGTTGTCATTGTCATTGTCAACGCCATCTGCGCAATTGCCAACAACTGCATCATCGCCGGAGAGTAGACCATCGGAATTGTCTGCAATGTAGAATAATCCAATTCCCAAGATGAGGACGACACCGATGGCAATTGCCCAAGTGGTCGCTGAAGAGCGCTCCTCATGCTTGTGAGTGATTTCCACCTTTACAGTTCGAACGCCATCCTCAGAGGAAACCTCCTCGACAATATCGGAAAGGGAGGCGTCGGCCATGGACTTGTGAGGCAGGTTCAACTTGTCAACCCATCTATTTTCATAGGGTTCAAATACCCTCAGAAACAACTTATGATTGGTGCTTTAATGTCTGAAATAATTCGTGATATAGATGCGGAAATTGAATTGCAAAATACGCTCAACAGAGATGGGAAAGTTTGGGTTATCGGTGATGTTCATGGACATGCGGATGCACTGGAAAATCTCATCACCGAAATCGACCCGAATCCAGGGGATAGAATTGTCTTACTTGGCGATTTAATCGATCGTGGACCCGATGCTAGAATGGTCATCAGAATCGCTAGAGAGAGGGGCGATACATTCGCATTGAAGGGCAATCACGAAGACATGGCTTTGAAGGGATTTGAAGGGGACAATCTCATCTCTTGGACACCCCCTCTAGACTGGCTCTTCAATGGCGGTAAACAGTGTCTAGATAGTTACCGAAATTCCGATGGTGAATTGAACCAAGATGATTGGGTTCGAGATTTGGTTTGGATGGCGGCTCGTCCACACATGATATTACTCGATGAATGGATTCTTGTTCACGCTGGAATTGATCCAACTGAATCTCTTGAAAATCAAACAGCAGAAACGTTGCTTTGGATTCGGAAAAAGTTCCACTCGGCAAAGAAGCCTCTCGATTCCCATCGAACTGTTGTTTTTGGACACAGTATTACACATCGAGTATTGGGGCAATCCATTGGAGACATTGGTCGCAGTGAATTCTGTCTTGAGGACGGTCGACCCCTTTGGATTGGAATCGATACTGGAGCTTGCGATTCAACTTCTGGTTGGCTCACAGCCATTGATTTGAACACGGGCGAAATTGTTCAAGCAAATGATGCAGGGGATTCAAAAAGGGCCGGTTTGGCCTTCAAACGAACGTGACATTGCCATGCTTGAGAACGAACTCGCGACCCAGTTCGTCGAAAGTGTCGAGTAGGCTCTCACTAAATCGAACTTGAGAAATCTCTCCAGTTGCCAGTAAATCGTCCTGAATGCCCTGCAAGGTTCCCGGTGCGGCTCCACAGGCAATGCAAGCGCCATCTAAGTTGAGAATCAAATCTACTCCCTCCTCATCAGCGGTGGCTTGCTCCACTTTCACACCGCCACCATGGCCTTCAAGAGCAGCCCTAACAATACCCAATCGGGCAATAATGGCAGGTACCAAATCTTCGGATGTGAGCAAATCTTTGAGGGCAGTGGCGCGCAATCGAGCATCTCGAGCCGGATCGGCCACCTCAGCGATACGTTTTGCCGCCTCAGATTCAAGGGATTTGGCGGCTTCTTGGCGATATATGTCCGCTAGGTCATCCTCGCCCATAATGCTCGCAAACTTCGCTGACTTCTAAGTCTGACCGCACCGTAGGTGCGAAAAATCAGTTACCGCAAATTGATAAGGTGAGTTCCGACAAGGTGGAACCACGAGGTAGTAACCAATGGCCGACAATGTGATTCTAAGAATCAACAATCTGCATGTTTCCATCGGAGATACGGAAATTCTGCGAGGTGTTGATCTGGAAATTCAAACCGGTGAAGTTCACGCATTGATGGGGCGAAATGGTAGCGGGAAGTCGACCCTCGCGAATGTCCTCATGGGTCACCCTGCATACGACATCACCGATGGTACAATCGAATTCCTAGGAGATGACTTGACCGAAATGGAACCATGGGAAAGGGCACGAGCAGGCGTCTTCCTGTCCTTCCAATATCCACAAGCGGTTCCGGGACTACAAGTTGGTAACTTCCTGCGGAAATCGGTTCAGGCGATTCGAGGAGAAAATGCCCCAGGGGCTCGCGATTTCAGAGCCGAATTGAATACGGCAATGGCTGAACTGGATGTTGACAAACAATTCCTTGGACGATATGTCAACGATGGATTTAGTGGTGGGGAGAAAAAGCGATTTGAAATTCTTCAACTGTTGTTGAACAAACCTCGTTTGGCCGTCTTGGACGAAACTGACTCAGGGTTGGATATCGATGCATTGCAAACGGTTGCAAAGGGCATCAACGCCTCGACATCGTCCGAAACAGGTTGCCTCATCATCACCCACTACCAAAGAATCCTGGATCACGTCAAGCCTAGTCACGTTCACATCATGATTGATGGTAAACTCGTCAAGAGTGGAGGTGCCGATTTAGCACTTGAAGTTGAAGCAAAGGGCTATGAGTGGCTAAGTACAGAGAACAATTGAGGTGATTGAATGGTCGAAAATACAGATGCTCGTGATGCTGTAGGTGATTACCGATATGGTTTCCACGATCCAGAGAATCACACCATTCGATTTGACAGTGGATTGTCGGAACAAGTGGTCCGAGATATTTCTGAACTCAAGAATGAGCCTGAGTGGATGACGGATATTCGTGTCAAGGCATACCACCATTTCGCCAATCGACCCATGCCAACATGGGGCAACATGTCGATGCTCAAGGAAATCGACTTTGATGCCATTACCTACTTTCTCCGTTCTAGCGAAAAGACCGAGAAAGATTGGGAGGATGTTCCAGATGACATTCGCAATACCTTTGATCGTCTGGGCATTCCTGAAGCAGAGCAAAAGTGGCTTTCAGGTGTCACTGCTCAGTATGAATCCGAAGCTGTTTACCACAGCATCCGTGAGGATTTGGAAGAACAAGGCGTCATTTTCCTAGACATGGACACCGGCCTCAAAGAATATCCCGAATTGGTCAAAGAATGGTTCTGCACTGTCGTCCCCTATGCAGACAACAAATTCAGCGCGCTGAATACAGCCGTTTGGTCAGGTGGCTCGTTCATCTATGTTCCAAAGGGGGTTCACGTAGAGATGCCGGTACAGGCATACTTCCGAATCAATGCCAAGAATATGGGTCAGTTTGAGCGGACACTGATCATTGCTGACGAAGGATCCTCGATTCACTATGTAGAAGGTTGCACTGCCCCAACCTATTCCACGGATTCACTGCATTCTGCTGTGGTCGAACTCATTGCTCTGCCCGGTTCACATATTCGTTATTCAACGGTACAGAACTGGAGCGCCAATGTCTACAACTTGGTGACCAAGCGAGCCATTGCTCACGAAAATGCAACTGTGGAATGGGTCGATGGGAACATCGGTTCAAAATTGACAATGAAGTATCCTGCAGTGATTCTCAAGGGCGAAGGTGCTCATGCTGAGGTTATCTCCGTGGCCTATTCTGGAAAAGGACAACACCAAGATGCTGGGGCGAAGATTCACCACCTCGCATCGAACACGACGAGCAAGATTCTCTCCAAGTCCATCTCCAAGGATGGAGGACGTGGTTCATATCGCGGCATGGTTCAAGTGGCCAAGAAAGCAGAAAACTGCAAGGTCAACGTGGTTTGCGATGCTCTGATTCTCGATGAAGAATCTCGAAGCGATACCTATCCGACGATGGAGATATCGAACCCCACATGCCGATCTGAGCATGAGGCTAGCGTCTCCAAGGTGAGCGACGACCAGGTGTTCTATCTCATGGCCCGTGGACATTCTGAGGAAGAAGCATTGGCCTTGATTGTCAACGGATTCTTCGAACCGTTTACTCGTGAACTCCCAATGGAATACGCGGTAGAACTCAACAAGTTGATGGCGCTAGAAATGGAAGGCAGTATCGGTTAGTCAGGAGTTGCTTACATGACTTACTCAGAACTTGAAACACCAGACCGCGCCGATCACTTATGGCGATACACTCCTTGGCATCGAATTCACCCCAGTGGTGATGTGAAAGAGGTTCCAGAGGCTCAGGGCGTTACCGTTGAATTACAATCTCTAGATGGTTCAACTGAACCAGGAGGGATTTCGATTGAGGCCGCTACAGACGAAGATTTGGAACGATTGTGTCTCAATGGAAAAGAAGATGTTAGTACTCAATTCATCGAAGCTATTTCCGCAGACAATACCATTGTGTTGAGAGTGGCTCGCAAAGCCAAACCAAGTCAGCCCGTATTGCTCAACATTGACTGTACAGGGGATATCGCAGCACTGCATCTTCTCCTAGACATTGGAGAATTGGCCGAACTGGAACTCATCACCCGAATCACTGGAGATGTTGGGTGGGTTGGAATCCTGCGCCAAGGTATCTACGGCAATGGCTGCAATGTCAATGACATTGTCATCAATCACATTGGCGATGGAAAGATGTTGCGAACCGATGGTATTCATTTGGGTCGAGATGCCCAAGTGAAATGCGGAGCTATCGCATCGGGTTCCAGTCGATGCAAGGCTGACCTCCGATACACAATGGATCAAGTCGGTGCATCTCTCAAGGTCAATGGCAGTATCCTATCCTTGGATGGTATGCACAACGACCACCATGTCGAAATTCTGCATCTTGCCCCTCAAACGCGCAGTCGATTGGATTGGCACAGTGCCTGTGCGGGTAAATCACGTACCATCGGAACCGGTATGCTACGTATCGAAGCTGGGGCGAAAGGAGCCGATGCAGGCCAGTTGTTTCACAACTTGTTGCTCAGTAAAGATGCGGAAGCCGATAGTATTCCAGAACTTGAGGTCAGTGAAAATGATGTCGTCGGATGTGGCCACGGTACAGCGAACGGGCCCGTTGATGACGACCAACTGTTCTATCTCACGACCCGCGGATTCAGTGAAGGGGAAGCCAGAGACGTGTTGGTCGCTGCATTCCTCAATGCGACCTTGGTTGATATGGGTAGTGACGTTGTCCACGAACATCTACTGAATATCCTGACTCGGGATTTGGCTGCAGATTTGTGAATACAATCTGAAACAGGCCCCTTCATATCGGTCTTGCCGGTCCGTAGGACCGGGGAAGTCACATGACACTGGACCTTGATGCGATTCGCGCAGACTTCCCTATCCTGTCTCGCAAGGTTTCTGGAGGCAAGGATCTTGTCTATCTCGACAATGCGGCAACCACACAAAAGCCGCAATCTGTGATTGATGCCATGACTCGCTATTACGAGCAATCGAATGCCAATGTCCATCGCGCAGTCCACACTTTAGCCGCAGAAGCTACCGAGCAATACGAGGCGGCCCGCGATACCTTGGCCGATTGGTTTGGCACCACAAGAGACAACCTGATTTTCACCAGCGGTACCACCGAAGCCATCAATCTGGTCGCTTGGGGCTGGGCACGTTCGAATCTCAATGCAGGGGATGCGGTTGTCATCACGGAGATGGAACACCATGCGGATATTGTGCCCTGGCAATTGTTGGCTGAAGAGAAAGGCATCGAAATTCGAGTCATTCCCATCGACACGGAAAACGATACGCTCGACATGGAGATCTTCTCAGCCTCTCTTCCCGGTTCCCGTTTGGTCTGCGTTGTGCACACCTCAAATGTGCTAGGTGTGACCAATCCTGTTGCGGATATCATCTCTCAATCGCATGAATACGGAGCCAAGGTTCTGATTGATGCAGCACAAGCAACCCCTCACGAAAAAATCGATTTTACAGCGATGGGGGCCGATTTTGTCGCCATCAGTGGCCACAAGATGTGTGGACCGACGGGCATTGGGTGCTTATTGGCCACCACAGAGAGCATCGAAGAGATGGAACCATTCATGTCGGGAGGAGACATGATCGAAACCGTCACCATGGAGAAATCCACCTTTGCAAAAGGACCTCAAAAGTTCGAGGCCGGAACTCCAAAGATCGCTGAAGCAATCGGATTTGCTGCTGCGGCTGATTACCTTTCAAATTTCGATATGAAGGTGGTCCATTCACACATCCGCAGTTTGGCCATGTATACTTCTTCAGAACTTCAATCAGTCTGTGGCATCACGGTCTATGGAGACCATTCGGTTCCAGAAGGGAGTGGTGTAGTGTCGTTCCTACACGATTCAATCCATGCTGAAGATTTGGCTAGATTCATGGATGCAGGTGGCTTTGCAATGCGAACGGGACACCATTGTGCACAGCCTTTGCTAGACGCCTATGGCGTCACCAGTACCAATCGGGTCTCATTCTATCTTTACAATACGAAGGAAGAAGCGGCGGCATTTATCGAACATCTTCGATATGTTGTCGAGAAATTCGGGTAGGTGAAGATATGACGTGGCCAGAAGCCCTGCAAGCGGCAATCGACGAGTTCACCGATGTCTTTGATCCGATGGAACGCCTTGAGATACTGTTTGAATGGGCTTCAGAGGTCAATGAACTACCTGTCGAGGAATGGAATGATGCCAACATGATTCATGGATGCCAATCGCAGGCTCACGTGGAATGTCATCTTGAGGATGGTCAATTCTTCATGCGAGGGGGTGCGGATGCTCAAATCGTTCAGGGTCTGATGGCCATCACTTGCTTGGCCGTGAATGGTCGACCTCCAGAAGAAGTCGCTGAGTTAGAACCGAACTTCGTCGATGAGATGGGGCTCAAGGCCTCACTAACACCGAGTCGTTCGAACGGATTCCTCAATATGTTCAAACGGGTCCAAGAAGAGGCACGTTCACTAATGGGGGATGCATGATGACTGACAAGCAAACTGTGATGGATGCTCTGCAGATTGTAGATGATCCAGAATTGGAAATTAGTATTGTTGAATTGGGCTTGGTCTATGATGTTCGATTCGAGGGTACACATGTCGAAGTGGACATGACGCTCACAAGTCCAGGTTGTCCGGTTGCGCCCGAAATCATGGCAGCTGCACACCGTGCGGCATTGACCGCTGAAGGTGTGGAGAGTGCACACATCAATCTGGTTTGGTCACCACGCTGGGACCCCAGAAAACACGCCTCAGAAGACGCACTGATGGACATGGGTCTGTTCTAGACTCACTGTTGCATCTCGGTGGCTCTCACTGTATTCGACATCAGCATGGCGATGGTCATTGGACCCACACCACCTGGGACGGGAGAAAGAGCGCCAGCAACTTCAGCCACATCGGGATGAACATCGCCGGACAGGTGGTATCCCTTTTCTGAATCATCATCCACACGGTTGACACCGACATCAATCACTGTCGCCCCCGGCTTTACCCAATCGGCCACGACCATGTTTGAACGGCCGACTGCAGCAATGATAACATCCGCTTCACGGCACAACGCAGCCATGTCTTCAGTTCGTGAGTGAGCGATGGTTACGGTGGCATCTGCACCCTTCTGTGCAAGCAAGAGAGATTGTGGCATACCGACAATTCGACTGCGTCCAATCACAACGGCTCGCTTTCCACTCAAATCGACTCCAGCCCATTCCAACATACGCATCACGCCCGCGGGCGTACACGGGAGAATACCACTGGCATCCCCTTGGACAAGTCGTCCAAGATTCTGTGCATGGAACCCATCCACGTCCTTGACCGGGTCGATGAGATCAGTGATGGCAATTTCATCCATGCCAGATGGGAGGGGAGATTGAACGAGGATTCCGGTGACTTCAGGGTCGGCATTCAGGCGCTCAACGGTGGATACAACCTCAGAAAAGTCTGCATCCGCATCAATATCAATTCGCGTGCTTCGAATTCCTAGCCTCGCGCACGCGCGTTCTTTTGCACCAACATAAACGTGGGAAGCGGGATCGTTGCCAACGATGACGACAGCCAAGTGTGGTGGAGTAGGCAAGGTTGCAATGCGCTCAGCCAACGAGGCTTCGACAGCAGCGCCGCACGCATTGCCGTCAATCCGTGTCGCGCCCATGGCCGCGGGGGGGCGCATCCCGCACTTGAGCCTTCGGCGACTTCAAGAAGGGAACATGGTTCGCCAGTACAGCGCCAACGTAGCTTAGCTGGTAGAGCGGCTGATTTGTAATCAGCAGGCCGGGAGTTCAAATCTCTCCGTTGGCTTCAATCAACATTAATGAGCAGAGGTGCTCGGCAACATTCAGTGAGCACATGCATGTGGTAACGGGTGCCTTTGGATACACAGGTAGATGGATTGCCCATCAACTATTGGAACAAGGGGAAAAAGTGCGCACTTTGACCAATGCTGTGGGTCGCGATGACCCCTTTGATGGACAGGTCGAAGTTCACCCTCTCGATTTCGAGGACAAGGCTGCATTGGTCGAATCACTGCGGGGTGCTGATGTCCTCTACAACACCTATTGGGTTCGTTACAATCACCAAAGCAAGAAGTTCGACCATGGGATTGCCACCCGCAACTGCAACATCATGTTCGAGGCTGCCAAGGAAGCAGGGGTGAGGCGTGTTGTCCACTTCAGCGTCGCACACCCTGATCAAGCACCCGGTTGGTCTTATTTCGCCGGCAAGGTCGACAGTGAGGAGAACCTGAAGAAAGTAGGCATCTCTTACGCCATCGTCCGTCCAACCGTACTGTTCGGTGGTGGCCGCAATGTGCTGGTGAACAACATCGCCTGGATGCTACGATACATGCCAGTGTTCGGTTACTTTGGGTGGGGGAAATACCCCATTCAACCGGTGCATGTTCGAGACGTGGCCCGAATCGCGATTGAACTGGGAGCCGGCAATGAAGATATCACTCGAGATGCGACTGGACCGGAAACATATCGCTACAAGGACTTCGTCAAACTCATTGGCAAGAGCATGAGGGTTCGCCGAATCATCATGCCCGTACCCCCTTTGATGGGTTGGATGGCTGGGCAAGCCATGGGTGTGTTCCTCAAGGACATGGTCATCACGCGCGCGGAAATCAAGGGATTGATGCAAGGGCTTGTGGCTTCTGATGAGGAACCTCTGGGTGTCATCAAGTTCAGCGAATGGATTGAAGGCAAGGGCGACAACATCGGACGAAAATACCACAACGACTTGAAAGAACGGCGATATTCCAAGTGAAAATCGTGCGGTGGGATTATCGTCTGCTTCTATCTTGAACACTAGTATGGCTGCTGCGAAGAATGTCTATGCCCTGATGCTTGCCCTAGTGATTGTCCTCTCCGGATGCTTCGGAAATACGGCCCCCGATACGGATGGGCAATCGAATACAGTCTCAAATATTGCACCATTGATTGAGATTGGAAATCATGCTGCCACTGGAGGTACCGCAACGTATTCATCGGCGACTGGTGAACTGATTGGATTCTCGGAGTGGAATGTCTCAATCTACCGAGCAGTTGCGGATTTGGATGGTACGATTGTAAGTTCGGGTTGGGATTTTGATCTCGATGGAACAATTGACCACTCATCAACCGCCCTCCAATCTGTCGACAACCTTTCTATTCCTGCGGCACATTGGACGAATGCCTCAACAGTAGTTGAAGGTGCAGATGCGCTAATCGCCACAATTGCGTTCATTGCCACAGATGATAGTGGAGAAACAACTGGTGAATTGTTGACTATATCCAATGATGAAATCTTCGATTTTTCATGGCTTGGTACTACAACCCGCAACAGCTACACTGCTGATGACGCAGCTGCAAGCACAAGCAGTGCAACAGACGATGTGTTGATGTCAGTTCGCTGGCAGCACGCTGAGGACGACCTAGACTGGGCGTTCGTTGTCATCAGACTGAGCGTGGGCGACAGTACCTTCGACTGCAGCACTGCAGGCGGCGATGACTGCACTATCGGCCAGGACGGTAACGACGACGCACTTTGGGAGACAGGAGAATTCCTAACCCTCTCAGAGAGTGGCGCTGATATCGCAAACGGAGCAACGACCATCAGTCTGTACGTCACATACCGTGGCACTGCAGTTGCTGGTGACGATTCCGTCTCCGTCAGCTGAGATTACTCAGTAGACAGCGATAGCTCGTAACCAAAACCAGGATAACACACATGTCCCTCGAGGGCGCTTCGGCGCCCTCGGGGGGCTTTTTTTTGTTTCATTAACCGATACGATTCGATTCACTAGCATCCCATTGATGCAAACTGTGCCCGAATCGAAGGAGAATCATACCTTGGACAAGACGTAGATTCTGTGTCAAGAATGCAACTGCAGAAGCACACAACGGAATCCGTAGACCTGTGAGGCCCACGCCTAGGCTTGCCAAAACAACTGCATCCAACAATAGCATGGCTCGATCCAATAACATGGGTTCTCCACCAAACCAACCAATGAGCAAAACCGTAGTTGCATGAGCAAAACCAGCCATTATTCCAATCAAAACGAACCAAGGAGATACTGAGTGTTGTAATCCATTGAGGCCCAAAATTGTACCCCATCGACCATTCCTAAACCAACTAGAGCGATGTCTCCAAAAATGTCGAGAAAGGCCTTGTCCCCTTCTGACGGTTCGATCATGACGTTCCTTCACATCGGTGATTGGAGATTCTGAGAATTGAATGGACTCATCCGAAATTGCGCGCAAACCCTCATTTCGCACCAATACAGCAAGTTGAGAATCGTCAGCATTTGAGCCAGGGTTGATTGGATGCAGCGCACTCACGCGATAAGCAGCGATTGACCCTTCAAAAATAGGGGTGGAATCGGCACGAGATTCACCGGAACGAAACCACTGATACCACCCTCGATAAGATGATTTTACGGTCTCATTGATACATCCGCAAACCGCTCCAATCGAAGGATCTTTCATCCATCTCCCCACTCGACGAAGGGCACCTTCCTCCAATGTGGCTTCAGCATCGGTCATGACGAAAACATCGTCTGTGTCACGCAATTCTTGTATTGCGCGATTGATTGCAGCAGATTTACCCAATCGTGCTGGCATCTGCACGATTTGCATTTCACACTCCTGAGATTGATTCCATGCCTTTGCAATTGAAACTGTATCATCTGTCGATGCAGAATCAATGAGCATGAGGCGACGCTTGGATTCGGGATATCGTTGTGCAATTGTATCATTCAATTTTGATTCGATTACAATGGCCTCATTCCAAGTCGGTATCACGATGCAAAGGCGAGGGAGGTCTTCATCCTTGCAAGAATCTGGTGCTGGCGATTTTTCTCGCATCCATTTTCGATTCAACATCCAATGAATCACGAGTGGAAGGGTCACAGCAACTGTAGCTCCAACCTGTAAGGTGAGGAATGCGAGTCTCTCGATCATGGACCTCTCCAATGGGTCGCTTGATAGGGCCAACGATAAGCACACCGTAGAGAACGGCATCGGCGAGCCCTTCATGCGATAGATGCGTCGTGTACCGGCCGAGGGGAAAGCGATGCGCACGGTGCTTCACGTCGGACCCTCGCAAACCCGAGGGGGTATGGGGGCTGTAATTCGGCTACTTGCAGATAATGCACCGGAGGGATGGAATGCAGAAATGATGGCCAGTCATGCCGACGGTGGTGTGGTTCCAGTCTTGCGTGCTTGGTGGAAAGTTCGCAAGGAGTTAGGCGATCGACTCCAACGTGGAAACGTCGATATTGTGCACATTCATACCGCCACTCGATGGTCCTGGAAACGGAAAAAAGGGTTGATCAAAATAGCTCAAAGAGCAAATGTTCCCGTCATTCTTTCACTTCATTCAGGAGATTTTGACCGACATTGTAAGGAGCGGGGTCCGGAGGTTCATCGGATCTGCTCAACGCTGCATACTGTCGTCCTCACTGATAACTGGCAAGAGCGATTGTCCCCTTGGTTGGATGAATCAAGTGTTATTCCAAATCCAGTACCACCTGTGCCAGTTTCAACAAAAAGAGATAGATGGCAATTCCTCTTGATGGGGCGCTCAAATCCAATGAAGGGACAATCAATTGCAATGGAGGCGACAAGAATCTTGCGAAGCAAAGGCAAAGATGTGACTTTGCACCTCACTGGGATTGAACACGATGAACCTGGAATTATCGGTCATGGTTGGGTCGAAGGAGAGGCGAAAGAAATCCTAATGGATACTTGTGGCACACTATTGTCACCTTCAAAATGGGAGGGGTTGTCGATGGCTGTAATCGAATCAATGGCTAGAGGTATGCCGGTATTGGCATCAAAAGCCAGTGATGGCGCCTTTGAGAAATCTGGCCGAATCATCGATGTGGATGCAATTGCATTTTCGGAAGCGATGGAACAAATGATCGATGGGGCGGCTTGGAAGAAGATGGCTGCTGCTGGCCCCATTGAAGCAGAGAAATACAGTTTGTCGAAAGTCGTCCCAATGTGGGGTAAACTGTACAATGAGGTGGTGCAATGAAACTTCTCTGGATTACACATCGCCGCCTGTCTGAGTTGTCTTCAACATCACGTGTGGGGGTTGCATCTGCTCTTGAGGCACGGGGTTGGAATGTTGAATTCATGAGTCCAGATGGGGATTATCGAGTTGAGAGATCAAGCAAAATTGGGATGGGACATCGTAGTTTTACTCGAAGTGTTTCATCCACATTACGGGCCATGGAATTAGACTCATTTTCTGTAGCCATTGTTGAATGGACTGGTGTTGAGGGCGCTTCTGAAATATTGACCGGTGCGAATTTGCCTTGGATTATCATGGACCGAAGTCCCCCTGTGGCCCGAGGGTTTGTCGGATGGTTTCAGCGGAAACAGTACGCAAGGGCATGGGATATCGCGCGTGAGAATGGGTCTGGACGAGCTGTCAAAAGTGAGTATATGGCATCTTCTCAGCATTGGGATGGTGCCTCTTCAACGGTTCCAGCGGGTGTTGATTTGTCAGCATTTGAAATGGCCACGATGAATGAAAAACCACTCATTGTTTGTCATGGTTCAATCGACCGTTCACGCGAACTTCACCGATTGGCAAAGATGGGTATGAATCTCTTACTATTTGGCGAAGGAAATGATTCGCAACGATTGTCCAAGTTAACCAAGGTCGAGGGTGTTGGTGAAGTTGCATCTCGTTTGGCAAGGGCCGATATCGGTGTACTCCATCTCCCAAATCGTGACGTCTGGCGGCATGCTTCTCCTCTGAAGGTTGCCGAATATGCCGCTGCTGGGTTGCCAGTGGTCTCTTCTGAAGTCAGCGGGTTGGAACAATATCGAAATCAGGAATGGTTGACTTTGATTCCTCTCGGCGATGATATTGCATGCAAAACCGCTCTGGATGCATTATGTGATCTTCCCATTGGAGAGCGGCAGCGATTGGGTGCTTTGGCTCGTGCAGAAGCGGAACGGAGCATGACTTGGAAACGATGTACTGAGTCACTAAACGAGATGCTTCTCGGGGTGAAAAGGTGACGCGGAGAGTTCGACTCGAGCGGGATACGCTTTGGTTATCTGCTGCCGATATGGCTGCACTTTTGGTTGGAATTGCCGTTCATGTTGTTCTAACCCAGACCTTCACTGACGGCGATTATGGGCGATGGGTGCTACTCCTCGATTTGTTCTATGTGACGGCAACCATTGTCGATCTCGGATTGCCAACTCTGATTGGTCGAGATGGGGAAAGATTGGGTTCGAGTGCACATGATTTGGTGCATCGATGTCTGCGTATCCAGATTCGTTTTGCTCTCCCCATCATCGCAATCAGCGGTATCCTTGGATGGTTGTGGGTCGGAGAATCCACAGCATGGTTGGTGGCATCTCTCATTCTTGCTCTTTCAGCTTGTGTTCAAATTCTGACCTATGCACACCGGGCTGCCCTGCGAGCGTTGGGGGAATCCCGACAAGAAGCGATTGTTCGATTTGTCGATCGAGGGGTTACCGCAGCAGGTATCGTACTGGCGGCATGGCAATTCGGTGCTCATCCAATCGCTCTCGCTTTAGCCACTTTCTTTGGGCCACTTGGTGCGATGCTGATTGCAATTCGACTGGGGGAGGGGCGTCTTGCTTCAGTGGAAGGGGGTGTGGAACTTGTCACTTCAAAGGCAGAGGCGCGGCAGTTGGTCAATCTCGGCCTCCCCTTCTTATTCGCTGCAATCGCTCTTGTCGCCAATGTGCGCATCGAAAAACTGATGCTCGGATTACTTTCAACCACAACCTCTGTAGAAATATTCCAAATCGCTTGGCTCGCTTTCATCGCAGGTTATGCTCCCATCCTATCGATTCGCGCAGTGATGCTATCGTGGTTCGGGGAAGTTCGAGATGATGCGGAAAAAATGTGGTACCGCGCAAAGCGTGCAGCAGTCATCATCGGAATGGCATCGATTCCAGGATTTTTCGTCGGTGGACTGGTTGGAATGGAGGCTCTGATACGTGTCTTTCCTGATTATGCTGACAAGGCGACTGAAGTGTTCTCTTGGATGTTGATTGCATGGATCTTAGCACTCTTCGCAAGTGTGCCGTTGACATTGGTCCAAGTGAGTGAACGGCCACTGAGGTATGCAGCAATTCTATGGTCGGGGATTGTAGCGGATTTCATTGCGTGCTGGGTTTTGATTCCTGATTCCCATTTCCCTGCGGAAAGAGCGGCTTTTGCTGCAATCATCGGGGCAGCTGTGGTATTGATTGCTTCAACAATTGAAGCGTGGCGACTTCATTCAGATGTCTCACCTCCGGATGTTGCGGAACCATAGAGAGTCACTGAAGTGATTGCTGCAAGAACAAGGAATATACCGATTACTTGATTCTGAGAATAACCCTCTTGATGGAGAATCAGGTATCCCCAAATTAGGGTCAACACAGGTTGTAGTAAAATGGCGAAAGATGTGTGTGCAGCGGGTAGCCGGGGTAGTGCATGCGCTATTGCAAGCCATCCCCCAACCTGACAGAGCAATGCTAGAAGCATGAGCCATCCGTGTCCTGGCCATGTGGGTTGTACGACGAGGGGTTCAATCGCCACACTGCTAAGGGGAAGCATT
>JASLKT010000032.1 GCA_030747395.1 Candidatus Thalassarchaeaceae archaeon
CAAAAGCCACTCCACACTCGTGCTGCTACCAGATTTCAAATCAAGGACGGTGCCATTCTGCGCTCGTTCACTACCAGGGTCAATGACGAAGTATGGAATGTACACACTCAAATCAGCGCGTGCAAGGAGGGTGACTTCAGTCCAATCTCCTGCTGTCAGCGCACCGTTAATTCCCAAATCCTTCCCAGTGGGTGGAGTTGCATCTTCTGAGCCGAAACAGCCGGATAATGGTGTTCCTAGTAAGAGGAAAGCCATCAGGAGAACGGCCGGCACTCGCGAACGCATGGGTTGCCGACCATGAAGGCCTATCTGAATCAATCGGCCTGACGAACGGCTTATGCATCGACGTTTCGGATTTCATGTGTTTGATCTGCAATCATGAATTCTAGCATGGCTGCCCACAATACGAATTGGATACTCTTCTCAAGTTCTTCTTGGCCACCGACTTCGGAGACCATATTGTCTAGTGTATCAGTGGGTGAATGGTAAGCAGAATAATCGTCATCATATGCACCCAAATGGAAGATGGTTTGCGCTCCTAGATTGCGGAATGTGACATGGTCTGAACGGCCAAAGGTGTCCTCATGAACATCCATGACTAGATTTGAATGTTCATCCCAATGTTGGTCACAACCTGAACCATATGAGCCCTCGATGGTCAAATTCCTAGGGGCTTTGAGAATGTTGAAGTGAACATTGTCAAGTACGTTTGTGATATCTACATCTTGTACATCTGGATCAATATCTGGTCCAGACCATGCATGGTATGGAAATGGATCTCCATTCGATTTATGTGCAGGCCAAGAAACCCCCATCATGTCCATGTTGATGTAAAATTCCAATTCTTTGTCCTTTGGAAGACAATAATCACAGTCATTTGTCGCGAAGGCATTGGATCCTCGCAATCCTTCTTCTTCACTTGACCAGAGCGCCAAAAATGTGTCACATTCAACAGTCAAATCCACCAATGCTCTAGCAAATAGTAGCATCGAAACAGTGCCGGCTGTATTGTCATACGCGCCTTCGTACGTGCCTGCAAGGCTGCCGGGGGGGGCCACGTCCATGTGAGCTCCCATGCCTTGCACGCATGAGTCTGAGCGCCCTTCTTTCCATGCGATAACATTCAGGCTTTCAGGTTGCGTTGGATTACCATGATCGATGACTCGCATCAAATGAGTCTCATAACCCAGTCCTTCGAAATGTCCTTTGAAATAGACTGCTGCCCGCTCAAGTTGCGGATTTCCAGTCCCCATCCATCGATTGATGTATCCCCCACATTGGCTGGAATCTGAACACACACTGGTGATGAAATCCATTTTTTCAAACCATTCTTCTCCACTCACAATTGGTGTGCCATTTTGAACTTCGATGGAAACGACTTCGCTTGAGCCACTTGGGTACATCACAGTCAAATCGACTTCCGTAACGTAAGGTGTTAGCAACAACCTTCCATTCAACTCATCATCGGTTACAGTGACAATTCCCTCTGGGATGGCGGAACCATTGACAAACAGTAACACATCATCTGGTACCGACAATGAATGGCCATTTCCTTCTAGGGTGAATTGGTGCCACTCACCCGTGCGCAGGACTGAATCAGACGGGTCTTCAAAATTGATTTGCAGGATGGATTGAACAGATTTCTTCGCCTCATCCGCATCCCCAAAACAACCGGACAACGGTGTTCCCAATAATAGGAAAACCATCAGAAAAACTGCCGGTGTTCGTGAACCCATGTGCAGCGGACTGACAACCCATATCTGAAACAATCGGCCGTGAATTAACCATTGTTAAGCAAGACCCCACGATAGGGTTGATCAATATCGAGTTGTGCGACATACAAACCACTTGTAATGCAAGACATGTATGCATACCCATCATGGTATTCAACTGCCCAAAGGAATGGAATCCACCCGAAGTCGTAGTATTGACTGTCGAGTGGTTCACCATACTCGCTGCCATGAGGGAGATAGAAGGCCAACGTCGCTTCCATATTGGTTGAATTTCTGTCTTGGCCATTGTATCCTGCATGAATCAGAGTTTCGACATCCACAATCCACATTCCACCGTGATAATGACTGACGTATAGCCGTCCATCCCATGTGCCACCATGGCTGTTGTCGGGGAGGTCATCATCATTGGTAGGGAAGTAAACACTATCCAAATTGTGAGGGCTAAACAATAGCCACTCGTCACTGTTGGCGTGATCATTACAAGAACTTCCGAAGCAGTGTGACCATGCGGTTGGGATTTCCCATGAGGAATACAAACTAGGTTCAAAGTGCATATTGCCATTATTCATCGTGAAGTTCGTAGTATCCAGTAGGTATACCAATCCAGTTCCTACTGAAGTTTCAATCACTTCGACAGCAAGAACGGTGAGGTGACGTTTGCTATCGGGTCCCCCAAGATGGCTGGTGTCGACCATTTCAGGAAATGGTTCAGCATAGTGGATGTATGATGCACGACCGCCATTCTCGTTTCCAGTGGGACCACTGTCCAATTCACCATCCCCATCAAGATCAGCGAAATCATCCCAATGGCCGACTTCAGGAGCCCGCCAATTGCAGGCAGCTTGTGTACCACCGCTTGCTCTACAAGTGGATCCGTGCCAGAGATATTCCGCGGGAGAGTTTGTTGGGTGAGGAACATCCGAGATGTCAAAAATTCTCAGACCTGCTTCCCAATATGCTCCGTAGATGTAGGTTCTGCCATACCGTGGATCGTTTTCATCTTCACCTGGCCAAGTTTGACTGGTCATGTCATGAATGTAAATCCAACCACCGCGAGTTGTTTCCCAAGCGACTTCCGCTTCACCGATTTTCACAATTCGAGGCAGGCTATTTTGCAAGTCGAAGTTGAGATGGGCGATGGTAATCCCTCCACACGCATCACCTTGACCAATATCACAAGCGGAGTATTCTGGATTTGCAACGAGAATATACCATTCATCATCAATCATCTGAGTGTATAGGTTGTGGGGCCCACTAGGATGGTCGAAATCGAACCATGAATCCACATAGTGAGGGTTTGTTTTGTCTGTAACATCAATCAGAGTCACGCTGGTTTGAACCGGGTCATCCCAATTGCCAACGTTAGGGTCTGCATATCCTGAGTCGACGAGTTGATTTTGCAAAATCAAGAATTCATTGCCGTTGTATTCTAGATATTTTACATCAAGAACTTGCGTGTTTGGGTCATGATATACCCCCATTACTGTCGTATTGGTTGGGTCTGTAACATCGGTGATGTGTACGTCATTCCATCCGGCTTGGTAAGCATATGCGCGCCCATCGGGGGCCGTCATCACCTGAACTTCTGCATTTCCGGGGCTGGTCAGTTCATTGAAATCAGCAAATTCAATGTTTGAACTGCTCATATTGTGGTGAGTTGGGTCTCTGTGGTCATGTGATTCATCCTGAATCAGAGGATCATCTTCCAACGATTTTTCATCTGTTGAATCTGAATCCTCACCCATGTCCATCATGGCGAGGAATCCTAGAGAAGCACTCCCGAGGAAAAGGAGACCGGCGATTACCAGTGCTTTCCCCGTCTCCATGGCCCACCGACCCTTTGGGTCGGTTTGTATTTATCTACAGACGGATACAGAGTGGCATGCGCGGTTGGACACTCGCCCTCCTCCTCGTGTTCCCGCTGATTTCTGGTGTTGCGTTTGCACATGAGCCAGACACCTTCACAGTCATTGTCCGTGAAGACAGTCACTCACCCGTTGAGGTCAACCTCGTCGTCAATGACACAGTGCAATATTACAATGTAGACAATAGGGCGAATATCACCCATGAGATTGGTTTAGATCTCAATGGCGATGATGATTTTGATGATGCAAATGAGTTTTCATCCGGTGTCCTTCACAGTGAATGTGATTGGGACAATGACAGCGATTGCCGCGTTGCATGGATTTTCGCCATCAATGATACAGCATTGGTTGGAAATTACATTCTTTCTGATTTGCTTTCAGATGGCAGTGAAATCGAAGTACGCCTCAATATCGCAGCAGACGATCACAGTAATTCAGCGCCAACCATCGGTGAGTGCTTTGGTGATTGTGAAGAGGACGAATCTGAAACTAAGATGAAGCGTTCAAGCCAAACTGATTTGCAGAAGGGATTGATGCTTGCAGGTTTGATGATGTTTGGCGGAGCATCAGCCCTCTTTGTCGCCGCACTCATGCAGCGGGCGTGAGTGCTGGAATCAGAGACAACATCATGGCTTCCGCGGAGAATGTCAATGTCCATTCAAGAATGGCAGACTCCACTAAATGGCCGGTGGCGACTAGCACAGTCATGGCTTGGAAAGAGATTACAGCGATAGCAAATAGTGCCCAACGAATTTGATGGATTGGAACTCCTCTCCAACTGACCTCTGAATCTAAATTACCACGTGCGTATGCGAGAGTTGCAATCCAAATTTGTGCACACCAGAAAATGTTCATCGCCCAGAAAATATGCATGATAATACTCGTATTGAACGGATGCGCGACAATTTGCATCATTGAAAAACCAATAATGATTCCCGAGACGAGTGCAACAACATTGCTAATTTCCCGTTTTCTTCCTTCAGGTTTGGTTCTGTGAAAAATTTCGAAGGAGAGGAATATCATCACCAGACCGCCCAAAAATAGGCCGAAATTGAAGACGGCGCGCTCAGGCATGAAAGCACCAGCAGAAGAGATGAAGGGCGGAAAACCATCCTCGAAAACCAGCCCATCATTATCAAAGTCATCCGATACTTGATCTCTCAAATCCAGAGGCTCATCGCGTTCACCACCGCCAAGTTGCATCATCACTTGGCTAACCAAACAAGATCCCAAGACAAGAACAACTCCAATTTGTATGGCTCGACGCAAGAAAGCATCATTCAGGAGTCGACTCATTCCAACAACCTCAGTGCTCCAACGTCGAACAAACTTGCGGCACGTGCGAGCGCCTCCTCGATTGAGAACCATCGCACCTCTTCGATTTCATCGGGTTTTGGGGAAAAGGACAAGTCATTAACAGCGTCACATTTGTAGGTAAATGACAGAAATTGAATGCCTTCGCTGGTGAAAATCCGCTCTGCGATTTGGACAACATCGTCTTCTGAAATTTCGACAGCGACCCCCAATTCTTCCAATACCTCTCGCATTGCTCCTTCAAGTGGGTGTTCCGCATAGTCTACAAATCCACCTGGAAGTGTCCAATGGCCTGTAAAAAATCCACGTTTCACCTTCGCCATTACGACTTCTTGTCGGTGATTTTGTAAGATGACTTTGGAGACAACACGATGCATACTCCTGTAGACACACTCACGAGCCAATGGATCGACACACCCATCTGAAATGAGTTTGTCCTTCCATGTCCAATGTTCGGGCCACTCAATTTCTGGAAAGGCATACACAACTTCATGGAATTCGTTGCCAAATTTGATGCGGTTTGTGCGTCGCTCAGACCATTTGATTCCCATCGAATCAACTTCTGATTCGGTTGGCAATCTCAGCGAGATCTCACCCACTCTGCCCATGACCGCTTTCTGGGGTCCAACTCCCTCGAGATCTACGAGCAGAACCTTCCCGTCGTGCTCGAGGTAGAGCGATTGAGTCATGTTTCACCTCAATTGCCCAAAAGTTCGCTAACCGCATCTCGCTCTTCCAATAGTACAGCGACATTTTCATCAATTTTTGATTGTGCAAATGAGTCGACAGGGAGGTCTTCCACCACAATCACGTCACCATTTTCACATCGACATGGGAAACTAAACACAAGCCCTTCAGGAACTCCATACCAACCTTCCGAAGGAAGAGCCATTGAAACAATCCGTCCATTCGAACCTTGCCACCAGTCGCGCATGTGGTCGGTTGCAGCGGATGCAGCGGATGCTGCGGAGGATGCCCCTCTTGCTACGATAATGGCCTTCCCTCGCGTTGCTACAGTGTCTAGGAACGGGCCTTGTAACCATTCTCTGTCGAATACATCAGTTGCGATTTTCCCATCGACAGTCCCGAAACGTGGGTCAGGGTACATCGTATTCGCGTGATTGCCCCAAATGAATACATCTTGTATCTTTGAAGCAGACACTTCTGCACGCTCAGCCATTTGGCCCACTGCTCGATTCTGATCGAGGCGGGTCATGGCGGTAAATTGCCGGGAGGGAATACTCGGTGCGTTTGCACAGGCAATTAGCGCATTGGTGTTGCAGGGATTCCCCACAGTAATGACCTTCACATTCGGTGAGGCCACCGCATCGATTGCCTTACCTTGGCCAACGAAAATTGGACCATTTGCAGCCACGAGATCGGATCTATCCATATCTTTTGTTCTAGGTCGTGAACCAACCAGAAAAATCGCGTCTGCCTCTTTGAATGCAATATTGGGATCATCTGTGCCGACGATGCCATGCACCAGCGGGAATGCAGAATCTTTCAATTCCATGATGACCCCGTCTAAACGTTGCATACCTGGTGGAATCTCCAGTAGCTGAAGGGTAACTGGCTGATTTGTCCCAAAACAATCTCCACTCGCAATTCGCCATAACAGTGCATATCCAATGTTTCCAGCGGCTCCAGTAACAGCAACACGAATTGATTTTTTCATTCCATTATCCTCACACATGAGCACTCCTCGTTGCGCAATGGGCAGAGCCTCATGTCCATAGGGGTTGCCTTGCAGGGTAATGCTTGAAGAGGTGGAGGTTCCATACCCCCTCGTGGAAGAAAGGCGCCGCGCTCTCCTCGCCCTCATTCTCGTAGGGGCTGCCCCTACATTATCCACCCTTCTTTCATACAGTGCTGGCGATGGGGCCATTTCTCAGACCATCTTTGTATTTACGAAATTGTGGTTACTTTGCGTTCCAGTGATATGGTTTCTCAAAGTGGATCAGGGAGCACTATCATGGTCGAAACCAGAGCAAGGTGGCTATGCGATGAGCATTGGTCTCGGAATAGGGATGAGCGTTGTGATGCTATTGGCGTGGTTGTTACTTGGCGATGCAATCGATGCAAAATTGCTGAGTGACGCCCTAGAACCCGTTGGCTTATTGGATCCCAAAGTGTATTTCGCTGCTACTATTTACTGGATTTTAATCAATTCACTTCTGGAAGAATACGTTTTCCGCTGGTTCTTGGTCACCAAATCTGAAACCCTCGTCGGCACCGGAAATCCAGCCATCATCCTTTCAGCCCTCATCTTTGTCGTGCACCACACTGTTGCCTTGGCGATTTTTGGATTCCCCTGGTGGGCGAATTTAATTTCCAGTATTGCCATATTTATCGGCGGTGCGGTATTCTCTTGGCTCTATGTACGATACAGGAGTGTTTGGATTCCATACATTGCGCATGCAATTTGTGATGTTGCAGTCTTCGGTGTAGGCGCCATCATTTTATTTTGAACAGATTTGCAGGCCCTGTTTTTCTGTCCGTATGGTTCAATAACCGATTGAGGGTCGATACCACCATACAACCCCTATGGGGTTGGAAACCGTATTCGGGGTCGATACAATGAAGTTGGGCGTAATTGTAGAAAATGAAGATGAAACTCGAGTTGCAATTGTTCCCAATTCAGTTCCTAAATTGGCTAAATTAGGCTTTGAAGTAATTATTGAATCGGGGGCTGGACAACACGCCCATCATTCAGATTCACAATATGAGGCAAAGGGTGCATCGATTGGCACACGAGATGAAGCCTTGAGCTGTGACATATTGGTCTGTATCGGAGCGCCCGAATTCTCATCTCTTTCTGAAGGCCAAATTGTCGCCTGTGTGTCAGACCCTTTTCGCCACCCTGAGCGTATCCGTCAGGCGATGGATGCTAAGGTGACACTGATGAGTATGGACATGATTCCTCGGCGTTTATCACGCGCACAGGCCATGGATGTAAACTCCAGCCAAGACAATCTCGCTGGTTACAAAGCAGTCCTCATGGGAGCTGCACAGGTGCCAAAGGGAATCCCGATGATGACCACCTCCGCTGGAACAGTTCGTCCGGCAAAGTTTGTGATCATGGGTAGCGGTGTCGCTGGATTGCAAGCGATTGCGACTGCAAAGCGATTGGGTGCGATTGTATACGCCTCAGATGTTCGAAAGTCAACGGCAGAACAAATTGAATCTGTCGGAGGTCGTTTCATTGAAGTTGAAGGCATGGATGATTTTGAAGACGAATCAGGATATGCCAAGCCATTGACACCCGAATTTATTCAGAAAGTGAATGATACAGTTTGTGAAGTCGCTGCAGATGCCGATGTTATTGTGACAACAGCACGAATCTTCGGACGACCAGCACCCATCACAGTTCCCGCTTCAGCCGTATCAGAATTCAAAGCAGGTTCAGTCGTTGTAGACATGAATGCCGATGTGGGTGGAAATTGTGAACTCACTTCACCCGGTGAAGTGATTACGACTGAAAATGGAGTCACGATTGTTGGGACCACAAATCTACCCGGGCAACTTGCTTCTACTGCAAGCATGCTCTATTCCAACAACCTGACAACCTTTGTATCCTCACTTGTTAAGGAGGGGGGAATCGTGATTGATCCCGAAGATGATATTCTATTTGGCGCCCCCGAAGGTAGTGATTTCTATGTCTCGGGAATGGGTGGTGTGTTGGTGTGCATGAACGGAGAAATTCATGAGAAACAAACCCGATTAGCGGGGGTGGTTGAATGAGTTTGACTCTGGCAACCCTCGTGGCAAGTATCACCGTTTTCATCCTCGCAATTTTCCTTGGATTTGAATTGATTAGCAAGGTTCCACCCACACTGCACACACCTCTGATGTCTGGGGCGAATGCAATTTCAGGAATTACGATTGTTGGCGCTCTGTTTTTGTCCAACACCCAATTCCACGATGGCCATCCTGGTTTGGCTGCTTGGCTAGCATTTGCCGCATTGGTGATGGCAACAATCAACGTAGTTGGTGGCTTCATGGTGACCAATCGGATGTTAGAGATGATTGCTGGAAAGAAGAACCGAAAGAGAGGTGACTGAAATGGTCGATGCTGTTGTTTGGGATATCGGATACCTTGTATCAGCCGCCCTATTCATCTTGGGGATCAAGAAATTGTCCAGCCCTAAGACCGCCCCTCAAGGAAATCGTTTAGGCGCATACGGAATGCTTCTCGCCGTCCTAGTCACGATGGCGAAAATGCACAGCGAAGGCATCATCGGAATCGAATTGATTGCCGGTGGTTTGGCGGTTGGCACCATTATCGGTGTTTGGATGGCCACAAAGGTCGAGATGACAGGTATGCCTGAATTGGTTGCACTGTTCAATGGATTTGGTGGTGGTGCATCGGCACTGGTCGGACTTTCTGAAGTTTTGAAGCGCATTCATGAAAGTGAAATTCCAGAACCAGGAGTAGAACTCTATGCAACATGGATTGCAATTGGCCTTTCAGGTTTGGTTGGATGGTTGACCTTAACGGGCAGCTTGATGGCCATGGGTAAATTGAAGGGTGGATTTTACATTCCTTTGACCAAGAAGGATGACCGTGGCCGAAGAAAGTGGGTCAATTTCCCTACATGGGGCCCGCCATGGCTCAACTTCGTCAAATGCGGACTCTTGGCAGGCTCCTTTGCTCTCATCTGGCTCACCATTCAAGAGCCTGAAAATACCGATTACATCTACGCACTTGCTGGTGCTTCTGGTCTACTTGGGGTTTTGTTTGTCCTTCCAATTGGTGGTGCAGATATGCCGGTGGTAGTCAGTTTGCTGAATTCCATGTCGGGTATTGCAGCAGCATTCACTGGCTTCGTCATTGGAAACAATGTCCTGATTATCGCAGGTTCTATGGTTGGTGCTGCGGGCTTGATTTTGACATTCATCATGTGTAAGGCAATGAACCGAACTCTCCCTGCAGTTTTGTTCAAATCATTTGGTGGCGGTGGGAAAGAGACCGTTACTCGTACCAAGGTTGGCAGCGATCCCGAAGAGGTTGCAATGGTCTGTGATGGTATTAGCAAGTGTGTAATCATCCCTGGATATGGCATGGCTGTCAGCCAAGCCCAACACGCCGTCAAGGAATTTGCTGATTTACTTGAAGCACAAGATGTCGAGGTCAGCTATGGAATCCATCCTGTTGCAGGCCGGATGCCTGGTCACATGAACGTACTTCTCGCTGAGGCAAACGTGCCTTACGAACAACTGATTGAGATGGATGAGATCAACTCAGAGTTGCCCGAATGCGATGTCGCATTGGTAATTGGTGCCAACGACACAGTCAATCCAGTCGCTCGCAGTGGTGAAGGACCACTTGGAGGGATGCCAATCATTGATGCAGACAAGGCAGGTGTTGTGGTTATCATCAAGCGAAGTTTGTCCGTTGGTTACGCTGGAGTCGACAACGATTTGTTCTTTGAGGACAAGACGATGATGCTATTTGGTGATGGCAAGAAGATGATGAACGAATTGAACGCCGCGTTCAAGGACCTCTGAATCAACCGATTGTCTCTGGGGTGCCCTTTAGGGGCACCCCGGTGAAGCAACCGTTAAGGACGGACGTAAAGTCGAACGAATTAGAGAGGGTTACCATGTCTCGAATCTCAATCCGATTCGCAGTGTTACTCTCCCTTCTACTGTTGGTAGCTGGGCCCGGTATGGCCATGCATTTGGGCCCCCCTTCAGATAACAATGGGGATGGTTCAGGAGACCCCACATGGCGTGCTGGATGTACCTGTCATTCTAGTTCACCTTCTTCAAGCACTTTGGTCAAATTATCAGGAGCACCTCATGCTTATGAAACTGGACAATCCTATACCATGACTCTTACACTTGAACATGCATCGAATCCAGGTGGGGGCTTCTTCCTATCCACAGAAGGAATGGGATCCCTGTCGTGGACTGAAGATCAAGTTATCCGACCAGAGAAAGATAGCGGAGAAGATGCATCTGCGACCACGACTTCATCTGGGATTACACAATCCGATTACACCTCCCCTGCAGAGTGGACTTTCTCATGGACTGCCCCTGAAACTGATGAGGGCGATGTGGCATTCTGGATTGTCGGCAACATGGTCAACGATGATGGTGCACCCAACTCTGATGATAATTGGAATTCCCTCTCATTCGTTGTAAATTCACCCAGCCAAACCTCGGCCACAACAGACCAAAGTACCCGGGTGATTTCATCTGGAGATCACAGTTTGTTCGATCAAGGGGTCGACGAAGAAGCTCTGGAAATTGAGCACCAGCACGCTATTTCAGAAGTTGTCATGGACACGGGTGTGACTTGGTTCTTCATCACACTGACAGCACTTCTTATTGGCGCTGTCGTCCAAAAAGAAATCCTTGAACGAAAGTATGACACTGGCCCTGCTCACCTCGACAGTCAATTGGCGTATCCTGAAGGGCTACGCCGAGGTATCCTCACAGTTGGCTTTGCACTACTGGGTCTTTATTGGATGTCAGGAGGTTCCGCAGCCTATCTTTGGTCTACCGCATTCTTCTGTAGTGCTTGGACTGGATACGGCGTGTACAGGACTGCACTGGCTGCACGCACTCCACCGACAGTCAAGGACATGATGTGAGGTGGCGGTGTTGCGACTTCGTCTCTCCCGAGATGTGGAGCGACCCTTGCGAGAGCACATTGACGAATTGGCAATTCGAGGCACAGGACTTCTGTTTGTGCTCAGTTTGGCAACTCTCTTTTGGTGGTGGCAAATCAATCCTATTCTTGAGATGTGGTTGTCATCTCTTCCATTAGGGGCCGCTGAGGGAACGGTTTCAATCTATGACCCCCATGGTTGGATGAGTACTCGTTGGTCCATGATTGCACTACTGGCTCTGATTACAACACTACCCTTGGCAAGTCAACAACTACTGTCGTTTGCCGATCAAGGATTGCTACCAAGTGAGCGAAAATGGCTCCAGATGGTGACCATTGGCGGAGTGAGCCTAGGCCTATCCTCAGCGATATTGTGGTGGATTTGGGGCTATCCACAAGCCATAGAAAGTGCGGGTACAATCTCGAGTGTAGATGGAATCGGTACACAATATGATGCCGTCCTTTTGTTTGAAGTTGGAATCGGGATATCATGGTGGATATTCTTAGCGGTTATATCCCTCATTGCGTTGACAATCGCCCGGTTGCTTTCATTGATGGTCACTGAGCCATTTGATCCATTCCGCATACGTGTACACGGGACTTTGCTTTTCCTTTGGTGGTTGGCCTGCCCATCAGCCCTTGAGGGCGTTTGGTTGACACTCTCTGTCCTCTTGGTGATACTCCCTGAAATGGTGATACAATGGATGCCCGCACCAGCTCTTTCGTCTAGGGCAAAAGCCCCAACCCCCGTCTTCGATTCCGAAGGTGGCTTAGATCGCTGCTTGTTTGCAATGTGTCACTGTGAAGGGGCCTGTCCATCGGTATCTCCCGCAGAATCGCCGAAATCACTTGGGTGGGCTGAAAACGAGGCATTTTGCCTTGATTGCGATGCACGCGATGCTCTACTCGATGCAGTAGTCAGGCATCGAGTCAACCATTTGGTAATCAGTGGGTGTGATGGCACACCTTTACCAGTGGAATTCAGGCAATCTCTTTCCTCTTCCAACTGTAAATTATCTGGATTGGGATGGTTGGATGTCAATACCACTCCAAAACTGCGAGAGTCCGCTCTTTCCGAACTCACAACACCCTCCAAAGATTGACTTTTGACCCATCCAACAAGCCGTGGGCTTGAAGCATCACGCTGCACCCGCAATAGCCATGAGTCGGCTTGTCCGGGTCGCGTTGGCCATAGCCATCATTCTCGGTGGTCAGTGGGTTGCGAGTCAACCCGACCTCTACATGCCAATTTTTGATGCCATCCGCGAGGAAGTCATTATGACCAATGATGCGGAAATTGTTGAGATGCAAGATGATGAGCGTTGGTTGGTCATCATTGTTGAATTCCCCGACGATCTTTCAGCCAGTGGTTCAGATCACAGTCGGGCCAATGCAATGCTCATGGGTTCCAATTCAGCCGCGACGTATTTCTCTGAAATCAGTGGTGGACGTTCAACACTCACAGCAGATATACAATCGCAAATACATACTGCACATCACAACGAAGCTGCTTACGGTCGCGATTCGGGAGGTGAACGCGATGTTGGTGATGAGAGTACAGGCGGCCCTGCTGGATTGGTAGAAGAGGCATTGACGACAACTTTCGACAATTTGGACATGTCACCATATGATTTTGATAATGATGGATGGGTTGATCGCCTCCTCGTCTTACACACAGGAGATGCCCAAGAGGACGGCGGAAATCAGGATGCAATTTGGAGCCATTATGCACCGCTTTCACCAGGGTTTTCAGTCGGTGGCAAGTCCATTGGTGCCTATACTATCTCTTCGTTTTCTTCTGGGATGGGAACTATGATTCACGAAATGTTACACATGTTCGGCGCCGTTGATTTGTATGATGTTCACAGTGCCATTCCTAGTAGTGACTGGAGCGGTGTCGGTGCTTGGGACATCATGGCTAGTGGGAATTGGAATGGCAATGGTCGAACCCCGGCCTTGCCGACTTCCGGAACCTTGGATTTGATTGGGGCCAACGATGCTCTCGACCTTCCCATTGGAACATTGGGGGCTGTAGAGAATGAATCATACACGATTTTACCTCATGTGGCTAGTGCAGGAACAGTTCGAATCGCAATTGCTCCCGGTGAATACATCTGGATGGAATCCCGCATCAACCAAGGCTTCGATCGAGAACTCCCTGCTCATGGACTTCTCGTCACACACGAGGATCGATATTTCGCTGATTTTGAGCACAACGAGGTCAATCGAGATCCTGAACATGCCTATCTGAAAGTCATCGAAGGAGATGGGGATGAAAGCCTCAACAATGGCAATGACGACGATCCTGGCGATGTTTTCACCAGTGGTTCGTTCGGTGCTGACGGCATCAAAATTAGAGATGGACATGGTCGTTTGGTCCCTTGGACTGTCACAGTAGATTCTTTTGACAGCAGTGGGACGGATATCACAATATCACATCCGGGTCCGAGCCATGCAGAAATCATGCCCCCACGTACCCCCATTCGATTGCTTGGCCATGAGATTGTCCCAATATCATTTGAGGCACAACAAGATTGCATGCCTTGGTCACAAGTAACCAGTACCGACGGTAGAATCGTTTCACTTGTGGGTGAGAGGATGTTAACTGCTGGAGAAAGTGAATCCTTCTCACTAACGTTCTCCGAGTCCGCCACTCCTGGAACGACTGGTTTCATCGAGGGCACGATTGGATGTGGAATTGAAAACCCCTCGACTGATGTGAAAATTGGTTGGTCGATTGTGACCAATCGCCTCATACCTGAAAATATGGGTGGTGAAGTTGACGTGACTGAGATCGTAAATCTTGAACACGTTCTTTCCTTTGACGGCTCAGGGTATTCCTCATACGATATTGTGCTTGAAGGTCCACTGGACCGTATCGCGACAACCGCAAATCAGCAGAGTCTTGGACAGGGCAGCGTCATTTCTCTAGAAATCGACCCAAATGGGCTCCTTGCACCCGGTATGCTCGTGAATGGGAAAGTGCAACTCTACGATGAATTTGGGTTGGCCGGAGAATTCAATGTATCTCTACAAGCCGAGCCACCAGGTAACGTCGGAAGCGCAATGATGTGGTTGGCAGAACCAGCAAACAACATCCAATTGGTGTCCATCCTCATGGCATTGTGGGTCATCAGTAGCGGTGGGAAACGAAAGAAGAAACAGCCACAAGAAGGTATGCAAGTTCGTCGACCCGGGGATCAATTACTGGCCCAAACCAGAATAGAATATGTTCAGAACCAACTAGATGAGTTTGGAAATCCACGTCTATAATCAGTGACGAACAGGATTTGTCCAACGAGCATCCGAGGGGGGCCTCTCAAGTGCAAGATATCTCCATCCACTATTGCTAAGTGGGGGCATCGCACACAACCAATGTTTGTTGACACCTGCTGCCAGCCTAGCAGCTAAACAGGCCTCCCCCCAGTTTGTGGGCGCTTCATCAAACGGGACAACCAACCACGGCGCGTGTTCACCGCCGACCAATCCTGAATAAACGCGCCACCGAGTACCATATTTGAATCCTGAACGAACAGCCAATCCGCGTGAAAGTAAATCCGAAAGGATCCCCATCCGTCCCCCGATTTCTCCAGTGGGTTGAGGCATGGTGGGGTTGACTATACGACTGACAATACGCCCTTCAAGTTCGGAAACCCAGACACCCCCTTCTAGGTTGATTCCTACACCCGACATTGGCCATTTTTCCCGAGGAATATCCAACCAAAACCCCCCTTCCGTTTCTCTAGATTCTGCCCACGAATGAGAGATTACTCTTCGCTCATCATTGTCGAGGCCACGGAACGGGTCCACTAACGGCCCAGTTGGATTGTGCAATCGACACCGATAGGTGACGACTCCATGCTCTTGATCCACAATGAGTAGTTCAGGGATTCGGCCACCCGTTTCTACATTCAATGTCCATTCGGCGAGTTGTTCCCAATCAATTTCATCATTCGCCCTGAACCAGCGAATTTCAGCCAAGGGGTCCGCATCTTTCGGTTTGACATTACGTGACCATCGCAGGGCCCATGATCGAGAATCCAGCAATACAGCATTGGCCGCATTGAGATTGTGCGCTAAAACAACTTTTTCTCCAGGGAACCGCAACGCATCGAGGACTTCGCACTCAAACAAGATTTCAGGGTGTTTCTGTAGCGCCTCTGCCAACCAATTTTCATGGGGCAGGGGCAATCCACGAAGTCGATGCGCATTCAGCACTTCCGAAGCGGTTAGAATAATTCCATCGCGAATTGGGCGGCCAAAGCATCCGCGCTCCCATAGCCTGTTTGCAGCACCCCCCAAAACAGCCCACATACCGTCTCTAGGGACGGGTGTAGGAAGACGACTCCCTCCGGGTGTGGCTGCGGCCATATTCACCTGCCCGAACCTGCCACCCTTTGATTGCAACGCCTTCAGAAGCAGCATTGGGGCGAATTGCCTAAGAGTCACCATGACCCACGATGGACTAGGAGGGCCCCTATTGTCAGGTGGAATGTTACTCACACTCACTGTTGAACAGCGGGTTTTGCTACATCTTTGGGATACTCCCTTGGGTGACAATCCATGGGAGGGCCGCCCTGAACTGACACAAGCTGGTGTTTCCGAAGCGGTTGGTATTGCACGAAAGCACTTACCGCGTACTCTCAAGAAACTTCGAGAGAAAGAGCGCATTTCTGAGGAAACTCGCCACGTGGCAGGGGCCAAGCAAAGATGCCGAGTCTATGCTTTGAGTTCAGAGGGTCGCAAGGCAGCTAGCGAATTGGTTGACGACATTCACGCCAGAGTCGTCAAATCGGATGGCGAGCAGACAACAGTTCAGAACCTTCACAATCATTCCACTGGTTTGCTTGACGTTCTACGAAATATCGACAGCACTGGTACCTATCGATCACCAATCGATGGGCAAGTCGACGCGCCCATCGCTCTTGACGGGCGAGATTTACCATTGGATCATCGCCTCGCGATTTACGACAATATTGTGCGCACCGCATGGCAGGATGGGGTTGTCACCAAGGACGAGCAGGCCATGTTGGACGACATGGCCATGTATCTCGGTCTTGAGCCAGATGATACCGAACCGATTGAGAAACGCGTCCGTGAAGAGACAATCAACCCAGAGGCCGAGAATAGTTCCCTCTACAAACAAATGCTCGAAGTGGCTTGGCAGGATGGTGAAGTCGATGCCAATGAGCAAGCCATGTTGGATTCACTTGCCGGCATGCTAGGACTCGATTCTGCCCGTGATGTCCAATTGGATTGGGTTTGCGACCGCCTTGACGACCGACTGAAGGCTTACTGTTCAGCGATGGAGGCTGCATGGCAAGACGGGCGTGTCAGTGACGACGAAGAAAACATGCTCGGAAGTATGCGTAATTCATTGACAATTACTGACGAAGAACACAATACAATCCTCGGAGTTGTCCGGGCGAAGTTGAATTAGCGCCTCCGACTCGGAGGGGCGAGACAGATGCCGTGGGTACTCGACGAAATCATCCAAGCGGAGGTTGACCGCCTCAAGCGCTTGCGTACCATGGTCGACAATATGCCACCAACAAATGTGACACTGGTCGGTGATGTAGTGTTGGATCGCTACGTACATGGTTGGGCCAATCGGCTGAATGCAACGGCCCCAGTTCCCGCGGTCAAAGTCACCTCGACTGAGGAATTTGCTGGAGCCGCAGCCCACGTCGCTCGGGGTCTTGCTTCATTAGGGCTGAACCCAAAATTATTCAGCATCGTTGGTGGTGATGAGGCAGGACAAACTCTCGCCTCAAATCTAAAGCAAGAAGGGATTGAAACCAGTGGGTTACGCGTTGTTGCCAACCGTCAAACAATCGTTAAAACACGAATTTATGGTGCACGGGAATCTCTAATTGATCAAAACCAACTCCTCTTGCAAATCGATGATGAGCCGCAAGATGAGATGCCACCTGCAGTCTCCCAGAGGTTAACCGTCTCCGCGCTCGCATCCTTGACTGATGCCGATGTACTCGTCCTGTCTGACTACAACAAGGGTGCAGTCACAGACACAGGAGCCCAGCAACTTATTTCAGCAGCCAATGGGAATGGTATTCCAACCATCTGTGATCCCAAATTGACTGGATTAAATCGAACAGAAGGTGCAACATGCGTCCTCTTCGAAATTCGAGGTCTCGAATTGACACGCCGCAGACTTGGTTTGGAATCCTCAGTCGACACCGCTCGAAATCTAATTGAGAAATATGACTGGGAAGCTCTCGTCGTATTGGGTGGAGCGCATGGTTTGTGGCTGTATACTGCTGAAGAGGAGCATCATATCCCTTGCATTGTGGATGAAGCCCGACAGATTATCGGATTACATGACGCGGCCGCTGTTGCCATGGCAGCAGCCCTATCGCAAGGCGCAACGCTTCACGATGCGGCTACTCTAGCTCACGCAGCATGTGAGACCATTCTTCGGGCGGAAGAAGGCCATCAAGTTCTCGATCGTCGTACTCTTTCTGCTTCACTTGATGACAGAGCATGGCAAATGCAAGTCTCCGATCGTTGAACTCTATTGCTCATTCACTGCATCGGTGCCATGCATGAATGCAAGGCAAGTTGCTAAAATCACAGAGAACAGGATGCTAACACTGAGCAACCTCCCCGAATCTCTCGCCGGTGGGAACGAAGTCATTGCCAGTAATATGAATACAGAAATTGAGGATAGTGCCGCCCACCAACGTGCTGACATATCCAGTTTGGTCGGGCGATGTTCAGCACTCGCATGTGATAGATAATCCGCGGCGAAACCCATTCCTAACAGTACTGCGAGTGCGGTATTGACTCCTCGCCCCCCAAAGATACTCGCCATTCCGTCAACTGCCGCGCCAATCGCAACAGCTCCTACAGCAATTCGACCGGCTTGAATCGGTACCCGTAAAGCAAAGAGTGCGACTAGGAAAATTGCGACACCGGCTGACAGGATTTGAGTCACACGTGTCTTTTCGAAGGTTTGAGCCGCCTCCGCTCCAACAGGCAGATCACCTCCGATGACACCATCCATTCCATTTTCGATCATCAATTGCTCTACATCATCTGAAAATTCCATCGCGGCATCTGAATTACGTCCATCGATGAACACAGCAATAGAGACGCCTGTTGTCACACCATCTTTCTGCAATCTCACATCCTGGAACAGGGTGGAAACTCCCTCGAAATCCACCACCTCGTCGATGGTATTCATTTCATTAGAATCACCGATTCCAATGACCAAGGGGGTTCGCAGCAAGCCAGTTTCAAGGGATATAACACTCGGGTGTTGACCCAATTGTTGTTGTAGATTCATGATCGCTTCGTAATCAGATTGATCGTCACCTTCGACATCAACGACAATCCATGCAATCGT
>JASLKT010000033.1 GCA_030747395.1 Candidatus Thalassarchaeaceae archaeon
TGGGCCGCATCATCATGAAATGGGGGGGCGGCCTTATTTCCGATAAATCAACGCTCTGTACACCATATATTGACCGCATAATGTCGTTAGGTGTGTGTGTTAAGGAATTGGTCAAGAATGGCCATTGTGTTGTCATCGTACATGGGGCTGGCTCATATGGGCATATCCTAGCCAGAGAATATCGATTAGCTGAAGGAAATGTCGACGGGATAGAACAAATCAATGCAGTCGAGAAAGTTCGCGCTGACATGGATTTACTGCATCAAATAGTGATTTCATCACTTGAACCACTGCAAATCATGAGCCATCCCCCGCGTGATTTCGTCAAAAACACCGGACCTGCATTCGCTGGTGATTTGGATCGATTTCTGTCTTCTGGGACCCATGTGACTTTCGGCGATGTTGTTGATTGTGAATCAACAAAACATTTTGGGATATTATCTGGAGATGATTTAATGCTACGTTTGAGTACTGAATTGCCCGACGTAACACATGCAATATTCGCTATGGGTGAAACTCCTGGCTTAATGACCAGTTCAGGGCCGGATGGAGAATTGATTCCTATTTGGAACAGAGAGATGCAATATACAGGTGTGCATAGCGAAGAAATCGATGTTACAGGGGGAATTTTCCTCAAAGCAGAGCGAGCTGCTGAAATCTCTGAAGTTGTTGAGCATGTTTGGTTCATTGATGGGACACAGACTGAAAGGATACAGCAAATAGTTGAGGATGGGTACACTTTTGGTACACGAATTGTCAATCCCTAGAAAATTCCCAACCGGCGTGTTCATTTGACGAATACACCTCGAAAGTGTGTGGAAGGCAATCAATCAGGCGCCCAACAAGAGTTGTTGGTTGAGGGCTATGACTCTGAACAAGTCGATATGATGGCAGAACAAGTCATTTTAGTCGACCATTCTGATCGGGTTCTTGGGGCTATGAGTAAGGTTGATGCCCATCGTGGCGAAGGTGTTCTACACAGAGCCTTTTCGATTCTCATTTTCGATTCAGAAGATAGGCTGTTAATGCAAAAACGGGCATCTCACAAAATTACATTCCCAGATGTTTGGGCTAATACAGTGTGTAGCCACCCCCTACACACCCCTGAAGAATTGGATGATGTAGGATCAAAGGTCGCTTCTATTCGAAAAATGGAACAAGAATTAGGCATCCCAACGGGGACCATATTACTCGAAAATATCCATTTGATTACCCGGATGATGTATCGGGCAAGGGCTGATGACGTTTGGGTTGAGCATGAACTCGATCACATCTTATTCGCAAGAGCTCCATCGAACATGATTATCGAGCCAAATCCAAATGAAATTTCGGAAATCGCATGGGTTAGCCAGAAAGAACTGGTGAATTGGATATCTGACAATCCAGATAGAGACGGGATTATTGCACCATGGTTCCGATTAATCGCTGAGAATATCTTGCCTGAATGGTGGGGCAACCTTCACGGTCTTCCGGCTCACGCCGATAATAGGATACGAGATTACGGTGATGTCAGTATGAAAATTGTAGGCGACATTGATGCATCAAAAATGGGTGTCATGACCGCACTAAAATCACACAAAGATGCCGTCGAATCACGCGTCATTTCTTCGCTCTCCAAATCTGAAAATGAACGACTTGAGGCAGCAATGAAACATCTCATTGAAGGTGGGGGAAAGAGATTACGAGCCATATTGCCCTGGCTCGTTGCAGATGCAGCCGGGGCGTCGAATGAGGGGTTGTATGATTTAGGGGCTTCAATCGAAATCATTCACAACTTCACACTAGTACACGACGACATCATGGACAATGATTCTGTTCGGCGAGGTCGACCTGCTGTACATATTGAGTTTGATCATCCAACAGCAATTAATGCTGGAGATGCAATGCTTGCAGTCGCCTTCGAAGTTTTAGCCGAATCACCGCACTTCGACGACGAACATTTCCGTGAATTGATTCGAATAATTGGAAGCATGGTTCGCAGGGTCAGTGAAGGTCAACAACAAGACATGTCTTTTGAGGAGCGCGATGATGTTACCGAAGAAGAATACCTACACATGATTAGTGGGAAAACTGCTGCAATGTTCACTACATGTGCCAGAACCGGTGCATTACTGTCGGGGGCATCTCCAGACACTGTTGATATTTTGGCAGAATGGGGTGAAAATGTTGGCTTGTGCTTCCAGTTGATGGATGACCTTATCGACGCCACAGGAGACAGTGATACGCTTGGCAAACCCGCATGCAGCGACATCATTGAGGGAAAGCAAACACTCATCGCAATACACGCATTACAACAGAATCCAGAGGGGCTTTCTAATTTCACTGAAGTCTTTGGTTCCGGTATTGAAGAAACTGATCGTGAGGTGCTAGATACTGTCGTCACCGAACTGGAAAGTTCGGGTTCTATACGATATGCTCACGACAAGGCAATGAGTTTTCACGCGGCAGCACATGAGTGCCTCAATCAATTGGATGAAACACCAGGGATGCAGGTACTTCGCGATTTAACCGACTTTCAGATGGTTAGAATTTCGTAATCAATCAGAATAATACGATTCGCCCGGGATTTCAGGTTTCATACCTTTGCGAGTTCGGATTTCACCGACGACCTTCTCAAGCAACATGCGTGGCAATTCCTCGAATCCAGAGTTTTCAGTATTCCAGATAGCTCGGCCCTGTGAAGCGGCACGGATATCATTCGAAAATCCAAAACTCTCGGCGACTGGAACCGTTCCAATGACAGTAGTTGTTTCACCGTCAGCGGGCATATCTTCGATAACCCCACGACGTTGTGTGACTTCACGGGTAACTCCTCCAAGCCAGTCATTTGGAACTGATACGTACAATTTCTGCATCGGCTCCATGATTGTCGTTCCTGCTCGAACCATTGCCCCCCTCATTGCGTTTCGCATGGCGGGGATTGTTTGAGCTGGTCCACGGTGGATAGCATCCTCGTGCAACTTTGCATCTGTCAGGCGTACGAGCATACCCATCGCAGGTTCACCTGCCAATGGGCCGGACTTGCAAACCTCATTGAATCCTTCAATCAGTAATTCACGAGTTTCGTGCAGTCCCTGGATACCTTTTGTGCCATTGATGAATACGTTTGTACCGTTGATTGCATACCCCTTGCGCATCATGTCCTTATCCATTCCTAATGCAGCAAATTGGTCGCCAATTTCTTTCTGATCCTTGTTACGGATTGTCCCTTCTCTGAAATCACCAGCACGAAGTGAGTCAACAACATCCTGTGGTAGCATCTCAACTTCGATATAGAATCGATTGTGCCGATTGGGGGACTTTCCTTCGAAGGGCCGACTCACATTGTTACCATTAATGGCTTCACGATAAACAACAATTGGTTCACTGACCTTGACCTTGATATTTTGCTCTTCTTCGATTCGGTAAGTGGTAATTTCAAGATGCAGTTCACCCATACCAGCTAGTAACGCCTCTCCAGTTTCCTGATTTGTGGTCACTTGTAATGAAGCATCAGATTTTGCAAGGCTTCGCAAAGCGTCGATAAATTTCGGTAAGTCCTTCATTGACTGTGGTTCAACTGCTACGGTAACGACGGGTTCTGAGTAGTGACGGATTGCTTCGTATGGAGTTAAATCTTTGTCAGATGTGACAGTTACACCCGCTGCTGCAGAGCGAATTCCTGTGATTGCGGCAATATTACCAGCAACCACCTTAGGAACAGAGATTCGGTCTCCACCCACCATCATGCTAACTTGTTGGACACGTTCTGCCTTGCTGCCACCAATTGCCCATACAGTCTCCCCATGGTTAATCGAACCCGAGTAGATACGACCTACTGCAACCTCACCGGCATGTGGATCCATCCAAATCTTGGTAATCATCATCGCCAATGGACCATTCGGGTCGCAATCCAGCATTGCTTTTCCTTCAACTGATTCCATGTCACCAGTCCAAATATTGGGGATACGGTAAACTTGTGCCTGAACTGGATTTGGCAATTTAGAGACTGCCATATCCAGTAGAACTTCATGAACGGGAGCTTTCTTGGCCAATTCCTTCTGCTCTTCATTGTGGCAGTATTCGAAAATCTGGGTGAAATTTACACCCGACTTTTTCATGTATGGAATCGTGATACCCCAGTTATGATACGCAGAACCAAATGCAACAGTACCATCCATGACACTGACTTGCCATTCCTTCTTGTATTCTTCAGGTGCGAATTGTTTGATGAGTTGATTCACTTTCGTAATTTGTTCCTCAAATCGTGACATCATATCTTCAGGAGTGACCTGTAATTCGTTGATGAGGCGATCGACCTTGTTAATGAATAAAATCGGCTTAACTTTCTCTTTCAGTGCTTGGCGTACGACGGTTTCAGTTTGCGGCATTGCTCCTTCAACTGCACAGGTCAGAATAAAACAACCATCGACGGCTCGCATTGCTCGAGTAACGTCACCACCAAAGTCGACGTGCCCCGGCGTATCAATGAGGTTGATTAGGAAATCTGTACCTTCTACATTGTGAACCATGGAAGCACTTGCTGCATTGATTGTAATCCCACGTGCAGATTCCTGCTCATCAAAATCTAGCACGCGCGCCTTACCTGCAAGGACTTCAGACATCATTCCCGCACCGGCAATTAGATTGTCAGAGAGTGTTGTTTTTCCGTGGTCAATGTGTGCAGCAATGCAGAGGTTGCGAATTTGAGTACGAACGTGCATGACCTCCGTTGCCTTTGCGATGTTGTCTTCCTTTCGGCCCATGATATCACCTAAGTGAGCCCGGCGACCTGAACATGGTTGATAAATCCGCCTGTGCGCACGCGCGCGCCCACGCGTGAGAGAATGCAATATCAGCGAGCGGAAGCAGCGATTCTCTGAACTTCCTCTTTCTTGGCGACAGCGAATGATGCGACATCACCATCTTTGGCTTTCATAATCTCGTTGGTAATTCCATCTTTGAGTGTTTTTGTGGTCTTGTAAGTCGCAGCGATACTGCCTTTGCAAAGATTACGGATTGCGACATCCAAACGACGACTAGGAGCGCTGTCTACTGCTTTTGGCTGTGATACTGCTCCGAATTTAATGCGCGTCACTTCCTCCATTGGTGCAGCCTCGGTAATTGCATCAACCAGAGCTTGTAATGGATTTTCACCAGTTCGCTTGTGAATGACGTCAAGTGCTCCCTCGAAGGCTTTAGCAGCGTATTGTTTCTTGCCACCATTTCGACCATCGCGCATGAGACCGTTGATAAATCGCTCAACAACACTTAGTTTGGATTTGCCCATCCAAGCATTCGCATGCCGGCCACCTGAGTGAGGTGTGCCAACTGTGTCTAAGTTGACGTATGGAGCAAGACCTGGATCTTCGCAAGTAACCTCACTCGCATCCCACTTTCCAAAAACAAGTGTGCCGATTCCTGCGATTGGTTCAGCACGCTCAACCTGAACTTCAGGCTCCTCAGAAGATTCTTCAGCAACTTCATCATCTGACATTGAATCACCCTCAGCGTATTGGCTTCTCTTTGCGGCCACGAACCATTTCATCTAGTGACACACCATTGACTTGAATCACTTTGTATCGAATACCCGGAATATCTCCATATGAACGGCCCTGACGCCCTCCGATCCCTTCGACCATCACTTCATCGTGTTCATCGATGAAATTGATTGCACCATCGCCTGGAGCGAAGGCTGTGAGTTTGTTTCCACTACGAATGAGACTGACTTTGACACCCTTTCGAATGCCCGAGTTTGGTTGCTTTGCTTCGACACCAATCTTCTCGACAACGATTCCTTTAGCTTGAGAACTGCCTTGCAGTGGGTCGTGTTTCAAGACTCCCCCTTGGCGTCGCTTCTCTTGGCGCTTGCGGAATCCGCTGTCCTTCCAACGAAACTTTAGACGGTCCGATTTCATCTTTTGTCCAGAGAACAATCCGCGACCCATGTTCAATACCTCTCCTACGGAGCAATCCGGCGACCGACCCTCCGTATATGAGCGTGACGGGTGAGAATCAACGCACGCAGCGGCAAATATGTGTTCAATCACCCCTAATTATCATACGTTTGACCCGCTCCGTTGCAAACATGGCCTTTCGCGACCATCTTGTTGGTGCATACTCTCCAAGCCATTCAGTGTCATGTGTGCATGGACTTTTTGATCTATCCAACGAGAGAGATCATGAAATGATTGTAGCCAGTGTTACTGAGACTCCCGGTCATTTGGCAGCAATGAATGTGCTTTCGAGAGAAAGATTGTGTGATGCATTGAATGCGAGTCCCGGGGAACTCATCGATATACTTGGGTGGGCCATGGAAAATCCGCAGCAACCTAACATTGTGAGTAATGGACCCGTTCTTGAAAATACACTCGATACAGTAGCCCTAACTGAATTACCAATACCTCACCACTACCGTGAGGATCGTGGAAGATATATGTCTGCCAGCATTGTCATTGCTGAATATGATGGACAGAGAAATGTCTCATTCCATCGGCAATTTTTGAGAGATGACGAACATGTTGTAGCCAGACTTGTCCCAAGACATCTTCGCACCATGGTAGATTCAGCCAGGGCAAAGGGTGACACTGTGCCCATCGCAATCGTTAACGGTTGCGATCCAGTAGTTCTACTCGCAGCAGCCATGTCTTTCGACGAACATATCGATGAATTGACAGTCGCCTCAACATTGCATGAACGATTCTATGGTATACCTCTCCCGATGGTTCTCCTCAGCAATGGCATACCTGTACCCGCGAATGCCGAATATGCGATGACGGCTGAAATCACCTTAGATGATGATGACGAAGCACCCTATGTGGACATTACTGGTACACTGGATGATGAGAGAACCGAACCCGTCTTCCGGATACATACGATTCATCATCGTAACGACCCTGTATTTCATGCCCTCATACCTGCTGAAGCCGAACATAAGGCACTGATGGGATTGCCTCGTGCGCCCACAATCAAATCTGCAGTTTCAAAGGTCGTGGAGTGTCACGATGTCCACATGACCGAAGGTGGATGTGGGTGGCTTTCTGCTGTCGTCAGTATCACCCCTAGTTCAGTGGATGACGGGAGAAAATCTATTGCAGCTGCGCTGAATGGTCACAGGAGCATGAAATCCGTAACAATTGTCGACAAAGACATCGATGTGAGTAATCCTATCAGAGTGGAGTGGGCACTGATGACACGTTGGCAACCTGATCAAGATACAATCATTCTTTCTGGACAAAAGGGGAGTAGTTTGGACCCTTCACGAAATGAAGATGGTACAACATCAAAAATTGGGTACGATGCGACCTTATCGCCTGATATTGACCCGACTCCATTCACATCAGTACAATAGGTGATAATTTGCGAGAGGGATTGGCGGGCCGCCTTCAACATCCGCGACGGAGTTTGGGTGACAGGCATCGCTCGCAAGCACGGAAATTTTTGAGGTTAGCCCAGACTGATTCAGAGCGTAGTAATCAGAATACCGAATGGGCCGAACAGAATGCACGACAGGCATTGCTTCATGATTTCACACATCCAGACAATTGGAGAACTCTTGCTGAAATCAAGGTTATATTGAGTGATGAAATTGGATTGAGGGCCCTACTGGGTGACCTTTTTTCGGTACTCGGAAGAGATCCTGAGCATGTCAAACAACTTGATGGTGTGCCGATTCTCGATGTCGGAATTGAATTGCTTGAAGCCGCACTTTCTCGTGATCATCTCGACCCTGATGTGTGGCACGAATCTCTTGAGGAACACATGATCCAAGCATTTTGTAATCGTTTTGATGTCCTTGATTTATCCGATCCTCGTTGTAATGTTTTGTTCGGCCGTCGAGTCGAACGATTATGGGTTTCCAATGGTGACGATGTTTGCATTCCCTTAGCTCGCATATTGCTATCTAATCGACCTCAAAATTTCGAAATGTGGACTCAACTCGCAAGAGCACATGAGAGGCGAGGTTCGTTTGACGAGGCATGGTTTTGTTATGACCAAGCGCAGAAGAATGCCCCGCACCTAGATGTTCGTGACCAATTCCGTGTGCGGATGGAAGTACAAATGGAAACCGGGAAACGTATCCCATGGAAACAACCATCTATTGAGATTCGCGACCAATTCCTTGGAAAAATGCAAGAACTTGCGTCTCGTTTCGAAATTGCCCCAGATGAGGTGGTGATTGAAACACCGAATATCCCATCGCAAAATACTGATGAAATCGAAATCAACAGACTTCTGGATTCCGGCGAATTCTCAGCCGCATTTTTCCTAACTCGTAGATTGCTTACGCGAGGCGAACAGTGGGCAGAAGAATATCTGGACCGGGCAAAATTGGGCCTTGATTCCAGTGATGAATTACACATACCCTGAGGGTTCATATGGTCCGTAAATGGGTTGTCGCATGGGTCACCCCGACCAAGCACCCTCCAGTTGTAATCAGTGATGAAAATGCATGCTGGATTATGGTTCGAAATGCAAAGCGGGGCTGGGAATTACCTGGCGGCTGGGTCGAGGAAGGTGAAGACAGTGTCAAGGCTGCTTTGCGTGAAGTTTACGAAGAAACGGGGCTATTAGGGACCGCACGAAATTCTGCGGAAGGTCTCGCTGAAGGTGGTGGAGATGTCGTATGGATTGAGGTCGATATTGAACCCACACCAGACCCCTGGGATTCGACTGATCCAAGTATCGATGAAGTCGGATGGTGCCTGACGCCCCCGCACCCATTGGCTTGGAATGAAAGTGAATTGGTATTGTTTTCTAGTCACGATTGGAGTGCCTGAAACGCATCATCTAGGACCCCTAGAGAGACTATGTCATCACTTTTCCTTTCGTTAATCCATTCATACATATACTTCAAATCATTTGGATGAATCCACACTCGCTGTTTAGGTTCTCCTGCCGATCTAGGCGTTGATTCTACGATTGCTGTTTGCATTTCCGGAGCATTTTTTGAAACCTCTGTAAGGCCCAAGTCAATCCAATGTAACCCTGCATCGATGGCTTCCTCTGGCATGTTGGTTTGTCTAAACCCGTGGTGGGCTATCCACAAATTTCTCATGGCACTGTAAATATGATTTTTGTCGATGAGTAATTCGGCCGCCCTTCTCCTTGAGATAGCGACAATTTCGACCAAGTGTGGCCCGTGTCTCGAAATTTGTGAATGTATGGCCAAAGCCATTCCAAATTCTCCTCGGTTACGATGCCATTCAGCCATATTCAGTAGTGCAATTCCGTGCCACCTGTGACCTTCAGATATTGTCCCCAAGCGATCAACGGCCCACTTCAAATCGATACCGGCATCATCGAATTCTCCAATACTGGCTCTGAGAATACCCCATTCCATCCTAATTCTAGCCTCAAGAATATGATCGCGATTCAGCTTTGTGCGGCAAATTTCCAGTGCCGCGGCCAAACATTGCTGGGCTGAAACTGCATCATTTTTCAGTTGCGCTGCTCTAAATTCCATGATGTGCGATTCGGCTTCATTTAGATGGGCGCAAAGTTTGGTGGCGAGGTTATTATGGCCTTCACAGTATGCTTGTTCGGCAACAATCAATGCCTCATGCTGCTCCGTGGATGTGAAGTCTGAGATTTCGCCAGAAATTAATCCTGAAACTATCTGACGCGGGTCCAATTAATCATCCCCTTGAGTAGCCATCAACAATGATATGAATCCTGATGTGGCATCAGTATGATCAATGCTTCCGGTCCAACCTGCTGCACCTGCATGCCCACCACCTTCACCGCCACTACGCAATACCATTTTTTGCATCAGTTCCCCGAGATGAATCCCCTCCTTTGTTGCACTTCTACTCGCGCGCGCCGTCAGTCTTGTTTCCCCCTGTAATCGGCGGCAGACAAGTGCAATATCTGCACCAGCAGTAATCAGTGTACGAGCAACAATACCCTCATTTGTTCCTGCTTTAGTATGGGATAGAAACCATCTACCCACATCCAATGTTTGAACTCTAGAAAGTGCCTTAGTGATTGCAACACGTTGTGAATGATTTAACTCGACAGATTCCATGTTTTCGACAAATCCAGAAAAGTCAATATTGCCCCCTTCGGCTAATCTTCCAGCAGCAGATAGAGCATCGGCATTGGCGTGTCTAAATCGACCTGTGTCTGTGATAATACCAGCCAGTAGTAGCATCCTAGATTGGTTATCAATTCTAGTACTTGCATGTGTTTCAGCCCACAACTGAATAATTTCAGCAGTTGAACAGGTATCCCAATTTATTTCTAAATCGTCATCACCAATTTCAAAAGATTCGCCTGCTGAATGATGGTCTATGATACATTTTGGAACGTCCGGAATCACAATTCCTGGTTGATTGGGGCCTGCTGCATCGACGATAATGATACCACCTAAATTTCGTGGCCAGGTGGGCGATTTGGGATCAAGGATGAGGAAATCAGAACCTGTTTCAGATATCACAGTCCTCGCCATAGTCGAAAGGTGGGTTCCGCATGCTCGCGCAGATGGGCCTATGATGTTGGATAGTGCACAGGCTGATCCTACAGTGTCCATATCTCCATTTCTATGAGTCAATATCGCAATTGCACCGCGTTTGATGGATTCACCAATCCATTGATTCAGGTGCTCCATGTCATCGACACGAGATTGGTTCAAACAATCACCTAGGCAGATTCAAATTGTTTCACGGCTGATTCATACGCAGTTCGTAATTCACCCTCTCGAACGCTCAATTTTACAGCGTGTTCATCCAGTTGTCGGCATGTTTCCACTAAACTATCGTTCAGGGTTTCGATATCATCCACCTCGACCAATAGTGGCCCCACTTGCTGAAATATCGAATTGCCTTCGATTTGATTTGACAGATGCTCAATAGTACCCTGTAATTCCCTCACTTGAGTTTGCACTGAAACAAGTTGCTGGGCAACCATTTGCAATTCCTGTACGATTTGTTCCAACGGAATGTTTTCGCTCATGTATATCACTTCACTCAATCACAGATAATGCTTCGCTTGAGGCTCTTAGTGACCTCATGGCAGAATTATATTTCGCGCGTAAATCAGAGGCACTGTCCCCGTGTATTGTAACATGAACCGTTTCCAACTCATCTACAACACATTCGAAATCCTCGCATGCCAAACTAGCAGCGAGTGATACAGGATCATTACTACTGGCCGTGATAATGGCCATCCAGGCCTCACTCTTCTTCGTCACCACGCTCTGCAGCCTCCGCTTGAGCGCGCTCGAATTCGATTGCTTTCTGTGATGCTATTACAGCCATGTCTGTAGCTGTCGCGCCTTCAAGACCACGTCGAATAATTCGATTGTTCGTATCACTAGCACGGGTAAATGGTTCCCACACTCCGCCAGCAAATGTGTGACCACACTTTTTGCATCCCCAGATGCCGCTTGCCTGGCGTTTCACTTTAGGATACTGACAAACTGGACAAGTGTAAGCTCTCTTGACCTTCGCAAGAGCAGAACCCGCGCGTCGTCGAACACTTACACCATATCTACTTCCAAAGCGTGCAGTTGCACCCGTTTTCTGCGTGCGCTTACTCATTGTGATTCCTCCAGTTTGTGAACGATTTCTCGAAGTTCAGAGCAACGTGACTGAGCCGTGTCCATAATCTCGTTGAATTCGGCCGCGGTGAACACTCCCCTTAGACCCTTCTGAAGTGAGTGAACATGACCTTCATCACCCAGTGTAATGTGAATTCGCTCATCCCCACCTAACTCTTCTCTCTTGTTGGAATCATAGACGAACCGGCCACCAACTTTCTGATAGGAACACATGATTGGTGTTCCAGCGACAGGCAATTTGTAGTCTTCACCGACGTCGAAACGTTCGGCAGGAACAGTAGCAGTTCGTAGGGCGGCAATGGCAGCCAAAGCAAACGCATCAAACATGTTCCCATCATCGCTGATTGCGAACAAATCAAGAATCACTTGCCATGCCTTTTCACCTGGTAAGATACACAATTCATTGGTATCGATGCAACCTGATTCGCGAATTCCGCGATCAACAACACGACCCATCTCAATGCTTTGTTCTGAGGGTGGCCCTGGTTCCCAGTTCGGGCCGCATACAGGGCGTATTTCTGCACTTGTCATCAGCCCACCTTGTGTTGGTCGGTCAGGGTAGGGTGTCATGATTTGGAATTTCACACCTGCAAATACAATTGTATCCCCCATGCGGACGCGACAAGAACCTTCTGCGTTGAGCAAACAATCGACTTCAATCTCAAGATCCCGCCCTGCAAATCTCTCGCGGCCATCCAATCGCTCGTTATCAGCAGCAAGTGCGGCTAGATTATCGCGCAATAGACTTGGGATGATTGGAATTGCCATCAGACATCACCTCCATATCGCTTCTGAAGTGCTTCCACCATAATTTTGTGTACATCGTGGGCTGCCTTGACATTGTAATCCCATGCAAGTTGGAATTCTTCCATGCTCAAATCACCATCCATTTGAAGAAATACAAGTTCATCAGTCATTGGTAGAATTCCCATTGGCAAATCCGCCTCACCGTAGTTGTCCTCCGGCTTGTTCAAATCCATCAATACAATTCCATTGCACTTACCCGCAGCAACGCTAACAACCATGTCAGACATTGGAATACCGGCATCGGCTAAAGCCACACTCGCAGCCGTGATTCCACAGCAACGTGTACCCGCTTCAGCACAGATGATTTCGATTTCAACTCGAATCTTACTTCGAGGATACAATTCCAAATCGACCACGCTTTCTAACGCGTCTCTGGTGACCTTGCTAATCTCTCGACTCCGGCGATTAAATCCAGGTCGAATACGATCTGAAGTACTGAAAGGTGCCATATTGTAACGAACATCTAGAATGGCTCGATCTTGGCGTTGAATTTTTCGAGGGTGTGCTTCCATCGGGCCATAAACAGCTGCAATAGCCTCGTTTTTGCCCCACTTGATGTAAGCACTACCATCAGCGACGGGTACGACCCCGCATTCAATTTCGACAGGACGCATTTCGTCTGCCTTACGGCCATCTTCACGGATGCCGTTTTCATCCATACATTGGTAATCTCCATATCCCATAATTTCACTTCCTAACTATCACTCACTCATTTGCCAATGCATCGATGCGTTCTTTCAAACCTGGGAGATGTGCAGTATCACGGATCAACTTCAGTGCTGACCGTATGTCGCGCATCCCATCGTGCTCACCATCGAGCCAAACGCGGCCATTTTGTCCAACGACAAGCCGACACTGGCCCAAATCCTTGAGGGTCTGCAGCATGCTGCCACCCTTTCCTATGACTTGAGGAATAATATGTGGAGGAATCTCTTCCAAGAGACCTGATTTCAATTTGCGCAGTCCCATGCCCTTCATGGTTGCAACAGCAGAATGCGTTTCATCTACTTCTTGCACACGACAAAGCACGGCCTCGCCAATACCAAGGTGCTCACGCACAGCACCAAATTCTACTTTCCAAGGTGCGAGACTCATGGGCAGAATGGCATTGAATGAAGCTCCGATGTCAAGAAACCAAATGTTGTTTGTCATGCCTTCAACAAGACCGACAATAAGATCGCCGGCTCTTGGCACATATCGACTACTCAACGGATCCACGCTGATTGTATTTCCATTGTTTCGTAGGTTTCCCATGCGCATGGCTACTAGTTCCCCGTTTATGCGTCGGATTCCATGCCCTGCTTCGGCGCCTTCGTGCACGCCGACACGCTCGCCCGGATGGACGAGGCGCACAGCACCCGAGTCATGCTCGGTAGGGGTGCTGTCTTCACTCATATCGTATTCACTCCGGCCCGCCGACCCAACGCCCCTCTTTAACGGTGCCCACCCCGTAGGGGTGTGCGCTTGACGTCACTTGAGCTCCTTTACTTCGGTATTTGGGTCCCTTTTGGCCACCTTAGACAAGTATTCGCCCTTCATGCCTGCTGGAATTTCAACTACGAAGGCCCAATCACCGTTTTCCAGCCATTGCTCCTTGATGACATCGCTACGGACTTCTCTTTGGACCGAACCATATGCCGAGCCCGAAACACGGAAAGCGAGTTTGATTGTTTCAAACGATAGTGGTATGACTGGGCGAAGAACCGTGATTGCATCTTTGATTTGACGCTCAACGGAAAGGAATGGATCAGGATTCCAGCGTAATTCATCTAAAGCCAGTTCGATTCTTGTTACAGGATGTGGTGCTTTACTACGTGGATCAATAGCCGTCCTGGAGATTTCAGAAATAATCTGCTGCCGCTTATCAGCTATCATTTGTCTACGCTGGACTGTGGTTAGTTGGATTGAACCAGAGTTGAGGATTTTGATGACACAATCTAGTAATTCAGTGGTATCGAAAGTAGACTGGATCTTCTCTTCTGTAGGGCGCTCACCGCCCTTCGCATCGTGCCAAATTTCATCGGTTGCGAGCAGGTCATCTAGGCTGACACTTGTGGGGTCTGCCTTGAACTGCTCAACCAATTCGGGATCAACAAGGATTTCGTACCGCTTGCCACCCTTCTCTAACCGAGCGACGACAGCGTTATCCAAGCTGACCATGGTTACCCTCACTCATCATATGCAGGCTTGAGTTTCTCAATGTGTGCAATGGTATCTGCCCGACTTAGTACACGATATCCAGATTCGTCAATAACAGCAATTTCGACAGCATCCTTGTTGAGTTTAGCCTCAATAGATTCTCGAAGCGCCTCAAGACCCATCTTGATGCCAGCGTTGAGTGTTAGATTAGGTTTCCAGTTGCTCTCAAAATAATCAACAACGACGTTTCGACCTCTGCCAATGGCACCTGCATGGTATGATTGGTATGCGCCAGACGGATCGGTTTCATAGAGATGGAGACCATTTCCATCGACTCCGGCAATCAATAGTGCCGTACCAAATGGTCGAGAACCGCCATATTGTGTAAAGGATTGTTTGAAGTCACAAATTCGCTTGGCCAAGGCATCAACCGGGATTTTATCACTGTAGGTGATACGATTAATTTGACATTGAACGCGTGCCCGGTCAACCAGTTGCCTAGCATCAGCGACAAGGCCAGAGGTTGCAAAACCCAAGTGCTCATCGATTTTGTAGACTTTTTCAATCGACTCGGGAATAATCAAACGACTTGAAATACGCTTGTCGACAACCAAGATGACGCCGTCACGATATTTCAGCCCAGCAGTAGTCGTCCCACGCTTGACTGATTCTCTCGCATATTCTACCTGAAATAGGCGCCCATCTGGGCTGAAAGTTGTGATACCATGGTCATACCCTCTTCCACTTGGTTGCATCTTAATCCCTCTGCCGACCTTTGGTGTCCCCTTTGAACCTTCGTCGGCTAATACTTGCGCGCGCGTGGAGGTTCTTCAACACAGGGGGCGGCGGGTCTATCGACCGCAGTCCTACACACGCGACTATGCGAGTCCTCATTCTGTCGTCAGGAGGTAAGGATTCGTCGTATGCCACATGGTGGGCGAAACTTCGGGGATGGGACGTTTCCGGACTCGTCACAATTCGAGTTACGGGAGATGATTCCATGATGTTTCAGGTGCCGTCAACTGCATTGGTTGGAATACAAGCTGCGAGTGCCAATATCCCATGGTTGCCCATCTCAATAGAAGGGGACGAGGAAACCGAAATGAATTCCCTCGAAGTTGCGCTATCTAATGTCGTATATGGAAGTCGTAAATCGCGTTCAGAAACTTGGACAGCTGATGAATTGATCCAAGCTCATTGGCCTGAAGGATGGAAATGGCCGGCGAATTTGCGGAGATTGAGGCCCACCGAACCGATCGATGGACTTGTTGTCGGTGCTATTCGCAGCGATTATCAAAAAACGCGTATCGAACAAATGTGTTCTCGGCTGGGCCTCAAATCATTTACCCCACTTTGGCATCATGATGGGGATACGCACATGCAAGACATAGTTGCTCAAGGCCATGAAATCATACTCCCTTCGGTATCTACCGATGGACTTGATGAAAGCTGGCTCGGGCGGGTATTGGGAGCAGGTGATATTGCTGAATTGCAAATATTGGCGAGAGAACATAGATTCAATGTCGATGGTGAAGGTGGTGAATTCGAAACAGCTGTTCTGAATGCCCCCTGGATGAATTCTCGAATCAAAACACAGCATACAGTTCATTGGACCGGTCGAAGGGGTTGGGTGGATATTTGGGGGGCTGAATTGGCCTAACTTCGATGGGGATTCAATCCGGCATCCTCAAAACCGACGCCCCGTGCCCCACAACTGGTGGTTCAATGCCAGTAAGTCCTCTTGATTATCGATATGGACGAGAACCGATTAAGTTGATTTGGAGTCAAGAAGGGCGACATGCTAGGCAACTTGAAGTTGAAAGAGCACTCATTTGGGCCCACAACCAACTTGGTCGAGTGAGTGATGAGCACTATTCGGCTGTCGCTGCTATTTCCAATCCAGTATCTGTAACAGCAGAGAGGGTTGATGAAATTGAACGGGAAACTCGGCATGACATCATGGCACTAACAAAAGCGATGGCTGAAGTTGCCGGTGAGGCCGGGTGGTGTATTCATCTAGGCGCTACCAGCAACGATATTGTCGATACTGCAGTAGGATTACAAATCAAGGATAGTCTAGCAATACATCGAGAAATCCTGGCCACTCTGATTTCCACCCTCGCAGATCTCGCAGAGCGTGAGCGTGCAACCGTGATGCTTGGTCGCACCCATGGTCAGGCCGCTGTACCAATCACTTTTGGCCTCAAAATTGCAGTGTTCTTGGACGAGTTTCGCCGCCATTATGTTCGTCTCGATGAAATTACCGAACGGGTTTGTGTCGGGAAGTTCCTAGGCGCTGTCGGTACTGGTGCGGCTCAGGGTGACAATGCGCGGGAATTGCAGCGGTTGATTTTGACACACCTTGGCTTGAGTGTTCCTTTAGTAACCACCCAAGTTGTCGGCCGCGATCGATATATTGAGTGGGTCTCATGGATGGCTAACGTCGCCACAAGTGTCGAAAAATTACTGCAGGAAATACGAAACTTACAGCGTAGCGAAATTGCTGAAGTTGGAGAATGGTTCGATGCAGAGAAGCAAGTAGGCAGCAGTACGATGGCGCATAAGAGAAACCCAATTACTGCAGAAAATGCGTGTGGATTGGCACGAATTGTTCGTTCATTCATCATCCCCTCATACGAAAACGCATTGCTATGGCATGAGAGAGATTTGGCCAATAGTAGTGCTGAAAGATTCACGCTATCTCATTCTGCAATCCTCGTGGATGACGTGATGGAAAAATGTAACAGAGTCATGTCAAAGTGTGTTGTAGATACACAAAACATGCGTGCGAACATCGAGAGGCAAAATGGGCTTGTCATGGCTGAGAAAGTGATGATTGAACTTGTCGATGCTGGAATCCCTAGGGATGAGGCGCATGAACTACTTCGAAGTGCCAGTATGACCTCAATTTCCGAGGGGTCACATCTTCGCGATGTCTGCGGTAATATGGATGCAATTACACAACGATTCGACAGTGCCCAATTGGATGCGATGTTTGATCCTTCAAATCATATTGGTGTTTCCATTGAACTTGTCGATGAAGCGGTTGCAGTGGCTCGTTCACAAATCTGATTAGAGTGAGAGAGCAAATAGAATGCCGCCAGTGATGGCAGCAAATCCAAACAGCATGACAATCATCGCATGAGGACCAAATTGATTGGTGTCTAAAAATGCGACACGAAAAATGCCGCCACTACTCGTCATACCAGCGATCAGTCCGACATCGTCATCCTGCTCATCATAGAAGGGTAGTTCCCTGCGCGGGATGCGATCCAAATTATCGAGATTGAAGTCAGAGTCAAGTACCGCATCCTTGGCCATGATACGCCACATGTGGTCTGCTGTATATCCATTACGAAACAAACTCCTCATGTACCTCCGCTTCTACGAGTGTGCAATGCTGCCAACGATTTCGGGGTGCGTTCACCTATCAGTATCTGGAGGTTGTGGAGGTACCACATGGGGGCTACAATATGCACGTGAAGCTCTATCTGTAGGTAATCACGTTGTATGGATATGTGAAGATATGCCCGACGGTTCCCGATTTTCTCAGATTTTCTCAAATTTATCTGCGGCAACAGTTTCTAGATTCCACCTTAGTGTCGTTGGTGAAAATACAGAAGTTGGTATCAAGAGTGCAATCGGTTTACTGGAAGCATTGGACAGTATTTCGCTGGTTGTTGTCGATGATTGGACTGCAAAAATTGGCAAGGTTAAGTCCGCCAATCTCAAGGCGATGCGTGAATTGGTTTCCGACTGCACTGCGCGGGAAACATCGATGATTGCAATTTCTTCTTCTTATGAGGATGCGAATGGCACTGGGTGGAAGGCCCGTGGTAGTTTGAAGGACTGTGAAACTTGGTTTTTACACAGAAGTTCCATGGATTCCATGGTGCGTGAATTGCATATCGGCGGTGAAGTTACAGAATACATCTTGGGAGATGAGGGTTTCACTCCTCGTAAGTGATTCCCTGCGATT
>JASLKT010000034.1 GCA_030747395.1 Candidatus Thalassarchaeaceae archaeon
ACAGTGGCGGAAATCTCCTCGAATCGCTCGGAGGTCCAGAGGATGTCGATTCGGTCTCCAAACCCGCACCTGAACCTGTAAAAAAACGCAAGCGGCAGGCAGGAGCGGCCAGAGGTCGGCGGCGAACTCTAAATCCAGAGGAAAGAGAAAAGCGTCGTGGGTGATTTGGTGTCGGGACTCAGTTGGATCCCGGCAAATTCTCTGAAGGGGTGGGATACTGGACGATTGGAAAATATTCGCCGATTGATTGTACAAACCACAGGTGAATCTTATCGAATCGAACGCCTCAGAGAACTTCCCCTAGACGGGGATTTTGGAAGGTGGGTACTTTCAGATGGGAACATGGATTTTGGGATATTGTGGGCCATGCGTTTATCGGATAATTGTGCAAGGGTGCTGGCATTTTCTGTTGCTGAAAATTTGCAGGGAAATGGGATTGGGGCCGAAGGTTGGCGTCATTTCGCCTTGGCTGCTAAAGGATGCGGAATTCGCTCGGTTCAACTGGAAGTTCGGCAAGACAATGTCCCTGCAATCACGATGTACCATCGGCGTGGATTACGGCCAAGAGGGTGTATCTCTGGTTTCTACCGAGGATATGATGGTTGGTTGATGCTTGGACCTTTGCTTGTAGATGTAGCGTCACAATGATGCCCTGTCTAGTGTTGCCGTTAGACAATGCGAACACGACTCATGCTGGATGTGCTCGCCCACGAGGGTGTTGATTGGGTTGCTCTGATTGGCCCGGATGCCTTGCCAATCGATTTTGCCCCAAAGACCCATGATGTGGATTCAGCCGTTGCAATGTGGACCGATCTTGATTTCCTTGTCGAAGATACCCCTGCAAGAATGCTGGTTCGTACGAGCGAGGCGCTGATGATATCACATCGAGTAGATGAAGATCGTTTGTTACTCATCCATGCAGGGTTGGATGTCAATGTTGGAATGCTAAGGAATACACTTGAATCTGCAGCTCAACGAATTATTGATTTGGCCTAATCGAAAAGTGGGCCGAGCAGTGAGACGCCAGAACTGGTTACTTCCATGGCCTGTTTCTCCATCGAATGTCTCACATGGCGCATTTTCTCTACTTGCAAGGTCCGAACCATTTGTCCATTACGTCGGTCTAGTCCTAGATTTAGAATTGAATCTGCAAGGAATCCTTCGTTCCCTTCCAATTCAGCATGTTCACCCGCTTGCCGTTCAGTGATGACGAAAGTATGGAGGTTTTGACTGCGGCAAAATTCAAAGAAACGGAACATTCTCTTCCGCATTTCTTCATCGACACTGGTTAAACTGTAAATTGCACCCAGGGAATCAAGCACGAAAACCGAAAATGCGCTTCCTCTCTCACGCTTGAAATGTTCAATCATTTTTTGGGTGAATTTGAGGTAATCCATCTCTTCGTTTTCATTCCTCAATTCGGTGAAATCGGTAATTTGGAGGTTTTGTGGAAGGGTGAGTCCAAGTGAGTGTGAAGAACGGAGTAGACTGCCTGTGGTCTCTTCAACAGTACAGTACAATCCAAACCCACCGGATTGACGCAAATGGTTGGAAACCAATGAGAGACAAAATGACGATTTCATCGAACCTGGAGGGCCCGTGACAAGGGTCAGGTAAGGGGGATTGACATCAGTTGCAAGTACGCGGTCCATTCCGGGCATTCCATCGATGAACATGGGAATCGATTGCGGGTTCAACGGGCGGGGTTTAATCGTTCTCTCCATTCGCGCCAGAAAATAGTCTACGCCCCCATAGGGGGCGAGGTGCAGAGAGCAGCGATTATATGGCATCGCCATTTGGCGTTGATGTCTGAAGCCTGACGATGTCAGGCCAAATGGTGATCTCAAATGGAAGATGTCTTGCCCCGGTTAAAAGAACTACGAGGGATTGCTGATCGGAAGGCGACTGAAAACCGTGATGTACGTGATGGTTTGAATGGAAAAATGAGAGAGCATATCGGGACCCGAAACACATTCAACAGTGAAGTTCGTGAATTGATTTCAGAGGTTCAACATCAAAAAGGGATTCGGGATGAAGCGAACGGTGCTGTTCGTGAAGCTAAATCTGACCGTGCAGAAAAAAATCAAGCTGTGCGTACTGCCAAAGATAAATTGAGAGAATTGAGCCCTGAACGCGAACAAAGGGGCGGTCGAAATGACCGCCGTGGGCGTCGTGATAAGGAGGATACACCTGCTTCATTGCGGCGTGGTATCGAGACGTTAGAGCGTGAGTTTGAACTTAGTAAGCACACCGGAAACAACGAGAAAAAGGCCATGCTCAAAATGAAAGCAATGAAGAGGAAATTGCGGGATTTGACTGAGAAAGAAGACTCCAATGTTGAACTTAAAGATGCTCGTGAAAAACTTCGTGAAGCCGTTGACGCGCAGGAAGCATCTCACCAGATTGTAGAGGGTTCCGCGAAAACTGCACAGGATGCTCATGATTTGATGTTGAGGCTGAGTGAAGAAGTCGATAAGTTACGTGAGCAGGCTGATGCCAGTCAAGCCCAAGTTCGTCGGGCAAAACGTGAAGCAGATCGGGCTCATCAAACATATATCGTGAGTCTAAGATGTCTCCATTCAATCCATGATATCATCCGAGCCAGAGACAACAGAGACGCTGGAATCGATACTGGGTCTCGAACTGCTAGAGTTGAGGTGCAAGATTTGATGTCAAAACTCATGTCTGGTGAAACCTTGTCCACGGACGAATTAATGGCCCTGCAGCGGAGCGGTGGTTAATCCAATGATTGGTTCTGATGACATTCAGTCGATTCTTGAGGATTATGATCGTCTCAAATTACGAATTGGAATGACGGCAAGTCATAGCGCCTTGGATATCTGCGATGGTGCGATAGAGGAAGGGTTTCCAACCGTTGCATATTGCCAAAAAGGTCGAGAAAAAACATACTCTGATTATTTCAGAACCAAGAGGAATTCGTCGGGTCGTGTCGTTCGAGGAATGGTCGATAAGGCAATTGTACTCGATTCATTCAATGATGTCATGGCACCTGATTTCCAGAAGCAAATGCGGAACAGAAATGTCGTGTATATTCCAAATCGTTCATTCACATCATATAGCCCAATCGAAAGAATAGAGACTGATTTCCGTGTTCCTTTGTTTGGTAGCAGAAACATGTTGCGCATGGAGGAACGTACTGAAGAACAGGACTACTACTGGATTTTGGAACAGGCGGGATTACCATATCCAGAAGCGATTGAAAATCCAGAGGATATTGACTGCTTGGTCATTGTCAAATTACATCATGCTCAGAAAAAACTAGAACGAGGATTTTTTACATGTTCATCATTTGAAGAATATTCGCAAAAAGCAGCGGTTTTGCTCAAAGAAGGAGTCATTGATCAATCCAGCCTAGATGGTGCTCGAATCGAGCGCTATGTGATTGGACCAGTATTCAATCTAAACTTCTTCTACAGCCCACTTGCTGAAGATATGCCTAAACTAGAATTGTTGGGTGTGGATTGGCGTTTTGAATCCTCACTCGATGGGCATGTTCGACTCCCTGCACCACAACAGATGTCAATGCCTGCTCATCAACAAATTCCAGAAATGACGGTTGTGGGCCACAATACCGCTACGATTCGAGAGAGTTTGCTAGAAAAAGCGTTTGAACTCGGAGAGAAATTCATTACGGCTAGTAAGGAGCATTATGACCCAGGTATCATTGGTCCATTCTGTTTGCAGACATGTATTGATAAGGACATGGACTACTACATCTATGACGTTGCACCGCGTTTAGGCGGCGGGACAAATGTGCATGTCAATGTTGGACACCCATATGGGAACGCAACATGGCGTAAATCGATGAGTAGTGGGCGACGAATTGCAATGGAAATTCGTCAAGCGGTCGAACAAGACCGGCTCGATGAAGTCCTAACCTGATTACGGCATTGGGATTAGTTGACCAGTCAAACCGTGAACAAGTGCAGTTCCTCTTTCAGGGATTCGGAGTTGCCAAGCAGGTAGAAGGGCCAGATGCGGAGTCATTTCAGCACTGGATGGATCCAATTTCCACCAATGTAACACACTGCCCTGAACTTGGGAAATCCCCGATGATTCAGTAACAGTATAGTGGCGACGTTCCTCACACAAGCTTGCCAATTTGGGGGCGATTTCAGATTCATCAACCCACGATTTCGGTTCGATCCTCTCCAATTTGGGTATGAAATCCAGAGTTTCGATTTTCCCAATGTGATCGATTTCTCCTGTGAATGGATCTTCAAGTAATTCCCACCCACGCCGATCGGCAGATTCACCAGGTCCACGTAATATTCCAGTCACAACCCAAATTCTAGCACTGAGAAGAACGGGTCGTGGTTCAGCGTGAGACAGGGTCAGCCGTTCCAATACAGATTTCAATTCAATTTGGGGGCGAAGGGCAGATGGGCCTGTTTGCTTGATTGATAGCGTCGCCCTTTCGACATCTTCAACTTCCACAACAGATGGAGGCATCGTTTGGGGGACACTGGCATTCAAATCCCCATTGAGTACAGCATCGCCTAACCATTGGGCGAAGTGAATGGGGCTCCACACATCATATTCGACGTTATTCCGTTGTGGTTTTTGCTCTAATCGAAGGGGCCGTTCTGAAAGAATCCAATGTGATCCCGACGGAGCATCCACCAACCATCGCTCAATCTCAAGATTGTCCAGTGGCGCCCAGCCATCATGCGCATGCCACACATGGGTCCCAATCGACAATTTTGGACCGCTTCGAGTTGCTGGTGGATTGCTTAGAATCCCGAGTAAAGAGATACCTGGGCACGGTGTGTGAGGAGGTGGTGGATCCAATGAAGCACCGAGTTGATTCAATAAATCCCGAATCAAGGTCTCCATGGTCGCCTACGGCGACCGTACCTGCCTTCAACGCTCCGTTCAAAATTTAATCAAGAAGTTACTTTGGTGGCCTCAATCGATATTCGGTTGAAGGCTTAGTAATTCACTGCCGCCTTCACCACACACACAAATTGTGCTGATTGGGAATGGTTTCGCACACGCAGCCCCCAATTCACGATTGACCAAGTCAGTTCGGTGCATTGGGACATCCGGATGTCTAGCGCGAAGGTCATCAATGTATTCTTGTGGACAATTTACGGCAAAAATGACCAGCTTTGCCTTCCCTTCAGCACAGGCATCAGATGCCTGATTTTGTCCGAAGGTCAAATCTCCAGTGCTAATTGCAGTTTTCAGTTCTCGACTTAGTTCCATTCTATTTCCTCCATTCTCCACTATTGCTTCTCATGGGTGAATATCAATCATTTTCAGGGATGTAGAACAATTCTACACTTCCAGTTCCAAGTGCGATTGGCTGACCGACGATGATGTTCTCAGCAACACCAGTGAGGTTATCTCGCTCTCCGATGATTCCAGCCTGTAGCAAATGGTTGACTGTGACTTCGAAGGCAGCACGGGCAAGGATACTGTGTTTTGTTCCTGACACACCGTGGCGTCCGATGGCCCTGACTTCACCTTCACTGGTCATTACATCAGCGACCATCAGCAGATGACGGACATCAACGTCTAGGCGTGCACCTTCCAAGGTAAGAATCAGTTCATTGATAATTGCTTGACGGGCTGCTTCGATGCCAAGATAATCGTGAATTTCCATGATGTTATTGGTGTATGTTCGACTTCGATCTACACCGGCAAAATCGGATACCTTGGACAAATTTGAACCAATGGTCGAGATGTAAAATTCCCCATCTTTTGTCTTCTGAACTTGGGCACGATCAATACCCTTCACACCTTTGAGACGCAGAGATTTGATTTTCTCCTCAAGTTGCAGAAGTTCGGTATATGTCGGGGGATTATCGGAGATATCCTTCAAGTCATCTTCTTTTGCAACACCGGGTATAATCTTGAGAGACTTGGGTTTCGCATCAGAACCATCCTCGACTGCGATGAACAATCGTAGAGCGCGAGACAATTTGTCTCTGACTTCAGCACCACTCATGTTCTTCAATTTGAGGTGTGAATTCTTAAGTTTCAGAGTGATGTGTCGCTGCGCGACTTCAACATCAATATCGGAGATATCTTGGGTTGTGGTCGTTTCAAGAGATGCGGCCAATTTCTGCACTTCAACTTCGTTGGCTGCGAGTGGTTTGCCCTTCGCATTTAATTCCTCAACGTAGATGTTCATCGTTGGGGTATTTGGTACCTTTCTTGCATCAACAATCTCGATGATTCGAGGAAGACCTTGTGTCACGTTCACTGTTGCCACACCCGCATAGTGGAATGTTCGCATGGTCATTTGGGTACCAGGTTCTCCAATTGATTGAGCCGTCACGATTCCGACCGCCTCAAACGGATCAACACTCGCTCGTGTGAACTGTTCGCCAGCTTCAGTAACAATTTTCTTTGCTTGAGTAGGTGTCAATTTGGCCTTACCTCTAGAGCGAACACCCTCAGATAAATCCTCAAAAAGACGTTCTGTGAGTTGGATATTTTCCTTGTCCGCAGCCTTTTCTAGGGCTTGGTAAATTGGATCTTCGGCATTGATATCTCGGCTAATCGTTGCAATCTTTGTTTCCACATCGTATTGCTGGAGTGCGAGGTCTGTTTTTTTGCCACGGCGAACGAGTTTCTTGCGGCGCACAACAGTCGTAGTCGCCTTGCTTGAATCAGGACCACCAGATTTACCAAATGCAATCAGAGTATTGTGGATTGCTGTTGCCTCATCGGAAGCGAGACCACAAATTTGTGCAATTTCGCCAGGTGTCAGTATTTTCACGTCATCCCACTTACGATCGTCGGCGAGTTTGTGTGCGAATTCCTCTTGAATACCCATATCCATGAGTTTCTTCTTTGTTGCTGACTTGACTACCATCAGTTACCACCTCCGATTACATCATCCAGAATCTGGTCGACGTTGATTGGTTCTCCTTTGAGCGACCGACAGGGGTCAACGCCATCTTCTCCATACTGGAATTGAATGATTCGGTGTGCAGTATTGCGAACCGAATGTTGGCCGTCTTTCCAGACCTTGAGGTCGTCCATTGCATTGATGAGGCGACGTTGCATGTAACCAGACTTGCTGGTTCGAACGGCTGTATCAACAAGGGATTCTCGACCGGACACAGAGAGCATGAAGAACTCAGTGGGTTCAAGGCCACGCTTGAAGGAAGAGGCAACGAAACCTTTCTCCTTCGCACCCTTTACACCGCGGCGGAAATGAGCAAGAACACGATCATTGTAACCACGTTCGAGACGCTTTCCACGAACCTTGGGTTGACCGATTGAACCGGCCATCATGGCTAGGTTGTCCATGGAACCACGGGCACCCGAAACGGCCATCATTACCGCCGGGTTGTTGTCTGCAAGATGCTCCTTGGCAACAGTACCCGTCTCTGCCTTACATTGATCTAGAATTCCCAGGATATTTTCCTCAAGTGTTTCCGAGGGGGTACGACCTGGTCGAGTCTCATACTTGCGGCCATCAGTGCCGAACTTCTCCAGTTCATCGTCGACTGCTTGGCTTGCCTCGGCGTTACGCAAAGTAATCAGTTCGCGTGCGGCTGTCGGTAAATCTTCATCATCAATTCCTGTCGTAAAGCCCATAGCAGTGCAGGCACCAATGGTAAGTTTGGTCATGTCATTGAGGAATTTTGCCCCAACTGTTGTGCCATGTGTTTGGACAACTGCATCGAGAAGACGGCCGTCTTCTGCACCAATTGCACGCTTGTCAAGAGTACCACTGAGAATGTTGCCCGATTCGACGACTACGTCGTCTTGACTACGGCTTGTATACCGAAGGTTGAATCCTCCGGGAACAATCAAGCTGAACAATTCAAGGCCATAGAATCCGGCGACACCGTCTATGACACTCTCTTTAGGGAGTTCTCCAGAATAACCAATCTGTCCAAGGATATCAAGTGCAATTGCCTTGGGGATGAATGGGTTGTCGTGGCTTAGCAGGTAAGCACCCGAAATGTGATCATGGATTCCACCAATTACAGAACCACCATAACGTGGTGTGATAATGTGTTCTTGAACACGCATGAGGATTTTTGCCTCTGCTCTTGCCTCTTCGGATTGAATCACGTGTAGGTTCATCTCGTCACCATCAAAATCTGCGTTGTAAGGTGTACAAACTGCAAGATTGAATCGGAATGTCTTACCCTCCATCACACGAACTTCATGAACCATCATCGACATTCTGTGCAGAGATGGTTGTCGGTTGAAAATTGCAACGTCCCCATCAATCAAGTGACGCTCGACAATCATACCGGGTTTTGGATTTCCATCAAGATCGATGGTCGCTAGGCGATCTTCGACCTTGCTGCGGGCGTCCTCAGAAATCTCAGGGCTACCACAATGAGGGCAGTGGACTTCAAGTTCAACCGGGAATGATTCGCCGGGGTTCTCTCGCTCAAAGACCCAGCGCTGATGGATAATCGCACGCGGGTCTCCAAATTCGAGGGGTTTCCCATTTGTGTCCTCTCCACGAAGGTTTGCTAGGGTGGGTTCAAGAGAAGGAATCCACTTTGTCTGTGTATCGCTATCGCCATCAACACGACTGATTTCTTCCTGGATTTCCATACCAGGCAGGAAGTTTGGTGCAGGAAGAACCTCATTGAGATCAGAGCGAAGACCAGGATAGGGTTCGCCTCTCTCAACGTCACCCGAATGACATTCTGGATTGTGACATCGGAAACCGGACCACATGAACTTCGTTCGATCTGTAATTCGGACACGGTGTGTATCCCCTCGCACAATGTAATTGACACCGGGGTGAATGTCTGGTCCACGCAGAATCATCTGGCGTAACTGTTCGCGATTGCGACCCGTCACTCGGATTGGAACAGTCAACTCTTTGGCTGATTGTGTTGGTACGCCAACAGCATTGATTCCGAGATTTGGATCTGGACTGATGACTGTTCGAGCACAGAAATTGACTCGCTTACCTGAAAGGTTGCTGCGGAATCGACCTTCCTTACCTTTGAGTCTCTGTGTGAGTGTCTTCAATGGTCGTCCAGATCGATGGCGTGCAGGTGGAATACCAGCGGTTTGGTTGTCGAAATATGTAGTGATATGATACTGCAACAGTTCCCACAAATCCTCAACGATTAGTTGGGGGGCGCCAGCATCACGGTTTTCACGTAGGCGCTGATTGATTCGCAATACGTCGACTAATTTGTGAGTAAGGTCATCCTCACTCCGGTCACCACTATCCAATGTAATCGATGGTCGAACAGTGATGGGTGGCACGGGTAGAACACGCATAATGGTCCATTCCGGACGGCTTGAAGCGAAATCCATACCAATGAAAATCAAATCCTCATCGGGGATTCTCTCGAGCCATTCGCGGATGTCTCGAGCATTCAATTTGTGCTCACCCTTGTCTGCCTTCTTTTCCTTGAAGGTTGTCGGTTTGTCGAGTTGGATCTTCCCTTGCTCAGACTGACAGTGCATGCACACCTGGCGTTTCAAACTGGAACATTCCTTGACAATCTCCTTGATGACTTTCTTGAATTCAGTTGAACCCACACCGTGCTTCTGAATGACATCATAGACACGATGGCGGTAGAAATCTTGCTCTGACTTCTCAGAGTCGATTGGATGGGTTCCTTCTTTCTCGTGGAGGAGAATTCGACTGCAGGTGTTGCAGGTCGCCTTGAGTGCAGTTTTCAGCAGGGCTGTGAATCCGATGTGTATTACGGGCAGCTCAAGTTGAATGTGACCAAAGTGACTCGGGCAAACATCATGCTTGTTACCACATGTTTCGCAGCGAACACCTGGTTCAATGACACCCATGCGGTTGTCCATCAAACCTTGTCTGTATGCGTGCCCATCATCCTTGTAAGTGTCTGCAGTCTTGACTTCGACAGCTGACATCTTGCGGATTTCAGTTGGATCCATCAGGCTGAATTTGATGGAAGCGATACGCTTCGGAATGGTTGCAACATCTCGGTTCATCTTCGGTCCTCCAGTTCAAGTCTCATAGCCACACCAAGTGATTTCATCTCATCCAGTAGTAACTTGAATGCATATGATGTAGAGACGGGGAAGACTTCCGCCTTATCCCCGTGAATCGGACTCACGTAACATCGTTTACGCCAATCCCAGAATGCAATATGACCGCTCTCTGCACAAACGAAGAGTTCCCAACCGTCCGATTCATCCAGTAATCGATCCTTGATAACCATCGAAGCACCGTGTGCGATGAGGCAATCTCGTTCCATTTCTCCGAATCGAAGACCACCCTGTCGAGCACGGCCCTCGGTTGGTTGCCGGGTAAGGATTTGCACTCGTCCACGACTTCGTGCGTGAATCTTACCACTAACCATGTGATGCAATTTCTGGTAGTAAATGACACCAACGAAAATTTGGGAATCAAATTCCTCGCCCGTCTCACCATTAACCATCGATTCACGACCCGTATGCGCAAATCCGTGACGGAGGAGGCCTTCTCGAAGACTGTCTTCCTTCTCACCACTGAATGCAGTTCCGTCGATGAGACGGCCCTCCATAGCACCGACCTTGCCACCAATCATCTCTAGAATGTGGGCAACTGTCATGCGGGATGGAATCGCGTGTGGGTTAATCAGTAGGTCAGGGATCACACCATCCACTGTGAATGGCATATCTTCGGGATCGACTAAACGACCAATGACTCCTTTCTGACCGTGTCGACTTGAGAACTTGTCACCCAGTTCAGGGATGCGATTTGTTCGCAGAGTAATTCTGACCAAACGACCAGAGTCTAACGATTCTGTAACGAATACATTGTCGACGAATCCACCTTCACCGTGTCGTACATTCATGCTCGACTCGCGGCGCTCTTGCGCCTGAAGGAAGGCCCCATGAGTCTCCTCCAAGAAACGCGGGGGGCTGGTCTTTCCAACCAATACTTGGGGAACTCTATCTCGATCCTCGGACTTGCTGCTAATCTCGGTTTCAGGTGTGGGCAATCCGTCGGTCTCAAGATGAGCGTAAGCTTCAGGGGACTTCAGTCCCTTAACCTCATCAAGACCGGTTCCGGGGATTTCGATTTCGTCAACTTGACCGCCAGGGAATCTCTTGCGTTCAGCATTGTATGTGCGAATGAACGTGGAACGGCCAAGAGCACGTTCCACACTGCCGCGATTCATAATGACTGCATCCTGCATATTGTAGCCGTGATGGCTGAGGATAGCAACGACAAAATTCTGACCTGCTGGGCGGCGTAGGAAGTTGGTTGCATCCATTGCTCTAGTTCCAGTCATTGAGTTCTGTGTGTAGTGCAAAATGTGCTGCCGAGTATCAGGTCGCAGGCGGCCATTTGCCGAAGGAAGACCAAGCGATTGCTTGACCATCGCTGTTCCACCAGTAACACGTGGGGTTGAGTTATGTTCAGGATATGGGACAAGTGCTGCACAAACACCGAGAATGAGTTGAGGGTCGATTTCGACGTGAGTGTAGATTAACACATCACCAGTCTTCTTCTCTTTTCGACGGAGTTTGTCTATATCATCTTGATAGTAATTGAGTGGAATGCTGAATTTTTCCTGGAGTTTGGTGCCATTAGGCATGATAATTTCAGCATTCAACTTTGCCTTTTTGATGCCTTCTTCACCCATGTTAATCCATTCAACCGTTGCAGGGTTGAGTGGACGGCCATGCTTGGGACTGAACTCTGGCAAATCGTATGGACGAGGCGCGACGAGGAGGTCTTCCTCCTCTTCAGCATCGACCCACTCGACAATGCCTCGATTGGTCAAATCAGCAAATGACATTTCGCGGTTTCGGAGATTGTCCAAATCATCCTTGGACAACACCAAACTTCCACCATCTAGTACGAGCAATGGACGCAGAATTCGACCCTTGTCGGTGTTGATGAAAATATCTCGGTTGGGGGCATCGTGACGAATGCTGACCTCTGAACGAATTACACCTCGACGGCGACCTCGCTTGAAATGCTCAACCAGTTTGTGTGGGTTCATGTGTAAGCCAAAGATGTCGCCGTTTACGTGTACACGTGCACCCTCTGACCAACCCTTTGGATTGGGTTCTACATCTTGCTCTTCCAAGAGATCTTTGACCTCAATCTCGCTGACCGCTTCTGAAATGTCAACCATCTGGGCGGCGTTCTTCACCAGACCACAGTTTTGGCCTTCGGGAGTTTCGTTGGGGCAAAGTCGCCCCCACTGAGTCGGGTGCAAATCTCGAGCCTCAAAGTGAGGCTGGCTTCGCACAAGTGGACTCGTTACACGGCGCATATGAGATAGGGCCGAGAGGAATGTTGTACGGTCAAGTAATTGGCTGACACCACTTCGACCGCCAACCCAATTACCCGTTGCCAAAGCGTGCATGACCTTGGAGGTCAAAACATCCGGGCGCAAACATGAGGTGATTTTGAGATCCCGCTTTCGGTTGTGGTGGCGCTCCAGTTGATATTTCAAATCTCGAGCGAGTTGTTGCAATGATACACGGAACAAATCCTCAATCAAATCGCCCGCAAGACGGACACGCTTGTTCGCATAGTGATCCTTGTCGTTTGGCTCCTTGTTTTGAATTGCCATTTCAAGAACCTGGCGAACGATACGACCGAGGAAAATTGCCTTCTTCTTTCGATTGCGCTCAGTTCTCTCTTCAGCCTGTGCTGCAAGATCTGGGCCAATGCGCGCCTTGTCTTTCTCAGAAAGTGGAGTTTCAAGGTGAGGGAGTAATTCTTTGTCAAGTAGATTCTGAATTCGCTGCTCACGATATTCACGCTGCTGGCCGGCTGCAAATTTCTTTTGTAGCCATTCATGAGCTTCAGCCGAACTTTCGACGCCATACTCCTCGTTGTCTTTGACTTCATTGAGGTTCGCGACGATAAACTTGAACGTTTCAGTAGGACCAGCAATTGCTTGGAAAATTTCCTGGTCGTTGTCAATCCCGAGTGCGCGCATGAGAAGAACAACGGGAATCGGTGTTGTACCGGCACTGCTGATTTTTACCATCAGCATTCCATCTTTGCGCTTCTCAACTGTCAATGGTTTTCGCACACCATCTTTCTGAGAGAAAATCTTGGCAACTTCGGTTTTGCGAGCATATCGCTTGTTCATTTCGACTGTGACACGATTTGGTGCCAAATCCTCCATCGAAATGAGAGCGCGTTCAGTTCCGTTGATGATGAAGTAACCACCTGGGTCATGGGGGTCCTCCCCCTTACCTTCTAGGAGGCGCTCGTAGTGTTCTTTGTCCTCTTCACTGGTTGACGGCTCCAAACGTCGGTTGGCATCAATGTGTGCAGGGTTGAGGTTGCAGCGTCGACTTCGAACCATGATTGGAACGCTACCAATCTGAACCTTGTCTTCTACAATGGGTTGAGGGAGGTCGTCTCGATGGATGGTGAAGTCAAGGTAAACGGGAGACATATAGGTGAGTTTTCGGAGGCGGCATTCTAGTGGTAAAGATGGGTGCTCTGCACCGTTTGCCTCACGAATTGTTGGTGGACCCAAGGTCATATTCTTCATTCGGACAGAGATTTCGTGATCCAGAACGTCGAGTTTGATGATCCCGCCCTCTTCATCTTCAATCAGCTCATCTGTACCAATGCGAATGTTGCGGACGATTTTTTCGAAACGGCTATTCTGTGAATCCGCAGTGGGAATACAATCGTTGTAAGATGCAAGTTGGTGGTTGACTAAACTTCGCGTGCGAAAGTAACTCTCAATAATTTCCTTCATGATTATTCCTCCTCAGTTTTCCTCCACAATTAAGCGGTATGCTGTTGTCGTCCCAGATGATCTACTGTATCGCTTGACACGTACGACTCGATTGGTTAGCCAACCAGCGGGTAATTCGTCATTTGCAATTTCTTCCATTTCCTTCAAAACTTGAACTGCAGGATCGGTGATGAGAATCTTTGGCAACAATTCCTTGGCCAAACGAGTACCCTCTCCAGAAATGTCGGGGACTTCAAGTTCCCAAGGTGCAAGGGCTGTTGCTTCTTCGTTTTCCGGCAAGAGTTCGTGATGAGGGACCAAATGATGGTTGAGGGCATTGAAACGATCGTTGCCCATAGGAATGTCATCGTCATCGATTGCCTTCTGTGAGATGGTGATTCGACGCGAGCGGGTTCGCTTTCGAGTTCCTTGCTCACGGATGATGTCCATGATCTTCTCAAGTTCAGCGCTATCCATCTCAATGCCGATTTTTTTGGCAACTTGTTCGACGCTCATCTGCTTGATAGCATCCATGTTGGCATCGTCAGCAAGTTTGTGTGCATGTTCTTCGGGCACACCCAATTCTACCAAACGCTTCTTTGTTGAACTCTTAACGACCAAATTACGACCCCCGGCTTTGCCCATTCGGCCAAAAAACCCGCAACCCAGCCAGATAGAGCGGGCCTGAAGGGATTCGAACCCTTGGCCATCCGGTTAAAAGCCGGACGCTCTACCTGGCTAAGCTACAGGCCCATGGCTATCTCTGGGCCACCCGCCGACCGTAGGGGTGTTCAAAAGGCTTACGCCATAGGATATGCCTGTGGCTGAATCCAAATTTGCAGTTCCGGGGGGGGAACCGCTGTAATTGCCGTGAACTAAATTTGACATAAAGGTTTGGCGAATCTTCATCAAATCGATGCCTAATGCACAAATGAATACGGGGTCGTGAGTCGCGTTGTCTGTTGAAAGGGAAATTGAATTGATTCACCAAGAAGGTGACCAAATTGTTTGGCAAGCCTATGGCCTGGATGAATTCATACTCAGTGTACCTCCGACAGTATACCCTCCGAGAGATGATTCTAGTTTGCTAGATCGGACCCTCGCCGAGCTCGGCCCAGGACATGGAAAGCATTTGCTGGAAATCGGCTGTGGTAGCGGGGCGGTGTCGATTGCAGCAGGTTTGCGAGGATGGAAAGTGAGTGCTTGTGATATCAACCCACTCGCGGTTGCCGCGACAAGGGGAAATGCTGCATCGTATGGATTTGAATGGGGCTCTGAAATCAAGGAAGGTGGCCCTGGTGATATCGAACAATGGATGCCGAGTCAAGGTGTTGATGTCATCGCTTGGAATCTACCGTATATTGAACCAGATTCTGGAGATTCTTTAGGCCCAATGGAAGACTCTGCATTGATTGGCAAGGATGAGGCCAGTCAATTGTTAGAGTGTGTCAATTACAATCCAAATCTCCTCAATGCAGGTGGTGTGATTCTTCTGCTACACAGTTCAAACCAAATTGGCCATGAAATTGGTCGCGATTGGCGAAAGGAAGGATGGGCGACCCGAAACGTTTCACAATTGGTCGTCGGTGATGAACGGCTTACTGTAGTTGCTTGTTGGCGGCCTTTTGAAAATGCCATGATTTCTAGGGTCGAATCTTGTGCATCGACCAATGATGCGATTTTCGATCTTGGTATGGTACGCCAAGGGACGTTTCTCAGTACCAAATTCCAACATTCAGGGCGTGGATACGCAGGGAGGGAATGGCTCTCATCCGAAGATGGTTTCATGGGCAGTTGGTCGATATCTGAAAAATCTATAAACAATGGTCCTGAATTGATACAATTGGCTTCTAATGTCGCGATATTGGACGCCATTGCAGCTACCTTAAATTTGGGATTACCCAGCCATTCATGGGTACATGGATCTGCATTAGAAGCGCATGGTGTGCGTGTCAAATGGCCAAACGACATATGGTTGCGGACTCAGGACGGTTTCGGGAAATTATGCGGGATTCTTGTCGAAGGAAGAACTCAGGGTGATGATGTCCAAATTGTCTTGGGCGTAGGGATTAATCGAAAATCAGTACCACAACTGATTGATTCTATCGGTTGGGATTCTCTTTTCCCGAACACCTTCGAAGAACTATTGCCTGTAATCCATGCATCTGTGGCCTCAGTATTGGAGGTACATCCGATGGTGAGAGATACAAGTATTGAACATATATTGAATTCACTATATTCAACGATGAGGTGTACTCTTGCAGAAGGGAGGAATCTCGCATTTGGCTTAGATGACAAGGGCGGCCTTCTAACCGATTCTGGAATCATTCGATCAACAGGTGAAATGCGGTGGGAATGGATTTAATCCAAATCTTCTTGTTGCTTTCTCCAGATGCCCCAAACCATGAGCAATGCCCCGATTATGGCCGGAACAAACTCATGGGGTATTTCTCGGTTCACCGTTGTCTCAAAGGTGTATTTGCCATCACCATCAAGGATGATTCGATATTCCCCCGCAGGTAGAGGTTCATTGAGAGTTTCAGATGTTTCGGGGGTGTTCGAATTCAGCAATTGAACTTCTTGTGCCCCGGCCAAACTACCATCCCAGCTCTCCTCACCATCGTGTGGAACGACCCATACGGTCAGAGGTTGGCAGGGATCATCCAAACAAGATGCATCAAAAGTGAGAGTTGCGGTAGAAAGTCCCGTGTGCACGGTGAGAACTTCTTGATCATTTCCGTTCAAGTTGTAATTCAATGGTTGTGTCCAGGAAACGATTACGATTGTCGAAAGAAGAATGGTGGCACCAGCGAGAACGGCCATGTCCCAAACCGGTATACTTGGAGCATCGCCTCCTCCTGCCATGATGTTGCGGAAACATGCTTAGCACATCAATATGCTTGAATAAAGTGATTGGCAGGGTGTCTGTTCAAATTCTATAGAGTGATAATATACATTACAAGTTCAGCCTTTCCCGTACCAGTCTAATTTTTCCTGACATTGTGACTGAATGGATTGGTTGATCTGGTTTATTGAGTATGGCCCTCCACTCATTTTGATCTTTCAGCAATATTCGCAGGATTGCTTTGCCATCAGTGAAATCCATCAAGCGCCAATCTTCGGCTGGAGCGATTTCTTTGATCTTCGATTCGAGTTCAGCACGATTTCGGCAATCGTTGACGTGCAATCCGACCCATCGTCGTTTTTCACGAAGGGCCTTGGTCAAACGCTTCGCCATGGTGCTCCGACAGTCGTCGGACTTAACAGGCCTCGCACGTTCGCAGTGTTTGATGGAAGATACAGGTGATGCTCTGACGGCTCCGACCATTTCGGATGTCATCCGCAATCTCGTCAGTCCCTCGACTCTCCCGCACGTCATCCTATTGGGTATCGCTGGATCAGTTTTGTACTTACTATCTGCTTCTGATTCTGATTCTCTGTTCGCCATTGGAATCGCAGGATATGTCGGGCTTTCAATTGGCTACGCCCTCACAGCCTGGATGCAGGAAATGGACCTCATCTATCGATTTAGTCACTTTCAAGCCATCCCAAAAGAGACACCGTTTACTGAAAAATTGATGCTGCTTTTTATTCGAGTCATCACATCGTGGATTTCACCAATTCTGCTTGGAATGATTCCCTTCATACTCATTGCTGCCTTCCTGAATTCTGAATCTGGGAGTGAACAAGTCGAATACTGGGCAATGGCGTTAGGTGGTCTCTTTGTTGTATGGTCGTTGGCCCAAGGACGAGCCTTGGCGACCAGTATGCGGATTTTCGTTGAAGGGCGTGCTGTTCGAATCGCGTCAATCCATCGTACTTCTCGACGTTTTACATCAACTACCGCACATATGGCAATCATCGGCACTTTTGCTGGCTTAGCCTACTGGTTGCTTGTTACTGGTGCGAAAGATACGGAGGAAATGGGTCTTGGGATATTAGAGCCGGTATTGTTCGCCATCGCAGCAATGGCTATTCAAGGAATTCTCTTTTGGTACACAACAGAGCGCCGTGTCATTGATTCTGAACGAAAAGATACTGCCGCATTTGGATTTGCATGGGGTTTATTCATGCAACTATTCGTGACTTGGCATCTACTAAGTGCATTTCGAAGATTCACTGATGATGGTTGGGGTGTCCTCCTAATCGTTGAAGAATTTATTTTGATGATTATGACTGTTGTCGCTGCGATCTGGAGTCTAGCCAAAGGCACCCATAACCGTGGATTCAAGTTATTCACAAAACAGAATGCGATCTTCTGGGGCTTGTCATTTGGCATGGCATATTCGGGTTCAATTGCCATGATTGCGGTTCTTGGTTCCAAACTTACAGGAGGTGCCGCCGATGCAATCGGGATGTCAGCAACTATTGGCATTGGTCACCTCATCACTGCAGGAACCATGATGTGGATTCATGCTTGGCGAATTGGGCAATTGTCGAGATGGTTGGATTCAGCCCGAAATGAGTCAGATGATGAAAATGATGAGTCATTGGAATCAGAGGGGGAATCCGATGAACCTGTCGAAGAGGTAAGTGAAGTCGTCGCGGATGAACCCGATTTGGATATTCCACCTCCAGTTACAGAAGATGAAGAAATAGAATTGGTTGACCTAGATTAAACCAATCCGTCAGATGTGCCCCTTGGCAGGCCACTAACAACGGCAACCACGCGCATCCGATCTTGAAGGTCGGGTGATACGCGAGCCCCAATAATCACCTGTGCATCGATAGAAAGGCCATTCGTGAATGCTTCTGAAAC
>JASLKT010000035.1 GCA_030747395.1 Candidatus Thalassarchaeaceae archaeon
CTGGTCATGACTTCGCCATCTTGAACAATCCCGCTGATGGAACCATTGCGAATCTTGTCGACCAATTCCTTTGGTAGGTTGTCGACCTTCCATTTCTGAGCAGATCCCTTTCCACTGTCTTCAGAAGGGTCCGTAAGGTCACGGGCTTCGTAGGAATCATGATCCAAACCATCGATGTGCAGTTGGTCGATTTTCATACCGCCCATGACGAAGATTCCAGCCTCTTCCATTTTCTCAGCCATCCAAGCATCCGCTTTGGCTCGAAGGACTGACCACGAGGAACGTTGGCTCGGCTCATCCGTGCCTCCAGTCCCATCCCATGATGCAAAGCGACCCTCGATGAAGAGGGCGTCTTCGTTGTTCAGGAATCCGACTTTCTTGTGGTTAATACAACGCTCGATACCCGGGCAATCCATTTCCCAGTTGCCTAGATACTCTTCGTAATCATCGAGTTCACGGCCCCACAAGATTCCACCTGTGAGATTCTTACTGCCAATGGGTTCACCACGATCAACGACAAGGATTCGATCACCCTCGACACCTTCCTTGAGAAGTTGGAATGCAGTTGATGCGCCTGCAAAACCAGCGCCAATGATGATGACATCAAAGTCGGTCTCATCGTCCATGGGTTCACCTCGGGTAATCTGTCCTACTTGTGACCTGTCCTTGAACTTGTTCTCGCACGCGCACGCGAGAGATACCGATATGAGGTCCCCCCCACCACGCACCGCCATGGTCATCTCGAGTGCCCCCGGGAAGTGCATTCTCTTTGGGGAGCACGCGGTCGTGTATGGGCAACCTGCGGTCGCTGTTGCAATCGATGCTCGAATACACATCACTCTTGAGAAATCCGAATCGGGTTGGCTTATCGATGGCATGCAATTTGACAAACAACGTCACCCACACCTTGATGCAATGCTCAAACGCATGTGGACTGGTGACGGTGGGCAACCGCTTTCCATCCGAGTTGAAAGCGAATTGTTCGGTGCCGCAGGCTTAGGCTCTAGTGCAGCGATTTGTTCTGCAGTCGCCGCCGGACTACTGCATATTCGGGGAACACCTGCCGATGAATTGCCCTTATCTGGAATTGCCACTACAGCCCATATTGCAGAAGCTGAGGCTCAAGGTGGTCGAGCGAGCCCAATCGATACTAGCACCTCAACACTGGGTGGCGCTGTATTGGTGTCCGACAAGAAAGAATCGCAGGCACATTGGAAATATACGAGGGATTTGCGAATTGACGGTCAACGTCGGACATGGGAAGTTCACAGCGTCGATCTCCCCGAATCACTAACCGAGGCGAGTCTCGTCATCGGGTTCTCAGGCCGACCTGGCCCCACAGCACAGATGGTCGCCAAAGTAGCTAATTTACTCGCAAATCATCCTGAACGAATGGAAGAAATTGAGAGAATTGGCAACGTCACGCGAGCAGGCACCACCGCGCTTTCTCTCGGCAATTTACAGGCTGTTGGAATCGCAATGAACGAATGTCATCGTTTACTTCAAGGACTGGGCGTTTCAGATGCAGATTTGGATCGCATGGTTGACGCAGCATTGCCCTCTAGTTTAGGTGCGAAACTCACCGGTGCAGGTGGTGGCGGATGTATGATTGCGCTGACTACAGAACCACGCAGAACCGCTGAGGCAATTGAATTGGCCGGAGGCCGAACAATGGTATCTCAACTTGGTGCCCCTGGTGTACGCATTGAAAACGAATGACTGAGCCAACAATATCCAATTTCTCATTATAACTGAGTCCGGGTGTTCCTTTAAATAGGGGCTTTGATACGGTCGGCCATGGCAACAAGTGATGAAGACCGTCTAACCGTAGTGAATGTCGTTGCCTCAACCCGCGTGGCTGAGGAATTGAACCTCCCTGATATCGCAATTCAGTTGAATTGTGAGTATGAACCCGAACAATTTCCGGGTGTAGTTTACCGTGTGGTCGACCCCAAGTTGGCCATCCTCATGTTCCGTTCTGGCCGTGCTGTTTGCACCGGTGGAAAGAACGAGGATAATATCCATACTGGTATCGAGCGAATGATTGGTGATTTGCGAGCAGCTGGAATTGAAACTTGGGACCTAAAAGATGTCACAATCGAAGTCCAGAACATGGTCGCAACCTTCGCTCTTCACTATCCAGATGCCTACACAGGGGGCCCCAACAATCCAAATGGAGTCGCTAAATTTGATGACCAAAATATACACGTTATTGAAGTTGGACAGGACCCACTGGAACTCCGTCTGGCAACTGATGAGGAAAAGGCTGATGATTCAATTCCGACTCGGAAGCTTCGAGGTGGAGATCCACTAGCTGGATTGCCACGGAGGTTAAACCTCAATCACCTGACTTTCCACCTTCCGTTTGACAAGGTTGAATATGAGCCTGAGCAGTTCCCTGGTCTGATTTACCGCCTTGATTACCCCAAGGTTGTCTGTCTGATTTTCGGCAGCGGCAAGATGGTGATTACAGGTGCACGTCACAAGGATGAGATTCTTGAGGCCGTTGAAATCATCCAAGACGAACTCGCCGATCTCTTGTGAGGTCTGAACATGACCGACGATGTCGGTCCGATTCGTTTGGCACTAGCCAAAGCGGTCTACATATTGCACGTCGGTGTCACATTTTTCGTACCATGGGGTTGGCTATTGCCATGGTCCGAAGCATGGTGGTTTGGTATGTTCTTCATTCCAATAATGTTGATTCATTGGAAGACTGCAGACGTTTGCATTCTTTCAACCATCGAAATGAAATTACGAGGTCACCCCAAGGCCGGAACTAGGGAACAAGGTGGATTCATCCAGAGAATGGGCGCTCTTGTCGGTTGGCATATGAGTGATGAAACCGCAGCCAATCTCGGTTGGGGTTTGTCATACATGGGCTTGGCATTGTGTGCACTTCGTTTGTATCTAGACGGGCACATCCCTTGGTGAGATCATGTGGCGTTGGGTAGCCGCAAAATTCGTGCGCCTTAGCCATCTGCTCATCATGCTGTTTTTGATGTTCGGGTGGGCATTACCTTGGCTGATGGCGTGGTGGATTCACGCCATCTTAACACCGCTTACAAGATTGCATTGGAGATTCAATCAACGAACCTGTATTTTCACAACTTGGGAACATCGCTTATTGCAAAATAATCACATCGAAGAACACGAAGAAGGTTGGTTCGTCAAGGAAGTGGCCGAGGCAATTACCGGCTGGAGGCCACCAACCGAGTTGACCCGCAACGCCATGCTAATTTGGATGTGGGCGACCACAATAATTTCCATAATCCGCATTGCGCTCAATTGAATAGGGGTGTCTTCTCTGGTCACCCTATGGGTGACCATTCACGCCTTCTGCCAATCAGCCTCGTGCTACTGCTAATTTTTGCCATACTTGTGCCGTTTTCTCAACAGCAACCCCCTCCTGAATTGGAGTCGGAATCCTCTCTGAGTTTAGTTTCAACGAAGAGTGGCACTTTGATTGATGTTGCCAATTGGCGAATTGGAGATGAATGGATTTACGATGCAGAATTCGATGTTGAAGAACTGGTTGTAGGTGGTGCTCCGGGTTCTCAGGTCGGTATGTTGACGGGTCAACTAACCCGTGAAGTCGTCGATATTCGGATTGATACCATCGACAATGTCTCGACTCTCGTTTACGATTTAGACTCATCAGGGACTTTCAATTACAATGGGGCAACCATCGTTGCATCTGGATTCAACGTCGGTGGCGATCTCGAGGTTGAACTCGAAATGGAGGAAGTCATTCGTGCATCCGACCTTGGTCAGATTACCTACAACATGTACCTTGATGTTGATTTCAACAATATCGGCTTCCCTGCCAGTTTGGTTGTCGGTAGCAGCCTTGATTTAGCGACACTCAGTATCGATACCGATTATTCCCCACCCAAGGAAATCTATGATTTCCCGATGAATGTTGGCGAAATATGGGATACTGAAACCACCACTTCAACCGTTTGGTCAGGAGAGGTTTACGACAATTTATTCGAATTACCTGATGATAGTGAGGAATCGACTACAGAACGATTTGAGGTCGTTGGATCCGGAGACCCAGGCGTCTCTTATTCGGGATGCTCAAATTCTTACAATGTCACAGCATACAATGCCAGTTCTGGTAATATCAATGGATACCGCTGGTGGTGCGAAAATGCGCAAAACGATGCATGGTGGCACCAAAGTATCGACGTCGGTGCAGATATTGATTTCAGATTGAATCAGTACAATCCCGTATCTCGTAATCATGAAATTGAGGTGGATCTCTCATTCCCTGCTTGGCCGTTGGATCTCGATCTCGGGGTTTGGGTCAATGTCACCAACAGCAATGGCCAACCCGTGGCGAACCAAGATGTTGAGTTTGCATACGAGATTGAAGAAGACATCCGAATAGTGACCACCGCAGCCAATGGTAGTGCCTACCTCCAGTTCGACACAGGACATGAGTTGGATTCGTCTCCAACCAATTTTGACTATGCCAGTCACGGGGTAATCGCCTGGATTTCTTCAACGGATGAAATCGGTGTATCAACCCTAACATTGGATGAGAACTTGGTCGAGGTTGACCTCGCAGCTGTCAGTTCAGGGGTCTCTGTCACCCGCTTGCGTGATGGTGTATCACAACAACTCAATTCACTGACTGGTTACTATGCAATTCCCGGTGATGAACTCACATTCAGCGTTCCCGTACAGAATCGTGGAATCCTTTCCTCACCAGCGACCATTCTAGAAATTCAAGCGCCCGATGGTTCATCCAGTCAGGTCAATGTCCCATCGCTATCGGCGTTGGGTGTATTCACTGCAGATATTGCTTGGACCGTTCCTCAATCTCAAGCCGTCGGAGACATACAGGTGTTGTTCACGGTCGATCCGAATCAGGCCGTAACCCAAGATGCCGATCGTTCCAACAATCAAGGCACATTCACACTATTCGTTGGTCGTTTACCAACGGCGACAATTGCCAATATGATTCCCAAATTGACCCTTGAAACGATTGTCATCGATGCCTCCATGTCCGTCGATTCCGATGGTGGCTCTGTCCTCTGCCTTTTCGAAGTTGAACTAGAGAATGGCACAACCGAATCTCATGTCGCCCCAAGTTGTTTGATTGAAAAATCGTGGGATGACGATGGCGAATATGTCGTCAATCTCACAGTTGTCGATGATGAGAATGATGTCGATCGCACATCAGTTCTAGTTGTTGTCAACAACCGACCCGCAATTGTCAATCTCGCATTCAGTGATCCGAGCGTCATGGTCGGGCAATCAGTGACTTTCAACGCGTATGACCATAGCGATATTGACACCGTTACACCTGAAGCCCCCATCGACATGCTTTGGCTTCCACCAGATGCACCAAATGGCGAACCCTACACCTGTTCGCAGGGATTGATTACCCAAGCCTGCACGGTAATTCCAGAAGTCGAGGGTCAATTCACAATGAGTTTCAGAGCGGTGGATGACGACTTTGCAGTCACCACTGTTAGCACCAGCATCACCGTCACCAACATTGCACCATACAATGGCTCAATCCAATTGCGCGATGCAGCAACAGGAGAACTCGCAACCCAAAACGCACAAGGAATTTGGATTGTCGATGAGGATCAAACCATTGAGTTACTCGGCTTTGCCGAAGATTCCCCCAATGATTTGCCAACGATGCGTTGGGAATGGCAACCTGATTCACAGGCAGACCCAAGTTGGTTTGAGACTACACAGGGCCCGAATTCAGTGGTTCCAGTCAGTTGGTCTACCAATGGTGCCCACGTGATTGTGATGCAAGCCTTTGACAATGATGATGAAACCACAGGAACCATCAGTTCCTATGTTCTCGTTAACAATGTGGAACCTACAATCGAAGCGTTCGAAAACCCACTACCACTTTGGGAAGATCAAGCAGTCATGTTCACAGCTGAATACAGCGACACATCCAGCGATTTGGACGATTTGGTAGCCTGTTGGGACCTCGACCCATTCACCAATTTGGATCAAGATGGTAGTGCCGACGATGATTGTGATATCTCCGGTCCATCCATCACCAATCACATGTGGTCTGATGCAGGCATCTATCCAGCGATTTTCCACGTCACTGATGACGATGGTTCGCGTTCATCACAAACTGTGAATTTCACCGTCCGTAATCGTGCACCTACCGCAGACATTTGGGTGAGCAAAGTTGGACCTAAAACAGGTGAGATGTTTGGATTGTCTGGGAATCTATCCACAGATACACCCACCGACCAACCAAATTTAGTGTATCGATGGGATCTTGACACCTCTGTAGATTCTGATGGTGACACCGACCCCACCAATGACATCGATGAGATTGGAATGGAAATTTGGGTCAAGTTCGACAAACCCGGCGAACGTGGAATACGCCTGATGGTTTCCGATGAAATTGACAGCGATACAAAGGATTACACAATCACTGTGATGGAAAGCGATGAAGGTTTCTTCTCCTTCTTGGGCAGCGGCGGTGGTGTTGTCTCTACCATTGTCATCATCTTAGGTCTAGTTTTGGTCGGCCTTCTCGGAATTCTCGCTTGGACTTCAATCCGTGGTCGTAGTGTTGGAGACCCGTGGGATCAGATTGCACCGATGGGCATGGAAATCGAGCAAGAGGCACCAATGGCAGCCCCACCATCGGATATGTTTGCTGCACCAGCCGCACAACCAGCAGCCGCAATTCAACCCACGCCTGAACCCGAACCCGCAGTCAGTACAGGGACTCCACCGGTTCCTGCTGAAGGTCTGCCACCTGGGTGGACCATGGAACAGTGGGACCACTACGGCGCACAGTGGTTGGCTCAACAAGCCACAACACAACCCGCACCGGCCGCGAACCCAGTCGTTGAGAATCCGTTTTCAGCCCCAACTTCAGCCGAAGATGACTTGGACCTAGACTTCTGAGCCCGGCCCATGCGGCGTCGCTTGTACAACTTGTTCGGCTTGCCGGATTTGCCCTCAGGGGAACCCCTTGAGGGTGAAATTGTAGTCGAGGAAATCATTGAGGATGGCGACCCCATACACATTCCTAAACCCGTTCGGAAAACAGTAAGGAAACCGGTCAAGGAACTCAAATTTCACGATTTAGGGTCAAAACGATGGTTGGAATGGTCCATCTCTCAACAAGGCCTCCCGAGACGTGGGCTCCGATATATCCGTCCAGATGAGATGCACCGGTTACCACTGGAGCCAATGTCTACTCGTCTTCACCAAGGCGACATTTGTATTGTTGATTTGAGTAGTTTAGCTCACATGGATAGTCAGCGCAGCGCTTTGGCACGACAAGTGCAAGACATGGCCAATTATGGAGGCCTTCCAGTATTCGCCCTCGATGATTCCAACCGTCTCTTTCTCGTCCCCGGCAGAGGTTCTCGAATTGATACTGAGACCCATGAATTGGGTGGCAATTCAATTCTTGATTAGCCTCGATGGCTGCGAACTTCAAATGACCAAGAAGCGCCATCTGGTCCACTTGTGAGGCGGTCCAAACCGAATTGTGCCAACAGGGGACGCCAAGTTTCGGCATCCGGGGGCATCTGTCGTTTCGTGCCAATATCTGGGCGCAGAATATTGCGTATTCGCAAGATAGCCAATGTGGCTACCGAATCAGGTAGAGGATGAAGTTCAGAGAGTTCACATTCGAGTACTGCGGCAGAAATGGGATGATGTGGTGGAAATCCATTCGGTGATTCTAGCGGGTCTGTCAGGCCATCCCATTCACTACGATCAGGAGGGAGGGGTTCAGCAGTTTGGTTCACCAATAGTGAAGCATCCCATGTTCCGGGGAGTACCATTGCAGTGATTTTTGAACCATTCTGAAGATTCACCAGGGTATCTCTTGGCCGACCTGAGCGGTCCTGACTCAAAGAGATTCCAAGCAATGGTGGGGTGTTTGCCAACACGGACACACTGGTGACTGGACATAGATTCGCGATTCCATCTTTGTTGATTGTCGAGAGTAACAAAACGGGACGCGGGGCAACCAAAGCGGACAACCAAGCGGCTCTTTCTGGATGCTCAAGAGTATCAACATCCACATTCCGATAATCATCATTCATCGGTTCTCCAATGAATGAAGGGCGCTTCCTCTCCGCTTCTCCATCGCTCTCAAACCAATCGTCCAACTCACCCCTTTCCACTTCGGAGAGGGCGTAGGCGGTGAAGTCACGATACGCAGTCCAACGTTCAATTTCCGTGGTTTCTTCATCACGATCTTTCTTTCGATTGATACTTGAATCAGCGTACAAAACACAGCGTCTCAGGAAATCACAGACCGCATCTTTGCTCATCTTCGCGCCTCCTCATATTCACTTCTTAGCATGTGAAACCGAGCCGGATTTCCAGCCCATACTTCCCCGTCAGGGATATCTTTTGTGAGCACAGCACCGGCTGCAACCACGGCGTGCGACCCCACTCGCAAACCGGGTAGAATTGTTGCACCACCCCCAATGACGGCGCCTTCTTCGATTGTGACGAATTGCCATTTTGCAGAATCACGTGAAGGAGGATATCGATCATTTAGAATCGTTGCATTGGGGCCAATAAATACCCCTTCGGCAACTTGAGTCCCATCTGCGATATAGGCTCCGCCTTGGATTCTTGTACCTTCTCCAAGTGATACATTACGACCCACATGGGTCAAGCATCCAATGCTGACATCGGACCCAATTTTCGCACCATTACCAATGTGGCAAGGGCCCCAAGCAACCGAACCGTGGGCCAGTTCGATTTTTTCCCCTGAGGTCACGGCATTCACTCCAATTCAAGATGAGCCAGGATACGGGCGACATGGCCCTTTGCTTTGACACCATATTTGGCTAGGGACAAAGTTCCATCTGCCTCAATCACAAAAGTTGAGCGAGAGATACCCATGTACGTTCGTCCGTAATTTTTCTTTTCTCGCCAAACTCCATATTGTTCCAATAGTGTTCCTTCGACATCCATTAGTAAAGGAAAGTTCAGATTCTGTTTCCGAGTGAAATTCCCATGCGATTTCGCACTATCCTTTGAAACACCGAATACCATTACATCAGCAGAACTTAGAGCGGCCATATTATCACGAAAATCACAAGCTTGTGTTGTGCAACCAGGCGTGGAATCCTTTGGATAGAAGTACAAAACCACTCGGTTTCCTCCAGAAATCAAGTCACTCAAATTCCAAACATTTCCCTCTGCATCTTCCGCCGAAAAGAGAGGTGCATCGTCTCCTTCTTGCAGTGTGATTGCTTCGCCCATGATGCATCGAAGAACCATTACGCCTTGAAGACGTTCATCGTTCATCTTCGCCTCTCTTCCCGAATTCGCTTTCGTGTTGCGGCCCACGAACAAATAGTGCATTGTGCCAAATCATGATTTCTAGCCGGACAGTATTCTCTACCGAAGAAGATGATTTGTAAATGTCGAGAGTTCCATGTTTCTTTCGGCCAAAGTGCTTTCAGATCCTTTTCGGTTTGCTCAACATTCTTTGCTTTCGACAATCCCCAGCGTGCAGCCAGACGATGGATGTGTGTGTCAACTGGGAAGGCTGGGATTCCATACCATTGTGCCATGACTACACTCGCTGTTTTGTGGCCGACGCCCGCGAGACTTTCGAGATATTCCCAATCTGGCCTCATCCCCTTTCCTTCTACCAATTGTTCAGCCATTTTTCGCAAATTCTTGGCCTTGGTTGGAGCCAAGCCAATTTCGCGGATTATCACTTGAATCTCATCGACCTCAAGTGTAGACATCTGCTCAGGAGTGTTTGCCTTTGCAAATAGTGCGGGTGTGACTTGGTTGACCTTTTTGTCAGTGGTTTGTGCTGAAAGCATCACCGCTACGAGCAGTGTATAGGCGCTTGAATGTTCGAGTGGAACAGGTGTCTCTGGATACAATTTGTCCAGCATTTCTCCAATTTTCAGTGCCTTTCCGGCCCTGTTCATGTTTCCAGCTCCACATCAGATTCACCTCGAATGCCCAACCAGACACCGATGGCGATGCAACCGAAGAACGGTCCGTAACACGGAATCGACATCCAACCAGACCAAGTTTCTGGTTTCCCAACTAGAATCCAAGCAATCAGTGATAGAACGGCTCCGGGGAATATCGCAAAAAGGCCGAATGTGATTGCTTTTCCAACGCCCATTATTCATCCCTCTTCGCGGCTTCCAGTCCTTTTTGAATTTGCAATTCTACCCACCATAATCCGGCTATTGCGGCCACGGTGATTCCAATCATCAACCCCACTGGTGATCGTTCAACGCCAGTTCCAAACCAGAGAAAGAGAACCATGAAGCCCCCGGCGGCCAACAAACCAATTCGCAAGATGAGTGCAACAATTTGAGGACGCATGTAATCACCAGAGTAACTGTTCCAAGTCCGAACCGCTACGACAATTGAGGATATCGGTCTGCTCTAGCCAACCTTTCCGGGCGATTTGGGCACCGAACCAGACATCTTTCAGCCCCTGTGTACTGTGTGCATCAGGATTGATTGAAATCGGTACACCTTGCTCTTTGGCATAACGGCAGTATCTCCAATCCAGATCTAATCGGTAGGGGCTGGCATTGATTTCGACCACTTTCAATTCCCCTTCCGCATTGAGTTCACCCATTCTTCGCAATACAGCATGAAGGTCGACAGCAAACCCCTCTCGTCCACCCAATATCCGCCCAGTTGGATGGCCTAGGATTGTGAATGATGGATTTTCAATTGCATTGATGAGTGCTTCAGTATTCACATCTTCATCACGCTTCATCCACGTGGGCAATTGGTGAACGCTACCGACAACATGATCCAACACACTTCGTTCTGCTTCAGAATAGTCAAGATTGCCATCAGGTAGAATGTCACATTCATTTCCGTGGAACAACCGAAAGTCAACTCCTTTGTCAGACCAATTCTCATTCAATGCTCGAATCTCAGCAGATTGACTGATGAGTTCATCCGGGCTAAGTCCACTAGCGACCTGCAGAATTTGACTGTGATCCGCAATTCCAAGAAATTCCCATCCGAGATTTTGGGCGGCTTCAGCCATTTGATTGAGGGTGGCAGTCCCATCTGAGGCCGTCGTGTGATTGTGGAATGCACCTTTCAGCATAGATGCCTCCATCAAACTGGGTAAATTACCTGAATCTGCTGATTCAATTTCACCCGAATCTTCACGCAATTCTGGTGGAACCCATTGCAAATCTAAATGAGTATAAATCTCCGATTCTTTTTCCGCAGGCAAGGAGAATTTAGCGGCCTCAATTCCCTTTAGTTCGCCGACTGCATCGACGGGAAACAATCCAAATTCATTGAGACGCAATCCTCGATCGAGCGCTCGTTGCCGCATCCTCACATTGTGCTCCTTAGAACCGGTGAAGTAAGCGAGTGTGTAAGCAAACACATGAGGCGGGACGAGGCGAACCTGTGCATCGATTGTCGTGTTCGATGCCATCTCTTCATACGCATCACCGCCCAATGCCTCAAGAACACCTCCATCAAGTCCCGATTCCATAACTTCGTCAGAGAAGAATTCAGTTCCTAGGATGATGCTGACCTTTGACGAACCCGCGCCCTTCACATCAGCAACACCAGGTAGAGACACAATTTGTTCGGCTACAGATTCGACATCTTCAGGCAATACAGCTGCGACAATATCCAAATCACCAATCGTTTCTTTTCGACGTCGCGTCGAACCCGCCAATTGTGCGCGAGTGACACCATCCATCGAAGAAATTCTGGCTTCCAAAGCCTCGCCATAGAGTAAACCGATATCCAATCGTCTGCGGCCCGAGAACCGCTTGAGTAATTCGATGCCATCCAGAACCTTCTGTTCAGATTTTTCCCCCATGCGAGCCAATTCACGGAGTTGACCATCTTCACCAGAGATCTTCAATTGTTCAATTGATTCAATGCCCAACTCATCATGGAATTGCTTGATTCGCTTTGGGCCTAGGCCGGGGATGGCCAACATCTGGATTAGTCCGGCAGGGATACTGGTGTACAAATTACCAATATCGCCCCATGTCCCCTTCGTTAGAGCCTCCGTGATTAACCCAGCAATGCCTTTTCCGATGCCTTTGACATCGGTCAGGCGTCCCTCAGATGTAACTGTCCACAAATCTTCCTCAAGGCCACCGAGCGTTCGGGATGCATTCTGATAAGAACGAACACGGAAGGGATTTGCACCCTTTAGTTCCAACAGAACACCGACCTGTTCTAGAACCATGACGACGTTTGACTTGGAGTAATATGGTGGCCCATTGCGGCGTGGCCGTGGAAGGCTCCAACTTGCCACCTTCACCATGGTGTCCAAGGATACGTCGACGTTCTTGACTCTTGGCACAGGCTGAAGAGCCCCCTCCCCATGGAAGCAACATGGACCCTGTTGAAACACTCAGTCAGGCGTTGTGTGCATCCACTCTCCTGCTATGGGTTCTGATTGCAACACTTTCTCGGAATGATCAGGCCGAAAACCGCGCACAATGGGCGATGGTTATTCTATCTCTATCAGCCACGATTTCGCTAATCTATCTGGATATTTCAGGTGGCACTCTTTGGGGCTCGAGTTATTTACCCAAACCATTGGCAGTACTGTGTCTTGCTTTTGCTTTCCTCGCGCGCCTTAACATCAAAGGGCGCAGCATCTCACAAGGGATGAATCCTCATCAAATCATGAAAGAAAATCGAGATGCTGAAGAGGAGTAACTATTCCTCGGATTTGAGTTTATCATCGATGAATGCGCGCATATATTCGGGCAACTCACCATTGACGAATACGACATCATTCACTTCGTCTAATTTCATCAGAGCATAGTAAATTTGCATGGCGGTCATCGGAGTACTACTGCATCCAGTACATCCGCCTTCCAATCCAATCATGATGATGCCATCTGTTGTATCGATGACATTCACCACGCCATCGTGCGCATCGAGAACCGCTTGAACAGGGCCAACATTTTCCAGAATTAACTGTATGTCAACGTCCGCCATGTGAGGTGGAGCAGGCGAAGCCCTTTCAACCCGTTCCCATTTACGAGAGCCATGACCCGTGTTGTCCTCCTCGACCTTTTGGTTGAGAGACCCGCCTTCGGGCAAGGCGGAAACGCCGAAATCATGGCTCCTTTCGCACCTGCTGAATGCCTCTTGGTGACCCCGCAGTTGGCTGACCGTGACGCTTACAGATCAGAGTGGGAGTCCAATGGAATTACCTATCGTCGAATCGACACCCCTGATTCGATTGAGGAACTCAATCCAGACGCAGTGATTTGCTCAGGCTCTCGAGCCAATATTAGCATGTGGGAGCCCTGGATGGATGATGCTGCACAGGTATTACAGCAAGCAGTAACAGCAAATATTCCCGTTCTCGGCATTTGCTTTGGCCACCAATTGTTGTGCAAAACACTTGGAGGGGAAGTCAAGCGGTCAAAAGATCGAATAGATGCCGTATCTCCCTTGTTTTCTGTTGGAATGGATACACTATTGTCTCCAATCCAGATGGGTTTGTTCACACATCAGGATCAGGTGTCAAAATTACCACCCGGAACCCGACGAATTATTTCCACCAAGCATTGTGAAAATGCAGGTATGCGAGTGGCAGGGAAACCAGTTTGGGGCGTTCAATTTCATCCTGAAGCAAGTCGAACAGTCATAGACCAAGCACATGCAGAGGGAGATATGAATGATGCCGAATTTGCTGCATTTGAGGCCGACCATGATGGCGACGCTCTGTTATCTGCCTTCGCGAAACTTTGCATGCCCTAAAATGGCCCTATAGGGCCATAAACAGTTCCCTTGGGATTATATGGGAGGCGCGGGTGGCCCGGCCAACCAGAGGTGTAACCATGGACGAAATAATGGAAGGGACAGAAGTTGGTATGATTGGTATGGGTGTAGGTGTCTTCGGACTCTTCATCGCCTTTTTGCTATACAAAAAAGTGGATTCAATTGAAATCAAAAATGAAACAGTGGCGAAGATTACGCAGCGAATTCAAGATGGTGCAATGGCATTCTTGTATGCAGAGTACAAAATGCTCGCGTTCTTCATTGCTGGTGTCGCGATTCTACTGTATGCTGGTGGTGAAGACAACGGTCTTGGAATGGAGACCATGGTTGCATTCATCATTGGTGCATTGTGCAGTGTCGCCGCCGGATTCTCTGGTATGCGTTCAGCAACCAGTGCAAACGGACGAACCGCTCAGGCTGCCGCTGATGGTTTAGCGCAGGTTTCAGATGGTTCAGTCCCCAAGGGAGAGCACAATAAGCGCGGACAAGCAGCTGCTCTTGAGACATCATACAACGGTGGAGCGGTCATGGGACTCGCCGTAGGTGGCCTCGGACTTGCTGGTATTTCTCTGATGTATTACTTCACAGAAACAGCCTACTTGACAGTTGAGAATGTTGCAGGATTCGGCATGGGTGCCTCATCCATTGCTCTATTCGCGCGCGTAGGTGGTGGAATTTACACCAAGGCTGCCGACGTCGGTGCCGACCTAGTTGGCAAAGTTGAGGCTGGCATTCCTGAGGATGATCCTCGCAATCCTGGTGTGATTGCAGACAACGTTGGTGACAATGTTGGCGATGTTGCTGGAATGGGTGCAGATATCTTCGAGTCATTCGTTGGTAGCATCATTGCGGCCATGGTCATTGCAGCAGCCAGTTCTGGCCTTGGCGATGATTATCTGATGATTCCAATCGTTCTCGCAATTGTCGGTTACGTCGCTTCGATTATCGGCGTTTTCTCGATTTCTGCAATGAAGAATATGGATCCTGGTGCAGCACTTCGAAATACAACGTTTATCGGCGCTGCATTGTTCATTGGCGGTGGTTATTTCGCCCTCGATTATCTAGAACTGAATACCACGGTAATTCAAGCGGTAGCCATTGGTTCTGTTGTTGGTATTTTGATTGGCCTCGTAACTGAATATTACACAGGCATTGAGGATGTTTTCGGAATCAAGGTCAAGGCCATTCCATACATTGGAGAGGCCAGCAAGACAGGCAGTGCGACAAATGCAATCGCTGGCTTGGCTGTTGGTATGCAGTCGGTCTTCATTCCAGTACTTTTGATGGCTGCTGCAATCTTTGGAGCCAACCATGTCATGGGTGGCGGAGATGCAGGTCTCTACGGAATCGCAATGGCTGCCATGGGTATGCTAGGCACCGTTGGTGTCACCATGACAGTGGATGCTTACGGTCCAGTTGCAGACAACGCAGGCGGTATTGCAGAGATGTCCGGTCTGGGTAAGGATGTTCGTGACATCACAGACAGCCTCGATTCGATTGGCAACACAACTGCAGCAATTGGCAAAGGCTTCGCAATCGGTAGTGCCGCTCTGACCGCACTCGCTCTCTTTGCTGCATTCAAGACCAGTGCCGGGCTTGAAGCAGCGGATCTTAGCTTGACCGAACCAATGGTCGTCATCGGCCTCCTCATCGGTGCATCCCTGCCCTTCGTTGTCGCTGCCATGACAATGAAGTCGGTTGGTCGCGCGGCTGAAGCAATGATTGTTGAGATTCGCCGACAATTCAGGGAAATTGACGGACTACTCGAAGGACGTGAAGGTGTAGAACCAGACAGTGCTACTTGTGTGGACATCTCAACCAAAGCAGCCCTTCGTGAGATGGTCATGCCAGGTGTCGTCGCAGTATCTAGTCCGGTCATTATCGGTGTTCTCCTTGGTAGTGCCGCTCTTGGCGGGACCCTTGCAGGTGCAACTGCAACCGGTGTTCTCATGGCCCTCTTCATGGCAAACGCCGGAGGCGCATGGGACAATGCAAAGAAGGCGATTGAGCAAGGTGAAATCGAAGGTGCAGAAAAGGGCGATGCCGCTCACAACGCTGCTGTTGTCGGTGACACTATTGGTGACCCATTCAAGGACACAAGCGGTCCATCACTGAACATTCTCATCAAGTTGATGAGCATCGTCAGCGTTGTCATCGCAGGCCTCCTCACCAAGACTGGAGAACTCGGCGCACTTTGAGTAAGTGTCAAGAGAAACACCGGTTAGGGGTTCCACATGCGTGCCCCTTTGATGGCCCTGCTGATGCTCAGCATCAGCCTTGCCGGATGCCTTGAGGCAGGCGATTCGACCAACCAAGGTCCGGGTCATGCAGATCTTTCAGCACCCGCAGAATGGCAAATCGGCCAATGGTGGCTCTACACCTTCTCAACCCCTGATTGGGAGGACGACTCAGCTCGACTCGTGGTTGCAGAAGATGATGCTGAAGATGGCACTGCATACATGCTTGCAATATCGAGTGAACGTGAAGCAAAGCGCCATGCTGTACTCAATCACAATCCATTCCTCGGTCGAATTACGCACGACAATCTCTCAGCATTTGAAAATGGTGACCCTCAATCCGTTCTCAACTTCCCACTTGAAACAGGGAAGAGTTGGGACTTCACTCTGTTTGGAATTGATTGGAACACTGAAGTCATTGGCTCATCAAATGGAAGGGCAACAATGTCTGCAACCTCGTCTGATGGTCAGGTTCTCACCTATACCTACGATGGCTGGGCAGGTTTCATTGGAACCCTCGTTTGGTATGATTCGGAAGACACTCTTCAACTTCGGATGGTTCTCACGGGCAACGGATTTGATCATTCTGGCAATGTCTGGTTCATTCGAGCAGGTGACATCTTTGCAGAGGAATGGGATCACGCCGCAGGCGCACCTGATGTTGAAATTACAGACTCGTTCTTTGTCGGCGACCACCCAAGCCAAGGCCCCTATGACGAGATGATTTACTGGCTAGATGCTGAGATGGGCGGCGGACCCAGTAGCGGTTCACTCACCCTCCGTGATCACAATTCAGCATCAGCCCTCACACGTCAATGGGGTGCTGGTGCAAAAGAATCCGGTAATCTAGGTACAATTCCATATCCAAGTGGAGAATACACCCTCTCCATAACGCAAACTGGCGATTCTTACATTCGCTTGATTGTCGCAGGTGGTTTGACCAGTTCTTGGGAACTCTGAGGGATTCCATGGGCACCTTGGTCATGCTTCACGGTTTGACTGGAACAGCTGACATGATTCGACCACTCGGTGAGACGTTGTGTCCAGAGGGTTGGAATCTTCTTCTTCCAGAGGGCCCCTTCGTTCATCCGAATCGAGGTCGTGGCTGGTGGATTCGTGACGAACCTCCTGAGGTCGCACTCGACGAATCGACCTTCATCCAAATCTCTGAGAGTGTATCATCTCTAGAGCCGCAAATTCCAACTGGTCCTTTGATTGTTGGTGGTTTCAGTCAAGGCAGTGCCCTTGCACAGGAGTTACTGTCGACTGATTGCGGTCCTCGTATCCATGGGGTTATCGTCATCGCTGGCAAGAGTGCAAGGCCGCAAGCTCTTCGCACGGCTCTAAACGACCTCCCTTCCCGTCGATTCCTATCGATGCATGGTGAATCAGATCATCTTGTTCCCCTATCACAAGGCGATGAAACCGTCGAGATTTTCCACGAAGCGAATTGGGACACCACTGTCTTGCGCCATCAGAAAGGCCACATGGTGAATCTAGCTCAGCAGCAGGAGTTGGTCGATTGGGTTCAGAAGACCGCTGAAATTGCAAACAACGGTTCATGAAGGTCCACCCATTCCAACGGCCATGAGCGGTCGTGCTACATCCCATCTGAATCGTGCCGATTCTGATTTCTTCATTGTCAGTACCAATGTTTGTCCCTATTGTTTCAAGGCCAAGAGATACCTCGATGGGCACAAACTTTCCTGGACAGAGGTCAATGTACAGAATGATCGAGAATTGCGAATGGAATTCGTTGCAATAACCGGTCATCGAACGGTACCGATCGTCTTCGATTTACGTGGTGACGAACCCATCTTTGTCGGTGGTTCAGACAACTTGGAAGAATATCTCTAAGGAATCATCTCATCGAGGAAAAACCCTACGACACGACGACTGAATCTCCTTGGGTTTCGGATAATTGATATCAACGCAACTCCAATGATTAGGACGAGACAACCAATCACTCCCGTCGCGCCAAATATGAACGCGAAAAGACCAATTGGCTCTGGGTCCCAACTAAATTCATCGCTCCCTTCTCCGGGTTGCCAATCTAGCCAAACCATAGTCGCAACAATATCCAATCCTGTTTGGAGTCCGGCTTCGACATTGTTTCGTCCACCCGCCATGGTGTTGATGGTGGTCACAGAATCGGTTTGTGCGTGCTTGGGTGTTTGTTCACAAGTATCACCCTCTTCGTGGATATACTGATGCTGTCCACGAATCCATGTTGCGGTGTGGTTGTGCATGATGAAATTGTAGT
>JASLKT010000036.1 GCA_030747395.1 Candidatus Thalassarchaeaceae archaeon
TCATGTCTGCTACACCCTTGCAACAAGCGATCAGTTCGTTGCGGTCCTCATCACTGAGACTGACAACCGCGACCATGTGTTGCGGAAGATGCCGAAGGCAATAGAGTTGACCTCAACGAATTACTGTGTCATTATCCGGTGGAAATGATGGACTCCTGACTCTTTGGTCGGTGAATATCGACCGCGTTCATAGGCGACTGAAGAGACCCCTTTTTGGCAACCTTCTACGATGAATTGATCCTCGGCCTCAACCTTGTCTAAATCGCCGCCCGCACCCTTCCCAAGCATCGAAGAATCACCCACAAATCCGTGATAGACAATACGGGTCTTGTCAGTATCCTCAGGGATGACAAGATTCACAGAAAGTCCCCATGGATAGAAATTCAACATCAAACCGGGATACAACCAGAAATAGTAAGCTGCAATGTTCTGTCCAAAATCAGGATGGCCCTCTGGAAGATTAAAGGTGGGTTCCCCTTCATTCGCGATGCCAATCTGCAATACGCCGCCATCAAACAGTTCAGTGCTGTAAGCATCGTAATCCAATACTTCGTGCAAATCACCATGAACAAAAGGAATGTGGAATCCTTCGAGATAATTGTCGACATACAAAGCCCAATTTGAATCGATTGAGTATTCGCGATGGCGAGTTGAATCGTGGGTGAAATCTTCGATTGGGAGCCAACCTACGCGTGCCTCGACCGCTGCAATAAACGACTTGAATTCAGTGGCGGAAATGGTGTTGAATAGCAAACCCTTCCATTCAGCCAAAGGGAATGATGGAAGGTGATCATCCTGTGTTGGGAAATTCTCGACTTCTTCGAATTCAGGCATACTTCGAAATTGTCCATCCATACCGAAGACTCGGCCGTGATAGGGACACTGCAACCTCTTTGCGTCGGAACGCTCTGTACAAACCAACATTCCTCGATGCGTACAGACATTTGAGATGCAATGTATTTCTCCATCGACATGGGTAAGCAACATTGGCTCTCGTAGAGAATTATCGATGGGTTGGGCTGCAGAGAGTTGGCTGCGATGACCAGCGAAATGCCAGTTCTGACCGAATGAAGAAATGACGGATGCGAAGGTCTCCGAATCGGTGTAATATCGAGAGGGGAGGGTCTCAGCCTTTCGGATGTCTGGATCAATAATTGTCATTCGAACACCTCAGACATCGAGGTCGCCACGAACGAACTTGATGTAGCGCTGCTCTTCATTGTCCTCAAACGGATGCTCTCCGATATTCTGCTGGAAAGCAATGCCAACCCATGTCCCATCAGGACTGAAGACGCTCTCAAAGAAATCATGCAGAGCGTGCACATCTCCATTCTCTTCCTCGTACTGCGTCACAGTGTGTAGTGCCAAGGGAGTTCCATCTGGGTTCATCGCTGCAATTTCAAAATCAAACGTATCATTCTCGTGGGGCTCTCGAACCGCACCCGAATAGAGATACCATTCTTGTCCAGCGACATATTGTCCTTCAGCCGTATTGTCGAAGGGAATACCATAGAAACTCACCAGAGTGACATTGTCTTCACTGATACTGACAAATGGATACATTGTGATGCCTTCCCATTCAGGAGGGGTGATTTCCCACGACTCCCATGTTTCACCACGATCGTATGACATGGCCATGCGGATATCCCACGGCCCAGTAGGCCCATCGGGACAATCGGCCCAGACCACTGCTACGGTGCCTTGACCATTGGTTTCAACGAGGGGGTAGCCTTCGGGAGGATTTCCATTGCGTGGACCTACATCGATTGGATCACCCCAATTGAGGCCGGTGTCATTAGAGATTCGGACCTGAACGTGACCTGTGTTGCTGTCCTGATTTTCCTGAGCCACAAACACGTATTCCCCACTGCGTTCTGGAGCAATGGTTGACCAGCCGCCGGGCATTGAATAACACTGGGACCATGTTTGGCCGCCATCAGCACTACGGTAGTACCAGTATCGAGCTGGACCATTTTCGCAATCCTGCACCGATACCCCACTATTTCCTAGATAGTGGACAATTCCGTTGTTCTGCGCTTGAATCCATGGGCGATCATCGGCGGCCATCGAGTATTGACGGTCGCACAAATTACTCTCAAAGTTCTGTCCGCCTTCACTGAAGACGTGAATCCAATTGTCTTCAAGATAAGTATCGAGATAGTAGATTCGATCCATGGCATCTACAGCAATATCGCCTTCATCACCAAGGCACGCTGAACCGGATGCGCCATTGGTGATTTGTCCTTCAACCACGGTTCCTGGTGTTTCTTCGAAATTATCTGCAATGCCCCATGTTGTGCCATTGTCATTGGAAATCCAGAACCAAGATGCAAAGTAATCCCAACTCGTCATGTATCCATCCATGCAGGCTCCATCAGAGAGAGGGATTGTGGGTTGCAAATCTAAGATGCTTGCAGTGCCACCTGTAGGACTGGACCATCGCAAGTCTTTGTGTGCAGTAATGAACATGTTTCCATGCCCATCAATGGCTAAACTGGGCTCATATCCAATGCCATATTCTGGTAGATCTTGACCGTTTGAGGGGTCGATGCAATCTACATCTCTGGGCATGAAAATGGTGTCACCCCAAGTAACATCGATGGTGGAACCGGGATTGGTGTTCGTTGCAGTCATCATGTGATCTCCAACAGAACCCCACATGGCCGCAAAAATGGTGAATGCAATCACGATGGCTCCAGTGCTGGCTAGAGCGACATCCAATTGGCGCTTTTCTCGGCGTTCAATGGATTCGAGCGGTTCGTCAATCCACTCTCCGTAAACCTCATCCTCGAGGATTTCGGCCTCCCAAACGTCGTCCGACACAAACTGTCGTAGGCTGAACCCATCATGAAACCGACGCTCTAGTGAGTTGGCGCCCTACGGGCGCCTGTTTCTCTAAACCAAGCCGAATGAACCTGTCAGGGAATCGATTGAATCCCGTGACCCTGGTCCAAGTCCAACAACGGTAACCGTTCCCGATGGAATTTCCGTATGACCTGCATCGCGAACCATATAGCAAACAATTCCTGCAGCCTGTGCTTCTCCAAATAGACGCTTTAGTGAATCGAGGTTGGGGGCTTCGACAACAATTTTCCGGGCTCCATTTTCTCGCCATGATTGAAGCGTCTTTGCGCATTCACGACTTGCTTTGAGGGCACACTCAACCGCTGCATGGCTACACTGTGCAGCGAGTTTACCTTTGGATAATTTTAGATCCTTACGGGTCACGAGAACCATTGTCAATGAGTCATCTTGTGCCATCTAATTCTCACCATCAAGTCGTGCGATTCCAGCCAAGGGGTCTTCGAGTTGTTTCTCTGCTGCTTCCGTCTCAGCGATGAACGCTTCCCTCTTCAATGTCTCATCTGATATGGTTGGCAACCAACGTCCGGCTTCGTGCCGACGATGTAGCCAGAGAAGATGATGCAAACTCGGTGCCAACCAAATGGTGAATAATACGTTTCCAACAGCATGCAGTGCATCGAATACAAGGCCTGCGATGATGAATGCTAAGAAGGCCTCAAACGATTGGTATAATGCAAGTGCAGACAACGATACTGTCCAATCGAAAAAGAATCCCCAGATGAATGCCAATAATGCCATTGGACCGATTCGGACCTTGGTCCCGTCCCAATTCACCAAAACAGGTCGCAACAGTGCCGCACTGGTACCAACAGCAGCCCATGCGATAGCTTGGTAGAATGTCCAAGGCCCGTGTCCGAGTGCCATGTTGGAAATGAGAGCGGTCAACATGGCCACAGCAGCGGCTCTACGGGCACCAAGGTGGAGGCCAATCATCAGCAGGAGAAGGGTCACAGGTTGAACGTTTGGAAGCGCTGCAAATAGGACTCTGCTAGCACTTGCAACCGCAGCCAAAATCGCAATCAGAGCGGCATCCCTTCCCAACCGAATTCGACGGTCTACACTCAAGAGCAATGAACCAAAAATCAGGCCGAACAATACAGTGAGCCAAACGGCAATTCCGCCCGGGGTTCCTGCCCATGCTTGAATGTCGGCAAAATTCATGACGATGCCTCCGTCAACACGCCCTGCTCAATGTTCCAAACACGTCCACCACTGACTTTGGCCCAAGCGACAAGATCGGGGGAATGGGATGTGATAACGATGGCACATCCAGCCTTGCGGCGAGCATTGAGTTGCTCGATGAGGTCAGCCAGAGTCAAATCATCCAATCCATGATCAATTTCGTCGAGGAGCATGAGGGGTGGTTTACGCATCAATAACGGCAGCAAAGACAAGCGGCGCCTCTCTCCTGTCGAGAGATCATGAACAGGAGTAACCATCGAAAGATGGGATAGACCCAGGTCAAGTCGAAGCGCGGATTGTTGCAATTGGATGGTTTCAGCATCCGCGATTGTTTCTTCATCACCGGCGAGATATTGAGCGAATAGTGTTGGATGTTGTAAATTCAATTCTTCTTCAATCGTCATACCCAGCAATCGCCGATCTGGAGATGTTGGCAACCAAGGCAGGCCGGATATTTCGGCCCATTCTCGTAGAAGTGTTGTTTTTCCACTACCATTTGCACCTTGAACAAGAATCAAATCTCCAGAGCGAACCGGTTTGAGTTCATGTGAGAATAAACTACTTTCAGGTGGTTGACCAATTTCGTCACCTCTTTCAATCCAAACAGAGGGGTAATCTTGAGCAGTGATTGGCTCGCCAATGTCAATGACTTGATCTGCAATTCGTTCCCATCGAGCCTGCCTGTGTGCGACGACAATAATCAGCCCTCCACGCGCCCGATGCTTAACCACCGCTTTGCCAAGTTGAATGAATCCTGCTTCGTCCAAATGGACATCTGCCTCATCGAGTAACCAAATGGGTTGGGCCGAATCAAGATGTGCGGCCAACAGCAATCGCTGTTGCTCACCTTCGGATAGATTCTCAGGCTGAGATTGGAGTTTCTCTAGGAGATTCCATTCTCGAAGACATTCAAGCATTTCTTGCTGTTTCCATGGCCCTGAAAGTCGGCGCGCGATTTTGAATTCCCTATGAACAGACTCAGCTAACCCATGTCGATCAGGGTCTTGAGGTATCCAACATGAAATTGCCTCAGTGAACGGTCCATCTGCAAGATTGATTTCACCAAGAGTGGGGTGCCCTGAGATGTGGACCCTACCACTGACTGTCACAGGATGTTGCCATGGGGAAACACCAGCAATGACTCGCAATAGACTTGATTTTCCACAACCTGAATGGCCGCGAAGTAGAACGATTTTTCCTCCGCGCAATAATTCCTTATGCCGACCGATACAACGACCATCGGGCAAATTGATTTCCATGTCTAATCCAAGTTGAACCGAATCTGAGAAGTGATGTGGATTGACTCCATCTTCACGAATTTCTTCCCCTAAGGCAAGTTGGACAATTCGACGTTTGACTCCATGCCGCCAGCGTCGAGGGGCCAAGATGCCCCGTGATTGAACTGCATCTCCCAAATCATGAGCATGATCCAATGAATCAGCCAGCCAGCCAGGCCAGATTGAGGCTCGGGTTCGAAGTGCTTTCATTCTAGATTCATTGTCGATGAAGCCACGCTCCTCAAGGGTTTCAATACGCCATTTGGCACTACGCTCTAACCGTGGAACCAATCGGAGCGCGATTGCGAGAGACACACCAAGGCGAGGGAGGGCCCATTCGAAAGAACGAACAACATCTGAAGGCGGTACAGACCATGTCATGATTTGCATGCCGAGCAAGGCAATGAGTAAACGTGCCATAAGTAGTAAAATCCGCGACCAATTTTCAGTGCCGCTAAACAAGAGCAAAATAAGGCCGTAAAGAATTGACAATGGCAACCAGACACGCATCCAACGCAGTAGTGAGGCTGGACCCACCATCGCTACAGACCAGAGGAATAGGAATCCACCCCATGCTGCAAGATTGCGCCATTCGAGCAATAATGGCAAGACGACGACGAGTGCGAGGAAGGGTAAACGGAAGTGACGAGGCGGGCCCATTCTGGCCGCCCGTTCACCCTGCCAACCCCAAACTGAAATGAAAATCGCCTCCTATGGAGGCGACACTAGGCAAAGCGGTGTTTGAGTGTTGACCTGATTAGAACTGGCCTGCATCAAAATGCCAATCGATGTGATTGCCCGGTTCTACCACTTGATCCGACATGCCAATCGTTCCATATCCACCGTTCAAATCATAACTCCACCAACGGCCATCAGTACCACCCTCTGCAAGACCCACATCCAGCAAGAAATTACCGAGACTTTGCTGCTCAATATCGTAGGCGTACGAGTATTCATCAAGGGTTGATATTGTCACGGTTTCAACCGTATTTCCAGTTTCAATTTCGATGGTTGAAACGACAATGCAGTAACTGCCATCTGGTGGAGATTCAATCTGCCAAGATTGACCTGTTTGTGAGTTCATTATCTTGCCTTCAGTGCAACCATTTGGCGCATAGGGTTCTGGAAAGTGGAAGGCGATAAGAACCTCATTTTCGGCCAACCCTTCACCCAATTCTGGAAGCAACATTTCAGCACGTTCACGCTGACTCGAATCAGGTTCAGAATTAGACACTATTTGGGTGTTGTAAATTGTACCCGCCATGACAAGACCGAGCATGACCATGAATAGAGCACCGATTCGAATCTGTCGACGCATGTCTGAACTCACTGCAAACTGTGCCACGATTGCAAAAATTCCTGCGCCAATGAAAGGAAGCCAAATGACTCCTGAGATGGTTTGTTCTGCGGCTTTCTCTGAATCATTTTCATCTGGAATGGGTGACGCCGGCTCTTCGGCAGTTCCAAGGGTTTCATCTGCCATCGTGTGAATTGTATTCCAGTCGATTGGATCATACCGGACCTCCAACCATGATGCGTCATTTGCAGCCGCATGAACCAAGCCATCCGAACCACACCCTGCGGTCAAATATCCACTTTGATCGGGAATCCATTCTACACTATGGTTCGCATCAATGGCGATGTGCCACGAGCCTTCGGCTGTATTTTGTGGAAGACAAATGGCATTCACTTCCCCCCACTGAATCCATCGAATCTCACCGACAACATTGGTTGCATTCCATCGGATGGCTTCGAATAAGGAGCCATTGAGAATTCCGTAGTGAACGGCATCACTGGTGCCTGCGACTGCTGAGATATACCCCAACCCCGCAGGTGTTGTAGCCGTACCTGAACCCATGGGAATTGAATCGAGTAACACAGGTGTTCCCGTTTCATTCCAATCCATCCGAATCAATCTGGATTCGCCGTCTGCGTGTAAATGCAGCATGACACCTTGGCCAACCATAGAAATGGGAGTCGAACGGATTCGCCATGTTCCTGTAAGATCAGCCAACGCAACGATGTCGACATCATCGAGTAGGGTTGAATCATTGTCATATCGCAATAAGTGGGCTGATTCTGACCCCTGTAACCACCCCATGGATGTTGTGATTGTACCGTTCTCATCAGATTCCCAGTCAAACCAAATGCCGAGGTTCGCACGATAAGTTCGTAGATTAGAATCGTGATGTTGTTGCAGGATTGTCCCATTGACGCCACACACTTCGATGACGCCTGTTTCAGTAGGCCATACAATCGTACCATCCGTTAGCACAAATCCACCGCCAGAAATGCCCCAATTCGGTGCATCTGTGGATTGATTCCATAATTCGATTCCTGTCGAAAAATCATATGCTGTGAGTTGGCCAGAGGTCCACCCTGTAACTACCATATCAGCAGATGGCGAACAAGAGTTCGTGTCACTGCTACTAGGCACATGCAGCAACGGTGCGGTCTCAAATCCCCGGTGACTCGCTGAATGGATAGTGCGCCAAATTTCAACCCCGGTATCAGCACGGTGTGCAACCAAGCCCGAACCATCACCGGTCATGGAGTCACCACCGCCCTTAACGATGACAAGACCATCCTTCACCAACGGTGCTGTGGAGATGTAACCTATGTCGACACTGGCATTCCACTGAACGTCGGGCAACACAGGATCGGTAATCCACTCTGCATGCCGACCTTCACTTGCCTCTGCCGGAAATGCTGCCAACAGAAACAAGGCGAATATGAGTAAAGCTCTCCGCATCAGAGTAGCCTCTGAATTTGTTCTTTCAGTGCGGCTGATACGGCCTTTCCATCGGCGGCTCCACCGAGTTTACCCATGACGACACCCATCAATGGACCCAACGCTTCCATACCACGCTCGGCAACGAAATCTGCTCGTTCTGCAAGAACTTCGGTGACTGCTGCATCAACAACTCCAGTGTCAGCCGGTTCGAATCCACGGGACGCTGCTTCCGCAGTCATCCAAGTTATCAGAGTTGGAATATCATCGGTACCTGCGTCGTTTACCAATGGCTCGACACCTTCGCGAGTGATGGTGCCAGATTCACGTAAATGGATGGCTACCGAGAGTGCGTTGAGTTTGTCAATGCCATGATCAAGAAGGGCACTTGCCCATGCTTTCTCGGGTAAGGCAAGTTCACCTGAAATGCCATTCATGAAGAAATCGTCTAACTCACCGGTGATGAGGGCTGCAACTTGGTTTTCAGAGAGGCCCGTGGTGCCGAGGCGAGCAAATCGCTCATCGCGGCTTGGAGGTAAATTCGCTCTAACAGATGCCCAATGTTCCGATGCGATGGGGGTTGTGGGAATATCGGTTTCAGGATACATTCGGGCACCACCTGGCAAGGGGCGCATCGCTGTGGTCGTGCCATCATCAGGCGCACCCTTTCGAACCACGACATTGCGAACCTCCTGTGGAATTCGATGATAAGCCATACACGCCCGAGAATGCACACCTTCTAGGGCCAATTCCGCTTGCCATTGTGATGCGACACAAAGAACGAAACAATCACCCAAAATTGAGGCGCAATCTGCCGTTTCGTCATCGGTGATTCCATAGGCTGGAAGTTCATCAGAATGGAAAATTCCTTTGACACCTGCAAGCTTGGCTGCACTGGCCAACTCACGACCTAGTCTCGGCAATTGTGCTCCTTCTCCATCGAGTGTTTTGGCCCCGAGTTTCCCGGCCATTCCCGGCAATGATATTCCTAACACAACGGCACCTTCAGACAGAGACTTTGCAACCATTTGAGATTCGCATTTTGCAAAGGCGGTGGAAAGATTTTGCAATTCAAATGGCAATTTATTCGCAACCAATTTGGCCACTGATGCTTCTACCTCATCATTGTCTAAATCACGATGAGATGGCAATGGTTCGACTCCCAATTCAGCCCTGAGGTCGTTTGCCAATCGATGGAAATGTAATTGTCTCGCCATCTCAAGTCGAATGATGCGAGGAATCCAATCGAGATCCTGGCAACCTTTGATTTCAACACGAACACCAGCCCCAATGCTAACGTTGAGGTCTTGACGAATGGAACCTAGACCACGGCGAACACGGCGAGTATCTCGGAGAAGGGTGCCCAATGCAAGAGCGGTCTCTTTCGCATGCTCAGGAGTTTGCACGTCCGGAGCGGTCGCAACCTCGACGAGAGGGACGCCCAATCGATCCAGAGTGTATACGACCTGTTCACCGTCAGGGGTTGAGCGTGTGTCCAACTTTCGTGCACTGTCTTCCTCCAAACAAATGACATCGACGCCGACGAGTCCAGTGGGTGTTTGAATCGAGCCATGAGTGGCAATCAGTGTAGTGCGTTGGAAGCCACTGGTATTGGAGCCATCAACCACGGTCTTGCGCATCGCTTGCAACGCGCCGACAGGTTTTGCATCCATCATTGCCGCCATGGTTAGAGCAACATCAACCGCATCACTATCGTGCTCCAATGGCGGTGCTTCGTCCATCTCAATGAGGCCAGCATTGGGAGATTGGAAGTATACGAAGGAACGATTTCGACGTTGCTCAAAACGAGCTGCAATATCGATTCTGCCGCCTTCACCACGAGCCGCTCTCAATCGACGATGAGCGCTGGGCCAACGGCCCTCAATCTCACCGATGCCATCTTCATACAGGGTGCTTGGCTGTCGAGAATGTAATTTCCCTGTGGCCAATTGCTGATGGACTTCAAGGCCACACATGAAGCCGAGTGCTTCTGGGTCAAGCCCATCAGCATCGGCAACATCGCCAGGAATGTCCTCGGCCATGGGAGTTTGCCAGTCGCTGCCCCCCTAAAGGGGCAGCGGTGTAAACCATGTCAACTAGTTCATCCGCCACAAACCGATGCGAGGCTGGTACAAATCGCCCCGATTTCGCATGTTGTTGAGAACACGATCAACTGTTTCTTCATCGAATCCTTGTTCGGCCCCTACATTGTAGACTTGAATTGTGGTGCATTCTCCATCCAATTCCCGGCATAGAGTTCGCACGAGGGTCATGATGGTTCTCTCAGCACTTTTGGCTCTCTCTGGAACGCCTGTGGGGTCCTGTGGATTGATGTTGCCAGCACTGGCCACGTATCTCCAAAGACCATCCATCGCAATCGCTTCGTGTGCGTCCTCTTCAGTCACATAATTTCTCAAGAATAAGCGAGCGCGAGCTTCTGCCATGCGCAGGGTTGCCTCGATGGATCTTGCAGTGAGTGATACCGAATTTGTCTCACCTTCCATGACCTTGCGATTTTCAGTATAATGGTCCACTAAAATTTTCATCACATTATCATCGCTTTCAGGATGGAATGTTCTCTTGGCATGAGCCACATATTTTTGGAAGAATTCAGCCGTAAGTACATCTTCATCATCGACGTTTTTTGTGTAGATTTGTTCTTTCAATAATGAATCGGGTTCAACTGAATGGCCACTTTCAATCAAGTGTTCAGGGACACCTGTACGTTTGACTCGAACAATGTGTTCACCGATTCGTTGATCACGACCTTTGTCCACTACATCTTGAATCATCCAAACAATGTCAAATCGAGAAATGAGAGGAGGGGGGAGATCGATTTGTTTGTGCAAGAAAGTCGAAGGGTCACCCCATGAAATTGGTTGGAACCGACCGTCTCTCGGATTTGCTGCCGCGAGAACGGCACATCGCGTGGGCATTGTTGCACTGATACCACCCTTGTTGATATTGATGCGTTGTTGTTCCATTGCTTCGTGCATCGCACCTCGATCATCCGTGGACATTTTGTCAAATTCGTCAACTGCACACAGTCCCATATCAGACAACACCAGTGCACCTGCCTCAAGCGAAAAACGGCCATCATTGAATGCATCTCGAACGGCTGCTGCGGTCAAACCAGCAGCGGTCGTTCCACCCCCTGTCGTGAATCGTCCACGTGGTGAAATTCGGCCCATGAAGGCCAATATCTGAGACTTGGCGACACCTGGATCACCCAGTAACAAAATGTGGATGTCGCCTCTTGTGCGGGTGCCATCTCCATACTTTCGAGCGACACCACCAAGCAATTGGAATACCAACGATTTCTTGATCCAATTCATCTTGTCTTCACTGACGATAATGGAAGGAGCAATTGAACGAACAAAAAGTTCTGTCAAATCATCTCGGTCTGCTATTTTCTCGATTTCTACGATCTCACTCGGAGTAATCTCGATTTCTTCAAGTGGGATGTTCTTCCTTTCACTAGAATGCAATGAGATGTAGATATCAAACATGGGAGTCTTTGAACCTCCACGCTTGAGTGTACGAAGGTAAGGAATACCGTTGATTCGGATTCGTTCACCTGGAACGTGCTTCCCAGCTAATTCTGCTTCTGCCAGTACACTGAGGCGAACCGGTTGAGAACCGGGTTTGACGTTCTCAGGAAGTTCTTGAACTTCCATCCATTGATTGTTAATCAATTTGGAATCTTCCCATCGCAAATCAAAACGGGTGCGGCCCGCACCACTTGCAGGGCGTCCACATCCACCTGTTTCAGGACATTGTGATGGTTCAATCAATTCCAATTCATTGGGTTGTCCAATTTCGATTGTATGGCCACACGTTGTGCAGGTGAATATTGCATCATAAATTCGAGGCTTGAGTTCACTGACCTTGGTAACGATTACCTCTGAAGCGGTAAATGTTTCAACTTGCTCACTGCTAATCTCTCTCAATTTTTGTTGCGCATCGGGGGGTAGTCCGACGACTCGAACTCTCGGGTCAGCCTCATATCCGGATTCACGACATAGAGTTGCTAGAACCGTGTCGGCATTTCGAAGAACTTCTCTTGGATGATTCAAAATTAATTCAGCAAAGGGGACGTCCCATGACTGTATTTTTGAAAAGTCCAAGGAAAGAGCCATTTGACTTGGCCAAGAGGCTGCCAGTGTGGATATCTCATTGGCACAGGTTTCCTCAAAGAAAGAGCGCCAACGGGCGCCAGCATCGTTGAGATGAATTACCATATGTCTAACGCTCCCCACACAGGCAACGCAAGCCGACATCCGCACCCCATTAACTTAGTGGAAGAAAAGGTATTGACCCCTTCATTTCCACTGGAATTAGAAGCATACGATACGGACTCTCAGGGCCATCGCGATTTCCAATGGAGGCTTTCTCAATTGGATTTCCTACCATTTTCGTGGCAATCCCTTTGAACGGCCGAGAAGGGGCCGAGGGTATGGAACACACACGCTCCGGCAGTGACATTTTCCTCAGACTCGATCCAGGCGATGAATTACATGAGTCAATTCAAGCCATTTGTGTGAGTGAAGGAGTCTCTGGTGCTGCCATCACCAGTGGCATTGGTCGTGTACGCACAACAGATATTGGATACTTGGGTGATGACAGTGTGTATCATCGGATTGTTTTGGAAGAGGCAAATGAATTGTTGAGTATGCAAGGTAACGTTTCCGTCCTAGATGGGGAACCCTTCACACACATTCACATCGTTCTCTCCGATGATGATCATGTCGTGCATGGCGGTCACCTATTCTCATCAGTTGTACATGTGACCGCTGAACTCCATTTGCGCATCCTTGAGAAAAATGTCCGTATCCCTATGACTCGCTGTTCGGTCCCTGGCAGTGAATTCAAACCATTGTCCTTTGAGGAGTAAGTCATGCGAGTTCTGTTCGCCCATGGATTCGAAGGATCTCCTGAGGGTGGAAAACCCACATTCATGGTTGATGAATTGGGTTGGGATGTTATCGCTCCTGTGATGTCAGAAAAGGGTTGGAATATTGAGCAGGAAACCGCTGTACTGCTCGAGCATATTGATTCAGGTGATTTTGATATTATTGCGGGATCTTCAATGGGTGGGCTGGCCGCTGCAAACGCCAGCGCACTCCGGCCTGATGCCACGTTTGGTTTGCTGTTGATTGCCCCCGCATTTGGGCTTGCTGAAATGTGGCATGAGCGGCTCACCACTTCTGAGATGGCTGATTGGGAAAAAAATGATGCGTACGCCTACCAAGGATTCGAACTGGACATATCACTTGCGTGGGATTTCATGCAAACCGCCGAACGAATGTCATGGCCCAAATTGAATCATCCTACAGTCATCTTGCATGGGACCCAGGATGATGTCGTGCCCATTGAGAATTCAAGGCATGTCGCGAGTGATGACGAGAATGTCATCGCATTGATGGAACTTGAAGATGGGCATCGAATGCAAAATGCCAAGGGTCATTTTGCAAAGGCGGCTGAAATTTGTCTTGATGAATCAAAACATGACTAGGCCCAAATCGTGGCGCCATCGTCCAATCTCTGTGAATTCACCTTCACTACTCCACTGATAGACATCGAGGTTGGTGTGACTAGTTTCCCCATCTACCGTGCTCAATGTAATCTCACCACTACTGACTGCGTATTCATCAGCAGCTGCTGAAATACCCTGCTCATTGACGCGCTGTGGAGTCGCTGTATGTGAGCCTACATCAGCCAACAGAGTTGCAGTCCCCATGATGAGAGCCGCATCTCCGGCCCATCCTGCGTAAGATTGCAATTCAGTCCCGTAATTCATCATGTACACATACTTGAGTTCGTGATCATACTCGGCCAAATCGTGATCAATACCCATTCGAATGCCTGTCAAACCCGCCAGATGTGCTGTATCAGATACAGTATCCTCCATTGAGAGGTCACCCATTCCATGACCGCCTATCTTGGGGATATCCAATTCATCATTTCCTCCAATTACTTGTGAGTGCATTTCTGCAAGGATGGCTGCACCTTCTGTGGATTCGGCCAAAATCACAATGGCGTCACAACCAGATAGGGCTGAAAGTTCAGAACTGAAATCTGTTTGACCTGCGGGGAAGGATTGTTCCAAACAAGTGCTGCCAAGGGCCGTGCTGAGCGCTGTTGCGATTGCGGTGTTGTCCTTACCGTTATCATTCAAGATTGCGACATTCGAATATCCACCATTTGAGATGTGGGCAGACAATGCTGAGACGTGGTGATCTTGGCCAGGTGATACGCGCCAAAGATATCCATAATCTGCTGGTGTACAGGCCACCCCACAATTAGACCATGCACTGTCCATCGCTTCATTTGAGAAAGCACCAAACGTAATCATGGGCACTTTGTTTGTTTCTGCTACCACCAATGCTCCAAGGGCTTCCTCTGTCGAATGTGGTCCAATCACTCCAATGACGCCTGCATTCACCAAATCTTGCATTGCACTCGCTGCGCCTGCCTGTGTTGATTGTGTGTTGGCAATGGTCAAACTAAAACAGGTACCACGCTGATTGATGTTCAGTAAATCTACGCCCAATTGAACACCGTTTTCTTCGCCTTGCGCGTAGGGGGAATGGATGCCAGTCTGTGGGCTGAGCATTCCGATGACTACCGTACCCGCATTGGATCGGCATTGTGAGGATATGCCGTTCCATGAATCCCAGTAGCCCATCTCCTCAAAGGACATGTCAACTTCTCCATCATCATCAATATCTCCTGCATCTTCAAAGCGGAACAAATCATACAACATCTCGGGTGTATTGCCTAATGAATCGAAAGAAATGGTTCCGCTGATTCCTGCATAGTTGGAGCCCACTGATGGAATGGATGCTTTGATGTCGCTACCGGTGCTTGAACCGGCTTGGATGGTGGCTTGAAGCATAATCATAGTCGCATCATAGGCTGGACCAGCATGTGTGGGCGCAGATGAACTAAACAAGGACAGATAGTCATTATCAAAACCAGATTGCAGGGGTGATTCCCAAGAGACCGAAGCGTTCGCACCGACTACACCAATCACAAGATTGCGAACACTCGGCCCCAATAGTTCAGGAAATTCTGCGTAACCCGATTGATGGGAAGTAACAATTCGTGCATCTGGAGTTGCACCCTTTAATTTTTCAATCAAGACCGCAGCATCTGTATCCTCTGAGAGGAGAACTGCATTCTCACAGCCATAATCTACAGCCTCATCACGCACAGCCACAAGTTGAGATACGCTTGGATTTGATGGATAGGATAGTGTTGCACAAATTTTGCTTGCATCATACGAATCTGAGAAAATTCTCTCTGCTGAACGACCGAAGCCATTGTCTTCGTAGATGACTGCGAGATCGCTCAATTCGTAAATGTTGGACCACATCAACGCCCCGTATGCACTATCGGATTCGCTGGGAACAACTCGCCACATCAAGTCGTCATCAGTGATTTCATCAAAATCACCATCTGTGACAAATGGTGTAATGATCGGGATTTGATGTTCAATTGGCTTTGCTTGTTGTTGATTTGGAGGTGGTGAAAACGCGTTATCTAAAATTGACATCGATGCACCACCGATGATTCCTGAGACGCCATCGCCTTCAATCAGAGACCAAGCTCCAGTAGTGCCCATTGAACCAGATGATTCGGTGTCAAAGAAAACAAGCGAAAATTCGTAAGCACTCTGGGCGGCATTGATGTCATCAACGGCCATCTGTGCTGCATTTTCTAGGCCCTCTGCTAGATGTGCGTTATCTCCTGTTCGAGGAGTTAGAACACCGATTTTGACTTCGATGACTGGCCCGGTGACAATTTCGCAACCGGTTTCATCAACAGTAATTCCAGCAGGTGTATCTGCGCACTGATCATTGTCATCAAGAACGCCGTCTCCATCACTGTCTTGCGGTACTGGACATCCGTTCGCATCGACTTCAATGCCGGCTTCCGTATCGGCACAGTCGTCGTCGCCATCGGGCACACCGTCGTTGTCTGCATCGTATACAACTTCGCAGCCATTGGCATCGACTTCGATTCCTGACAATGTTCCTGGACAGGCATCTAAGCCATCTTCCACACCGTCTCCATCAGTGTCGTAAACAATCACACAACCATTGGCATCAACTTCAGCATCTGCGGCTGTGTCTGGGCAATCATCACTATCGTCAATGACACCATCGCCATCGGTATCTGCGGCTTCGGGACATCCAGACCAATCCACCACTGTGTCAGCAGGAGTATCTGCACACTGATCAAGAATATCGACAATACCGTCACCATCCGAATCGGCAAAGGTTGTATCCCCACCCGTTCCATTGCCATCCTCAGTGTCTGTTTCGGGTGCATCTCCACCATCATCTCCACCCAAGCAACCGGCAAAGCCGGTACCGAGCATGAGAGTTGTCATCAGTAGCACGAGGAGTCGTCGTTGCGTGGTCATCACTTCACTTCCGCACCCCCGGAGGGGGTGGGTCGGGGTATGAAGTCTGCTGCGGCCCTGTTCGTAGACCGAAACAGCCGATGACGGCAGCCTGAAGGGGTGGCTACGACTCGCATTGAGTGATGAGTGACGAGGCTGAGGGTCTGGACTACGCAAGTAGTGGAGTGGACATCGACCTTGAAGGGGCTTCAGTCGCATCTCTGGTAGGGGCGCTTTCACGTTCCGTCCGAGCAGCTGGAACTCCCGGCGCACCCGTTGACTTGCCGGGCGGATTTGGGGGTCTGATTGAATTCGGAGACAATCTTCTCGCATTGGCCACAGATGGAGTCGGTAGCAAATTGCAAATCGCTTCGATGATGAATCATTGGAGTGGAGTCGGTATCGATTGTATGGCCATGAATGTCAATGACCTGCTATGTGTAGGCGCAGAACCCATCGCGTTTGTCGACTACATCGCCGTTCCAAAACCGGATCCCGAACAACACGCAGCCATCGGCGCAAGTCTTGCAGAAGCCTGTCGAATCGCCAGAGTTACACTCGCTGGTGGTGAAACTGCGAGTCTACCTGGAATTGTCACCGAACTAGATTTGTCAGGTACCGCATTGGGTTGGTTGCCCAAAGGTGCTGCGATTACAGGCGCGAACATTGGCGCTGGTGATGTCATGATTGGATTGCCCGCGAGCGGGGTGCATTCCAATGGATTCTCATTGGTGCGCAAGGTTGTCGAATTGAGTGGTCTTTCGTATACGGATGCGGCGCCTTTTGATACTGAACATCCGGGGCGTGACATCATCCGAATGGGTGATGGCGACATCACTCTGGGTGAAGTTCTCCTCAACCCAACCCGAATCTATGTTGATCCTGTCACCGATCTCATCGATGCTTGTCGGGCTGGAAATGGACCTTGCCCTGCGGATGCACTGCACGGTATTTGCCATGTGACCGGTGGTGGATTGTCCAATCTTCTAAGGCTTCATGACTCTCTTGGTTGGCATATTGAAAATCCACTATCCGTGTTGCCAGAATTTGATTGGATTCAGACGACTGGAAGTATTTCTGATCGTGAAATGGCCCGAACCTTCAATCTTGGAATGGGCATGGTTTTGGTCGTAAATTCTGCGCACGCGAACGCTGTCTGCGAATGGGTCGCATCTCGTCTTGAAGGAACGCAAGTGGTAGGCGAAGTTCGTGACCATGGTCACAAGGTCACTCATTGCAATCCAAATATTGTTTTCGAGCACTACTGAGGTGATTCATTGACCGAGGCTGAAATCGTCCTTGAGGGGCGAACAGAGCACCGTCTGCCTCCAGCCAAAGAAGGTCGTACTGAGAAGCAATTGGAGCGACATGGAAAGGGCCCTGCGGACCGATCCCACAGATCAGCATTCCACAATCCGGCCATGGCCGATTGTCGAACTCGAAGTGTTCTGCTGATGGATTACATGCTCGATACCGAGTGGTTCAACAAACCGCAAATTCACACGCTCGATGCGCTGTGTGCAACGGGGAGTCGAATCAATCGATGGTTGACTGAACTGCCTCCGGAAAAGGCGGAGCGATTGCGATTGGTCGGTGCGGACTTAGATGAAGAGGCACTGGAATTCGCTCAACAGAATTGTCCAAACGTAGAGTTCCGCAATGAAGATTCACG
>JASLKT010000037.1 GCA_030747395.1 Candidatus Thalassarchaeaceae archaeon
CCCCCCGGTGTTCACTTGGCACGCCAAGGAACATTCCTGCTAGAAACATCACTCCAGCAGCATGGTACAGAAATTTAGCAGTGAGTAGCGGTGGTTTGGCATTGTACAATTTCCGATATCTGTGATTTCGTGGATGTTCTGTGAAAATCAATGTTTGAGCATCATCACCCTCATGCCGTGCAATCAGTTTTTTTATTCGGGCAGAAGCATCAGCTTCATTGTCGAATCGAATTAAATCTCCTCCTCCACACTCTTTACATTCGTTTCCGGCCACGGGATTTCCCCCCTCACATGATTCGCAAACCAATTCTTGGCCACCATAGTAGACGGCCCATTTATCACCATCTTTCTCGCAACGAATTTCAGGACCATCTGCTTCGAAACGTGCCAAAGGGTCGGGCAACCACTCCTTGTATTTCTCATTCCATTCGGACCGATCAAGATGCCATTGTGAAGAGTGCATTGGTGGCAATGGATGTACTGTCCATTCATCAGAATCCCCAGGGACACAAGTCTTCATCATGACTGCAAATGGATTCGGAGAGCAAAAACCCATGACGACCAGACCGAAAAAGACGAAGCAGAACCCATCTACATCCATCATTGACAGACTCGCAACAAATCCATATCCTACGCTCAGGATTCCGAAGCCCCAAATTGCCCACGTTAGGGTTGAACCAGGCCATGTCCATGCGAAAATTGGCGGGAGGAGCGGTTCCTCATCTGAAAAGGGATCTTCACCGCTCATATTGCTGCCCAAAGCAAACCAACCCTTGAACGTCACCTACGGTGAAAGTTCAAAATCATCATCATCACTGGCGAATGGGTCGTTCCATTCCGATGAAACTTCATCTGTCCTAAAGTGCTCGTACAATCGTTCAATTGTACCATATGGCCAATCGCCACGTTGTGCATCGTAGCGGCGAATCAGGTCCGGTCCATTTCCACCATGGAACCAAATGGGGACATCCAACCTTCGAAACAAACCTTCTGAGAATCCTCCAAATGCGTGCAATCGTGTAACACCATGTAAATCTGTGACCCAGTCATGTTCGTGCCCTCCATCTTCACCTGTTTGCTGGGGTTTGCATGCTTCTATGATGAGGTCAATGACTCGATTGAAAGCAGCATCAAAGCCCCCTTCTTCGATTTCCTGCTCGACTTCAGGTAGAATGCCCAACGGATCAACTTCCCCTGTCAAGTGTTGAAGCCAAACCATGTGGCTTAGTGCTTTGAAAGCACGCTCATCCATGGCGGCTTGCTCCCAAAGGGCCCATGGCCCCCTAGAACTGTCCAAAGGTTGTGGAAGAATTCCATACCGCAAGAAAGCTTCTCGCAACCCCCCTAAGCGGGTTGGGTCTCTCGCAACATGCGCATTTGCGAGTGTTTCTTCAATTGCAAACCACCATTGTGGCCCCTGTCGTGAATCGTGTAGCCGCTCACAACATTCACGATGGTGAGAACGTAAATCTGGCATGGGTTGCCCGGATGCATGCAAACGCATCATGTGCAGGCTGACTTGGGCATCGACACAGTGGTGGAAAAAGCAGTGATCAAAACCAAAGATAAACGCAAGGTCGAGAGATAGAGTTGGTGCATTGGCAACCCCATCTCCCTCCATGGCGGTGGCAATACCAGCAGACCATTCGACCAAAGCATCTGCATTGACATGTATCCCCCAATCGGGGTCGACCTCAGGTATGTCTGTACCTGTTCTCAAAATATTGCGATACCAAAACATAGCAAGTGCTTCGTCAATCTCCCCCCCTACATCGCTACCCGGTGACGGGGTGCGCTCAGGCCGGTTGACCTCGGCGAGCCCGCTTCCGGGGGATTCCGCTTGACGCACGAAGTTGCGCTGCACGCCGTATGTCATAAGCGATTGGCTCAAGAAGAGGCAGAGGTCGCCTTGGTATGAGGGCGAACCATGCGTGACCAGATGTCGTCGTTCGATATCGCGAGGATGGCTCTAGACATCAATGCCCTCGCGGGTGCACGTTGCCGGAAAATGTACCAGCCTCATTACGAACAAGTCGTACTACGCCTAAATCCAAAAGAAGTCCCAAAATGTGATTTGGTTATTGTTCGTGGTCAGCGGGTTTACTTCAGCCAACGAGATCGCCCCATGCCAACTCACCCCCCACAATTTGCAATGCTACTCCGCAAGCATCTCTCTAATGCCCGGCTTACTGGTGCCTCGCAACTGGGATTTGATCGCATCCTTGTTTTAGAATTCGATACCAAGGATGGACGTAGAGATTTAATCATCGAAATGTTCCGAAATGGCAATGTCATTCTGCTTGATCAAGATGGAATCATCATCCAACCACTGACGCACGTGACATATGAGACTCGCACCATCAAGAAAGGGGAGGTGTATGTCGCACCACCTGAACCGATGGATCCACGTTCTTGGAATGAATCACAATTGCAAACAGTCCTCCAGGAATCGGATCGCGATTTGGTGCATACGTTGGCTGGAAAAATGAGCCTTGGTAGCGCTTACGCCCACAATCTTTGCACCTTAGCAGGATTAGACCCCAATCAAAACGCATCGGAAATTGAAGATGTCGATAAACTCTACGAGGTGTTCCAGAAAATGGTTGGACAGATTGGTAATTCGGGCGCCATTGGTGTGGTCGATGAATTGTTTGAAGCCTCCACCAATCCATTGGAATTCGATGCGCAAATGGAAGAGCATTGTCGAGAGGTAGGGCCAATTCAACTGTCAGGAGATGCTTTAACGATTGAATTTGAATCTCTTTCCCATGCCATCGATGCATGGAAAGGTGGTTATGATTCAAGTGCGCTTGCACGCAGAGAAGCCGAAAAACTCGCTGAAGTAACAGCACCGGGACAGGCTGATTCTGTAGAAGAAAAATTGGCGCGCCGTGAAGGGCAACAGGCAGCAGCCGTTGACAAATTAACAGCAAAGGGTGCCAAACAGCAAGATATTGGGAAATTGATTCAAGAAAATTGGGCACACGTTGAATCTCTGCTTACTCAAATGACCAAATCCATTGATGAAAACGGATGGGATGAAACCCGCTCAGCAATCAAGAAAATCGAATGGATTGAATCCGCGGACCCAGAATCACGAACCATTCGAGCAAAATTACCCGATGAAAATGGAGAACCGGCTCTGACAGTGGAATTGCATCTTGACCAGACCGTGCATCAGAATGCACAACGATATTTTGCCAAGGGACGCAAAGACAAGCAACGAGCAGAAGGTGCGAAGGTCGCTCTTGCAGATACTCAGAAAAAACAGAAAAAAGTCGACAAGCAACGTGCCAAAGATGAGGCTGCAGGACGCGTCTCATCGAAAAAACGAACAAAGAAATTCTGGTTTGAGAGAAATCGCTGGACGATGCTGTCTAGTGGACAACTACTCGTCGGTGGACGTGATGCGAAAGGCAACGACCAACTCGTCAAGAAACACCTTTCACCCGCCGACCTGTATTTCCATGCTGACTTGCATGGCGCCCCCTCTTGTACGCTCAAACTCAAAGAAGGATTTGAGGCTGATCCAAATCCAAATCCATTGCTTCCAGAAGGCGTTCCGTCTTTGCGCCTAACACAATCTCTTGAGATTTCGGAGCACCCCGTTGACGCACTTACAGGAGCCGCTCAAATGGCGGTTTGTTGGTCGCGTGCATGGAGTAGCGGAGGTGCAGCGGCTACCGCGTTCCATGCCAAACAAGGTCAGGTTAGCAAAACCACTGAATCTGGAGAATCTCTTGGGAGGGGAGCCTTTGTGGTCCGAGGAAATCGAAATTGGTACAAGGATCTCAGCATGGAACTCACCCTTGGCATGGTGGCGATAAATGGGGTCCCATTGCCTATGGTTGGCACACATGATGTCATCAGCGAGGTGTGTCAGCGCTGGATTAGGCTCACCCCTGGTACGCAGAAGAAGGAACAGGTGGCCACGAAAATTGCTAGGGCAACCGGTTTGCTTCAGGACGATGTGCTCTCGGCATTGCCACCGGGAAATCTATCTCTAGGTGAAAATCAAGGTATCCTTGACTGAGTACGGAGAAATCCTTGCGATAATCAGTGTTCAAGGCTATGTACGAACTTCTCTGCATTGATGGCCACGTCATCCACCCCAATCTGATCAAATGGATTCTCAAGGTGTTCCTGAATATTGTCAAGGCCAACCAGAATAAAGGCGAATAGCAAGGGCATGACGTATTCCAAATACATCGAGTAACCTGTACTTGAGGCAACGAAATATGGGCCATACATTATGGGCAATGCGAGGATGAAGAAGTCACTGTACGCCCGCAGAGAGCGAGGCGTCCGGTATTGGAAAATGTGCTTGGTATTTTCAAACGCAACCATCATCTTTGACATGTAAGCATAGAGGCGGGAACACTCGCCACCTGGCAGGCCCTTGTCACGAAGTTCTACTCTTATGAGCAAGGAAAGTTCGGAAAAGGCAGTGTAAACAGCTTCTTCGTGATTCCTCATTTCCTCTTCTGGCTGGGTGAATAAATCCCGCATTCCAATCATGAGTTTTCCAAGTTTATCCCGGGTATTGGAAAGACTGGTCTCATCGGCCTCAGGCAACCAATCGCGAACAGCATAGTAGATGGCTCGGCCATGTGCCTTGATTGAACCGTAGTGGGCTAATGCGGCTTCGCGCCGTTTGTAAGCACCACCTATCGAGAACACAATCGGAAAAATAATCGCTGTTGAAATCAGTGTAAGGGGAAAACTCCCCTGGATTCCATACTCTCGACAAATAATCATCGAGCCTACTGCTAGAATTGATACATAGAGCGTTTTGATGTTGACGACAAGGCGGACACGTGTGAGGTCTTCAAACATATTACCACACCAAAATTCAAATTCTTACCCTATAATCCTAGTCAATTGTCAGTATACTCGGTCACACGTATCCCCATGCCACCTCTCTTGGCAGGACGTTGCATGATTCGATCCAACTTCTTGTGGAACTCAGCTTCCAAATCCACTTCCATAGCCAATGCATTTCCAAGCGTCAGAATGAATACGTCCGCCAATTCTTCAGCCGCTTCCTCTTTGGGCTTTCCTTTGGTAATGGCAGCAGACAATTCCCCCAACTCTTCAATGACCAAGGCGAGGCGATAACCCATGTCATGACCATTGTTTTCAGGATTGGCAAAATCATGCTTGAGATGGAAGCGTGCTACACGACCCATCATTGTCGTCCATGAACCATCAGGTTCCTCTGAAATGTCTACTTCGCCCCATTCATTGACATCGACTGGTCTCGTCATGTGGTTCGGTCTAAGACCGAGGACGATGAACCTACTGTGCATCAGCAATTGCTAGAATTGCCTTCCATACTCGTGTTCGCATTGACGAGGCGAGGTCTTCCACACTATGATGATCCACAGGGGCGAGTTTGTCAGCCGGATCTTTTCCAGCAGCCCAATTGCTTGAGAGAAGAAGGCCAACATGACTGGCTTCTTTTTCGGACATACAACGTGCCTCGCCACCAATGGTCATGTTCACACAAGTTGCTCCGAGACGGTGATATGCTTCCACATCTGCTCGACTTTCGAATTGAGGGCCGCTGGCTTGCCCGACAACTTGCTTGTAGGCGTTGATCCCAGCACCATCTTGGGACTTCAGTTCATTCGCTGCGATAATAGATAATTCCCGATCGAACATTTCGGTACGATCGACATGGACAGCTGAGGAATCATGGAATGTCCAAACGGTGCCCGAAATGTCGAGCATGTCATCAGCAACACCGACTACGCCAGGAGGGAAATCAGAATCCATGGTCCCCACGCACCATACGCTGATGACTGCTGTCGATTGAAACGAAGTTGCAGCATGGACATTGGCACGGTGCTCAATGCTGTGCGGAGGGTTGACCTTTCCATCAGGACTGTGATGCCGGTAGATGAATAGAATTTCGTGACCATTGGTGCGAACCAATGTGCAAGGAACTTCGCCCCACGGAGTTTCTGAACGGAATGTCTCAACTTCAGCCCCATCTGTCGACGTGGCCAATTCAGTCATGCCTGTGCCACACAGCACTGTGAGGCGGGCCATTGGCCTCACCTACTCCATCAAGCGGGCGATTAACTCGTCCTTCTTACCAGAGACTGGTTTTCCAGCCGCCTTGAGATGTTCTTTGAGTTCGGCAACTTTCATTGATGCGTAATCCGGTGCATCCTCGGTCTCTTCGGCTTCTTCAACAACCTCTTCTTCGTCAGCCTTTTCTTCGACATCTGTTTCTTCGGCGTCTGCTTCTTCTTCCACTGATTCGTCATCGTCATCAGCAGAAGCCTCTGCTGCTGCAAGAACGTCTGGGGTGTCGTCATCCGACTCCTCATCTTCCATTGCTGCCGAGATTGCTGCCTGCTTGGCGGCGGCTACCCGGGATTCATTTTCACGGATTTCATCAAGTGTGGGACCATCTTCGACAATCACTCCATCTTGAACAAGTTGGCTTTTTCGAATCATGATAATCTTGACTGATGCAATCTTTCGTGCTGCTTTCTCAAGTGCTTGTTCAAGTTCACCAGATAGGATTTGCTTCTGCAAATCAAGCCAGGTATTCCGAGCGGCTATCTGGAGGACGACTGCCCTACATGCATCGCGAATGCCTTTCTTTTGGCTGGACTTGACTCTGCCTTGTGTAATCAAGAAGGGTTTGATTCGAACATAGTAACCGTCTTCGGTAATTGCATCGATAACATCGTCGACTTTGCCACGATATCGGCGAACTTGTCGGCGAACGTGATCCTTGAGGACTTCGTGGCCCACAAATTGAGTAATCGCATCCTGACCAATGATTTCAGTGACGCGGAATTTGAGTTTGACGTGCAATTTGCTGAAGTCGCCATCGACTTCTTGCTGCGTGATCTCATACATGCGCCCAATCAGGAGTTCGTCTTCTTCGCCAAGGGTTTCGCCGATGACCTTGAAGTGCCAAGGTTGTCGGGGTGCTCTGATGGTGTACCATCTCTTTGCCTTCCATTTATCTTTCTGCTTGCGAGCTGCCGCTCGTGATGCTGCACCCTTAGTGGCCATGATTTTCATCTCCTGATTGTCGCGGGGGCTACCCCACTAGCGAGCCGCCGACCTGCCCCGAGTATTTGAACGCCATGCTTGGACCCCGTAGGGGTCATAGGCCGGACACACTACGCATGGACCGTGGCAGTACACAATGTTGCATGGAATGCCACCTCCAGTGGTGTCGGTTCAATCGAAGTGATTGAGGCTGCTCTTCAATGGCTCACGGGAGGGGGTGCCGAGATCACAAGAGAGAAGGTGAAATCCTATCATGGGGCAAGGATGACACTTTTTCGCGCTCAAATCAAGAAAAAAAAGGCTGCAAAGCAAAGCATATGCCACTTGGGTCCTGATTTACTCACAGAATTGTCACTGTCCCCTGATTTGGGGAAACGCATTGATGATGGAAATGTTCTCCACATTAGATTGAGTATATCTTCGCTAGTGTGTGGCTCTATAGAATTATCAAGTGGTTCTGAAGAACAGGTAAAAGGTAGAATCAAACTGGAAGTCTATCCAGGACAGGATTCAATCCAGAATGCAAGGGAAATGTTGTCCGCTGCCGCCCTCAAAGCCGAAGTTGAGGGGTTGCCTGTAGAGTTTGATGTCTGAAACGTTTTTTTTAGGCTGGTCTAATTACAAGGATTCATATTGTAAATGCGAACCAGACCAATACATGACCCACGTCGTTACATCCGCATGTGTGAACCACAAGTACCAGGATTGTGTCGCAGTTTGCCCTGTAGAGGCCTTTCGTGAATTGCCAACATATCTCGTCATAGATCCCGATGAATGCATCGATTGCGGTGCCTGCATCGCCGAATGCCCCGTTGAAGCAATTTTTGCCGATACTGATGTTCCTGATGATCAAGAGAATTGGATTGAGAAGAACGAAACTGAATGTGTCGATGCTGAGATTGCTGAAGGCGATTCACCCATCCTGGCCGACGACTAGGGCGCTGACGAAGGTTCTAATGTGCGAGAACGGTCGAGTGGCCGATTGGTATGGCCATTGACCTAACCCAAATGCGTAAGGGCACAGAGTTGCTCAAGCGAGGCTTTGCAAAAATGCAGGAAGGTGGCGTCATTATGGATGTCGTTACACCAGAACAGGCACACATCGCCGAAGATGCTGGGGCGACAAGTGTGATGGCACTCGAACGTGTTCCTGCAGATATCCGAGCTGATGGAGGAGTCGCCAGAATGAGCCACCCCGATCTCATCAATGGAATCATCGAGACAACGAGCATCCCTGTGATGGCAAAAGCACGCATTGGACATGATGAAGAAGCAAGAGTGCTCGAAGCATTGGGCGTTGATATGGTTGATGAATCAGAGGTTTTGACGCCAGCAGATCCGTTTTATCACATCGCGAAAAACGATTTTACCATTCCATTTGTTTGTGGATGTACAAACCTCGGTGAAGCCGCTCGACGTATCGTCGAAGGGGCAGCAATGATTCGGACAAAAGGTGAGGCCGGTACTGGAAATGTTGTCGCAGCCGTTCAGCATGCGCGTCTTGTAGCTGCTGAAATCGATTTAATCCACCGTTCGACAACACAAGAATTTGAAACGATTGCTTCTACCATCAGTGATGGTTTCCGTCGCCTAGAAACTGCTTCAGAACACATGCTGAATGTTGTTGATACACCGTTTGGCACCCTCAATGACGTTCATGCTAGTGTCCTAGAGGTTCTCAGTGAAGTTCGCGAAATGGGCCGGTTGCCCGTTGTTACATTCTCAGCAGGAGGAATTGCTACGCCTGCAGATGCGGCCCTACTCATGCATCATGGGATGGATGGTGTATTCGTGGGTTCTGGAATTTTCAAATCAGAAAACCCAGTCACAACCGCAGAAGCCATTGTCATGGCCACGCATCACTTTGACAATGCCAAAAAAATCGCTGAGGCTAGTGCGATGATGGTAGGTCGGCCCATGGATGGTTTAGAAATAGAGTCGCTGGATGTTGAATTTGCCCCTCGTGGCTCGTAATCACTCAAGCGGGTTGGGAATTCCTTCTTCACCCAGAACCCATTTCAAGCATTTGACAACGCCCTGTAGTGCTTTGTAATTCCGTGCGGCTTCTTTCATTCCTTCTCGGTCGCCTTCTTTACGGCATGTTTCAAACCAATCTTGCCACTCATATACGCGTTCTTCAGCAATTTCAAGCATTTGCTCAATCTCTCCCCATGATCGATCATATGACCGGTGCGGACTAGATGAATGCGCCATGACGCAGGGGTAGTATTCGGTGTATTTGAGGATGTGCCCGGACAAAATGCGGGTCCAATCACTGATCGCGAGATTTCGAACGTCCTCTATTTCCTCTTGAAGCGCTGCTACGGCGCATGTTGGATTTCCTGGATGAGCGCCCATCTGTGCGGTTATTTGCATTGGAACCAGTTTCACTACCACCCAGACTAATTGATGACCCTGCAAGTAAGGCTTGCGTCAATGAGTCCGCAAGTTTCTCATCTTTTTCAGGTGTTTTTAGGGCCTTACGAACAGATTCATTGTGGTCATCAATCCAAGACTTGGCCTCGAGTCGTTCCTGCTTGAGTTTATCGCGTATTTGGTTGACCTGTTCTAACATGGCAACGACTTCTGTGTGAACTTCATCGGCTTGCTTCCGGCATTCAAGGAATGCTTCATGCAATCGATCCCCTTCTGCTTTCTTGAAATCTCGTTCTTCGAAAAGGGGTTTGATTGTCTCCCATAACTTATCGGCCTCTTCGTGGAAACCAACCATAGCAAGATGTTCGGAATCAGCCTCAACCTTCAGTTCTTGGATACTGCCTTCGATGTTATCAAGATCGATTTTAATGCGCAGGGCCTCTTCGACAAGAGGTTCCAATTCCTTCTTCCGATTTGAGTGTTTTTTGATTAATTTGAGTACTTTGTTTTCCTTGTCAAGTGTTACGGATCCATCTGTTTCAAGCATGGTTTCAAGTTTGTCAATCTGGGATTGGATTTCACTCAATTCAAGGACGGGGGATTTCTTTTTCTTGTCTCCACGAGAATTTTTTGCTTGACCAATCAATTCCTTGATTTGTTGCTGGATGGCGTCACGTCTTGCTTGATGTGCCTTTGCTTTGTTTCGGATCTCCTTGTTTTCATCCAATTTCAGATTGATTTCATCGCGGAGTTTTTTGTATTCATTCTGAATGGAATTTCGTGAATCGGCACTTCGCTTTGCCGCTTCGTTGTGCTGTTGACGGATGTCGCGCAGTCGACGGAGTTTGGCCTCCATTGACTTCAACTGGTCACGGAGGTCAGCATCAGTGCTGTCAGCCTCCTCTGATTCCGTCATGGACTGCCGACCCCCCTACCCCATTTGAATCGAACGATTGGGTCAAAAGTGTGAATTCCCTACAACGCAGCCAGTGAGGCGACCCATGGGATGATACGGTACATAGCAGCAAAGATTCCAGCCCCAACAGCAGCCATACCACCACGTAGGCGAATTCGTTCTTGCAATTTGGGCCTAACCTGAATGGCGAGAACCTTGCCGCCCAGTAGATTTCCTTCAGTGTCCTCAAGTCTGACGGTAACGGTTGATTCCCCATCATGCTGGGGAAGTAGAGTCTGCCAAATCACTTCACCATGATCCATCATTCTTGCAAGAACATCATGTACATCATCAGTCGTGTTAGAACGTGTTGGGAGATGGGAATCAATTCCCGTCAATGCAGTGCTTGATTCAAGGGTGAGGGTGAAGGAACTCTCATGGGGCTGGAAATCTGGAGTCTGAATTTTAATCACAATCTTTCTACTTTCTTCGCCACTATTGTGCAGATAAGCGAAAAGATGGCCTGAGCCACTGACAACATTTTGCATATCGACATCAAAGTGAAGTGAGTCCGATCGCAGAGATTCTAAATCGTCTGACAAATCGTGTTGCAAGCGAGAAATCAAACGGAAAAATGGTGAACATTTTCCGCGAATGTGCAAGAACAAGTTTGCCCATGTTTCTTCATCAAACCAATCATTTTCAAACAACTCAGGGAGTCTGTCAAGCCTGAAGTAGAATTCCATGGATTGGCGAACCTGCCTGTTGGTGAGTTCACCCATGGCTTCCAGATATCGCATATGCAGCAAATGTTCAATGGCCGAATGGATATCTTTTCCAGGTTGTAAACCATCTCGAAGAGATTGGAAATGTGCATCAAATCGGGCACGGAGAACTGGATCCATCCATGTGGTGAGGATTTCGGTAAACACACGATCGGGGCACGAAGGGTGAAGGGGTGGTTCGTATACATCCAATAAGCCCCATCTTTCGACGGTGTTATGATGTGAACCGCCACGCAATAAATCCAATCCAATCGCTGCAAAAGTACCTCCAATGGCCAATCCAACTAGCACCCCACCTGCTTCAGTAAGACCGCCTTCTAATGTTGCAGCCAATTGCGCGACTGCTGAGAAGATGACAATTGTGAGGACAGCGGAAACTCGGGTTACTGCCATCTTGGTTACATCATTGATGGCTTCATATCCATGTAAACTCTCAAAGGGTCGTCCACGCAACATGAATGACTCCCCTTCAGCGAGAAAGACCTTTCGGGATGTATTGTGTAATGCCCGAACGACGGAAAGTGAGGCCATCCATGCGAGGAGGACGATTGTCGCAAGAAGGCCGGATACAAGACTCAATGTTGCATCCGGAAATCCGGATTCGACACTTGAAATCCACCAATCAGGTGAACCTTCTGCATAACGGCGTCCGACCAACTGTAATGCTAGTGCGAAAATTGGCAATGTTAGTGAAAGATGGATTCCGCTTGACAAGAACAAACGATCGAGGCGGAGCAAGTGGTGTTCTCGGCCTCTGAGCCGCTCCATTCTTCTCTCAACAGATTCAATATCGTGCAGTGTAGGACCCTGTTCAGAAGGGGTCTGAGTTGCAGAAATTGCTTCCTCGGTAGAAAGAGCATCTTCTGAGGGCGAGAGCAAATCGAGAGCATCCTCTGTAGAGATTTTCTCCGCCGCCATGATGAACCCGTGCCCTCGCGCGCATAAGGCCGTTACGCCAGCAAAACATCAAAGCGTTCGAATCAGTATTCGACTGGATATTTCCGGAGCAATTACCATTGTCTCGCCATTGATTGAGAATTCGTCACCCTTTGATTTAATCACTGAGCCGACGGAAACACCGAGACCACTCATCGTTCGGACATCGGTACCCTCTAACACCATCATCTCAACCTCACCAGATTGGTCATCTGGCAATGCATGAAGTGGGAGTAACATCGAATTCTGGAACGGTTCAATTTGCCGGGAAATGGTTGGAATGGTTTCCCCACCAGGAGTCATTTCAGGATATCCCAGCAAGCGATCAATAGCCGATTCCAAATCATCTGTAAGAGCATGCTCAAGGCGACAAGCTGCGGCTTTCACATCACCTTTGTAATCGATCATACGGATCAAGAATACTTCCATCAAGCATTCTCTACGCTTGATTCTAGCAGCGGCAGCGAGACCTTCTTCTGTCAATGTTGAACCGCGATATGGAATATGATACAAGATTCCTTTTGCTGCCAAACGCTGAATCATCTCACTACTCGATGCTTGACTGACACCCATTTCCTCTGCAATTCGACTATTTCTGATAGGTTTTTGTGGATCCTCGACGAAAAATTCGTACAACTTTTTGAGATACATCTCCTCAAATTCCTTAATCGGTTCGCCCACAATCATCATCTCTGTAGGGCTTTGAATTCACACTTGCATGCCGGACAACGTGCTCTAACCGGTCGTCGGTCATATGGGACCTTTAGTTTCTGTTCACAATCAGGACAGCGAATGACATCATCACTTGAAGTGGAGGTCTTTTCTTCTGTTGCACTGACTGGAGTGGGGAGGGATTCAACCTCTTGACGAATCGATGCCTTCTCTTCTTCAATTTCGATCTCAACTTCAGGGGGTTCGGATGGTTCTTCCTCCGTGGCTTGGACGGGGAATGTCTGGGAGCAGGCTGGACATCGTGCAGAACCACTGTATGTAGTGGGTACTCTGAGTCTTTGATCGCAAGCTGGACAGGCGACTTCTACCTTTTCAGATACAGTTTTTTCTGGTGTTTTCTTGGGTTTCGGGGTGCGCTCCCCCCTCTCTCTTCGTGAAAGCAATGGCACCCCCGCCCTGGCTCTCATGGCCGTACGAGTGACGAGTCCAATTAACAATCCTGCAAGTGTGCCATATACAATTGACATCCAATCAATCGCTGATTCTGCTTCTGCAGATTCATCAATCTGCGAGAGGAAAGATGCCGTTCCTGTCGCATCCGAATGTGTTGAGTGCCAAATCAAACTGAGATCGACGACGGAACCTTCTGGCCATTCATCCAAGGTGATTGTTCCTGTATAATTCTCACCTGGGCCAACGGCACTTACTGCGTGGACACCTGCCTGTGGCCACAATACTTGTCCGTCTCGTTTCAAATCGATGAGCATGAGGTTGCCTGCCAATGTTTCAGCGTTCCCTTGGTTCATCAGTGAATATGAAATTGTTGCAGGTTCACCAGAGACTGGGGGTGCTGGGCTCACAGAATCAATCATCACAGAAGTGACTGGATTGGGATGGACCAGATTTATTTGATCTTCAGCCATTGTTGAAGATATCCAAGAGATAGGGGTTAACTCGACCCAAGCGTCGGAAGAGGAGGTTGGGTGACCCAAGTTGAAACTGAGCGTTCTCTGGCCCGGTGAAAGAAGAATCGTAGTTGAGATTTGGGTTGAATCACCGGATGCACCAGAAGTGCCAACCTCCAGCAGCACAAGTCTACTCTCGCCTGCGGAAAGCATCGTTTTCAATTCGATTGAAATACCATCTTGCAATGTCCAATCAATTGATGAAATGCTCGTATCTAGTGACTGAGATGGCTGTATATTGAGGTTGGTGGTGCCGGACAAGTCACTGGCAACCAAACTATCCTGGCTAACAATACGCCATTCGATTAGCCTAGAACCGGATGAATTTGCAATGTATTGTGAGCCTAGTTCAAGACTGCTTCCGACCTCAAGGTTTCTAGTTTCCAAAGAAGACCAAGATGCCATATTATTGCCATCAGAATCACCCTCACGGACTTCGAGAGTTGCAGTTCCTGAGTAATCGCCGCCATTGTGGATAAGGATGGCGAGTGGGGCAGGATCGCCTACATGGAATGGGCCACCGGTCACAGTTAGTCCATCGCTGCCTGCTCGCATCAGATGTCCGGCCGACATGTCGTAGGTGTATGATGTCGAAGTTACTGAATCAGAATGGATCCGATTTGGACTGGTTAGCGAGCAAATGAGGTCGCCAGGGCGCACATCTAAACTCGTAATCCATGTTTGATTGAGTTGAGGATGGATAGATATTGATTGATTCAGTATATCCACTCCAGATGGAAAGCTACAGTATATCGAACCGTTGTACATCGATTCACCGGTATTTTCGACTGCAATTGTCCAATTGATTGATTCCCCGAGGCCAGGATTCATGGATTCCGGAACCAACGTAAGCATTGGCCGGGGCAATGGTGGAGGGCCAATGGAAATGGAAATTGTATCGGAATCGATTGAGGTTTGGTTTTCTAACAAATCAATGGAAAGTTGCGTAGCCCCCTCAAACAACGGCCCGATTGTGAAATTCAGTCCACTGGTTGTTTGCCCTGCGATGCTGACGGGGTTGTTGGAAAATGAGGAGTTTTGATCAGAAATTAAGGCATTCCCTTGCCATGTGACATCACCAGAATTGCTCACACTAGCGAGAACCCATGCATTGTCGCCATCTCGCAAGGTCGAATTACCACTCGCTTGACCTGTGTTAGAATCGACGGGGACGATGATCCATGACTCTGAAGAATCTATAGAAGCATTCGCAGAGGATAACTTTTGCACGAATACTTGGATAATAGTGACATTGTTTTCGAAGCTGACCCCGACATCCCCTGACAGTTCTATTGTCAGCGTGTGTGTCCCAATTGGAACAGAAGAAATGTCGAAAGTTTCGCTTGAAGATTGGCCGGCCGTTAATGAAATACTGCGATTATCTGATGCCAAGGGAGTGTTGTCACCCGCAGTGAAAATCATCTCAATGAATCCATTGGAATTCACATCATGGGCCATCACATCGATACTGATGTTGATATCGCCAACACCGACCTCTTGATCTCCGGCGATACTGAAACTGTCCCCCGACAAAAGCAAACCGCTTCCAGTTGCGGATGCAAATGGCATACAGGTGGATATCAGCAACAGGGAAACTACCCAAACGCCACGCCCATGACCTATGGTCATGCATGCGCTTGGCCACTTGCGGTTCAAGACCCTTGCCTTGATTGTGCAGGTGAATCGCTGAACCTTTATGCGGAACCTATGGTTCCGCGACTCGTTCTGCATGGATTTTACAGACCTAATCGCCCTCAAACCGAGGGATTTCGCTTCAACGATTCTTGAGCGGCGCAAAATTTTAGCCGTTGCTTTGCCCGATATCGAAGCACATATGTCAGAAAATGCAGACATTTTGGCTCCGGAAGTAGAAAAATTGAGATTGGCTCGAGATTCAGGGTTGAATCGTGTTGCCGAATTGAAAGGTCGCCGGAATGAAGCTCAAAATGAAGCACGCGTATTGCTACAACAAACACGTGTATTGCGAACCAAATTGGAGGAAAGTGGGGGGTTGAAAAATCTCGACCCGAAGTGGGCAAAAGAAAAACTTGAAGAATCGCTTGAAGATATAGAGGATAAAATCGAAAAGCACGCTCTTTCACTTACAGATGAACGCCGATTGATTGCAGAGAGGAAAGCCCTCTTGCAGAAGAATGCAGCATGGTTGGATCAACGCCGCAAGAACAACCCAGAGATGGCAACATATGTCGAGTCTAGTAGAAAAATGCAGAAGTTGTTTAATCTGGCTGACAAATTGCATCAAGAAATGATTGCAATAGTAGAAAAAAATGAGCCGATTCATTCTGAATTCACAGAAAAACGCGCAGAACTACGCAATTCAATTCGCCAACTTGAACGAGCACGTTCCCTGATTAAACAATCAGAGGCTGCAATTTCGTTCTGGGGAAATAGGATTGAAAATGGGTTCGAAAATCTGCTTACTGCTGCTTCACTTGTTGAGGGGGGAGGGAAGTCCACCGTCCTTAGGCGAAATGCAGAACCCCCAGTTGTCACAAAACCAGTAGGCGGTGAGGAAGAATGAGCGGTGACAAGGGTAAGCGCCGTCGTTCAAAATCAAAGGGAGGATTGTTCGACGATTTGAATCCACTTTCTGATTCGGAAATAGAAGATAGGAGGGCATCACTCAAAGCGGCTATTGCGGCAACTGAAAAGGACCAAGTGCGGGTAAAACAAGAGCGAGAAGCGGAAATTACCCTGGTCCAGTCACTGCGTGTAATTCAAGAATCGTCTCGGGGATTTAGTGAAGAAAGAAGTACGCTCCTCAACCAATTCCGAAAAATTCGAGACCAAGCCAATAATGTGAAATTAGAACGGAATGCAATTAATGAAAACGTCCCCCCGCCACTTGAGATTATTGCGCAGAGAATGGTTGAGACTCACCGTAGACTTGCAACAATACCTTTCCACGATTTGTCCAAAATGCCAAATCGTGATCATGAAGCAAAATTATTCTCATTCTTCTTTGAACTGCAAGCAATGTATTCTAGAAAGTTAATCGGAAATTCATTGCACCAGAAATACATCGAGTTGTTGCGGAATCAAAAGGAAATTTTACAGCAACTGGATAAGTTGAATGATGAGAGAAAATTAGAGACAACAGATTCACCCGAAGAAATTCCAAAGGTGAAGGCAAACCCGAAGGAAATTCGTAAGCTGAATGAACGGATTGCTGAGATGCTCGAGACAATCAAAACATATCGCATTGAACTCAAGAAGATGCGTGATGAGATTGGGCGCTTGGAAGCCTATACCCGGGTGCGGAAGAAAGGAAGTAAAA
>JASLKT010000038.1 GCA_030747395.1 Candidatus Thalassarchaeaceae archaeon
GTGGCATCAACACGGCCACTTGGCCATTGCATGGTGAAGAATCTCAAGTGGATGAAGAGGGATTGACATCAATGCTCAATCAATTGATGAAAGATCAGCAACACGTTCTCTCTTGGTTGAACGATCCCGCTCACAATCCGACCGGGATGTCACTCACTGACGCTAGTCGCGCGCGCGTATTGTCCATCTTTGCACAAGCCGCGACAAACAATCCCGACAAGGGTGTGACCCTGTTCATCGATGGTGCCTATGCAGCCTACTCAAAGGAACACCATGGCTGGGGGGACACGTTGGCAGAGTTTGCCAAAGAGTGTATCTGGCCGGGCAATATGCTGGTCTGCTTCGGCTTCTCAGCCTCCAAGAGTCACACAATGTATGGACAACGATGCGGCGCCATGGTGATGCTCCACCCGAATCGAGCCTTTGTTGACAAGTTGGTCGAAGTCATGCTGCACACCGGCCGTGGAACCTGGTCTGGTGCTTCGCGACTACCACAAGCCACCCTACATTCAATCCATTCTGATGTCGACAAATATGTTGGATGGCTTCAAGAACGCGACAGGCTACAGCAGATGCTCGTCAAGCGTCGCAAACTGTTCAATGCACGCTGCGAGAAAGAAGGTGTGCCCCTGTTGCCAAGCCATGACGGATACTTCGCATTCCTACCGCATGATACACCCGAACCGATAGCACTCGCAGCGGCAGCTAGAGGATTGTATGTCGTCCCACTCAAGGGTGGAATCCGAATTGGATTGTGTTCAATTCCCACTTACAACGCTGACCGAGCCGCAGGTATTTTGGCGGATGCATGGCGTATGAGTGCCTGAGGCACAAGCATGCAAACCGCGCCATGGCAAGGCCACACCGGCCATTTGCAAACAGGACCCTCAAAGTGGTGGGCGTGGGGTTTGGCCATTTTCATGTGCATCCAGGTCTTCTTCACACTCATTGGCACACTCATTTCAGCCATCATCCCCTATGATCTGTTCTTGGATGATTGGGATGTAGAAGAGCCAGGCGAATATCCCGCCAATGGCACATCCGAAGAACAAGATGATTGGAATTTTACCAAAGAAGAGTGGGACAGTTATGTTGCTATCACAGCGATGATGGAAGATTTGGATGAAATGAAACCGCTTCAGATTTGGTCTGGAATCATTGGTAGCATGATCGGCATGGTTGCCATCGTAATGCTGTTCCAGCAAAATCCAAGTGGATTCAAAGCCGCTTACGCTTGGCTGGGAATCTATACAATTGCAGGAGTTTGGATGCAATACAGAATGCAATCCACTATGAACGAATTATACTCCAACATGCATGTCGAGGAAACGGCTTGGATGTCGATGCAAACTGGATTGAGCATAGGCAGCACCATGGTTTGCAATACCCTACTCCTGATGATTATCATCATGTGTTCCATGAAGAGTCAGGACAAAGGTGAAGTCGAGGAAAGTGGATTCCACAGACAACCAGTTCAGCCCACTGAACAACATGGACCTCAACCTTAAGTCCCGTCTCGGTTGGGAGAAGGATATGGCAGCAGCAGCCCAAAACCTGATTTTTTCAAACATAGAAACAATACCAGGGATGACAATAACCCAATCACTGGGTGTGGTCTCCGGTTCAACCGTACGTGCCAAGAACGTCTTCAAGGACATTGGTGCAGCGTTCAAGAATATTGCCGGTGGCGAAATCAAAGCCTACACTGAATTGCTCCAAGAATCACGCAATGAAGCGCTTTTCAGGATGCTACAAGATGCGTCGGCCCGTGGCGCAAATGCCGTGGTAAACGTCCGATTTGCAACCTCATCAGTCGCTGGTGGAGCCGCAGAATTGTTGGCCTATGGAACTGCAGTAGTCGCACAGTGAGGTCATATCATGGATGGCCGTTTATTTTACGACTTCATGGGGCTATTCATAGCCCTTTTCTGTGTCTTTGGACCTTGGTTGTTGAGTATTATTGCCACGATGATTTACCAGCCTCGAAAGAGGAAAGTATTGCTTGAGCGTGAATCTGCTGCGGCAGTTACTGGAGATTCGTTGACGACCCTGAGTAAACCATTCGGAGGTCGTGAAATTCGTGAATTCAGAGTGATGACGGCCAGTGTGGTGATGTCTCCAAGTTGGGTGCAACTATGGATTGGTGGAATCATAAGTCTGTTTGGCGGCCAAATCAATGTCTTCACGAAGATCGTTGATTGGGCACGAAGGGAAGCCAAGCAGCGCCTGAGAGAGCAAGTTGCGGAAGCGGGTTTTGACCATGTCATCAACCTGAGAATCGAAACGACTGTGATGTCTACGACCAGAGGTGGAAAGGACCGAACTTCTGGTGTTGAAATCCTGGTGTATGGGACGGCTATCAAATACTGAATGGTGATGCAGTGCAGCATCTACGAACCAATTTGTTCATCGCGTCTTGGACCCTCATTTTGCTCGCTGCTGGCATTTCTGTAGGTCTACCTGGTGCCGGTGGATTGGCCATCGCTGCACCCGCTGGTATTGCGGGTAGTCTCATGCTAATCTGGGCGGTTTCCATGAATGAAGAGCCCAAGGGAATGTCCGAAAAAGAGATTTCCAAATGGACCCCTGAGGCCGACCCACTTCCACCCGGTGCAGGAGGCTCTGTGATGTTCAGAGTCGATACGACACTAGACGATCCCATCCGAACCAGTATTCTGTGCGGATCGTGTGGGCATTTGGAATGGAATGATGGAACAAAGCCGGCCTCATACGCTTGCGTCGGCTGTGGACTAGAACTCTGGGAAGAAGAGGAATGAACGGCCTCTTTTCGCGGAACGGTCAAGAGCAAGAGGTGGCGAGGCCTCCTATGGAGGCCTGTGCATGGAACTGTCCAACAACGAGAAACGGATGCTGAAAGCACTTCGCTCTCGACCCAACGATACTTGGGGCTTGGAGGAGATTCTAGCCGCCTGCAATTGGGATGATCAGGCTCATGCTGCTGGTGCGGGGTTGGCACTTGCCGAAAATGGACTCGTCGGCATGGATACGACGAAGACGACAATGTGGTCACCCGGACCCGAAGGTGTCGCTGCCAATGAAAATGGACTCCTTGAGCAAAGAATCTGGGATTGGTTGGATGGCCAGCCTGAAGATGCTCGTGGCATGAAAGATTTGCAGGCCAGTGGCATTACAACAAAACAAGAAACTGGTATTGGAATTGGATTGCTGAAGAGTCTTGGATGTGCACTTGAGAGAGGCGCCTTTGTCCTCCCTGAATCTACAGATGCTGCGATTGTCACTTTGGTTGCACGCAAATCCTTCCTTGAGCAGTGTGAAAACGGTGCGGATGAAAACGACCTCGATGCAGATCTTCTCGCACATTTCAGGAAACGAAAGGGGTTGATTGAATCCACAGAGGGCACCACTCGAACTTGGAACTTGACCGATGCGGGGAGAAAATTGCCTGAATCTGAACTTGATGAGCGATTGCAGGTGGTTCAGATTACACCCGAACTATTGCAGGGTGAGGAATGGCGTGATGCAGATTTCAAGTCCTATGATGTCGGGTTGGATGCACCCGTTCCCGCTGGAGGGCGTCCACATCCGATGATGGCACTCATCGAACGAATTCGCAGTATCTTCCTTGAGATGGGCTTCGATGAAATTGATGGTGACTTTGTCCAAACTGCAGGTTGGAACATGGATGCCTTGTTCATTCCACAAGACCACCCTGCTAGAGAGATGCAAGACACATTCTATCTGACCAATCCTGAGAAGATTCCCATCGAGAAAAATTACCTCGACGATTGGACCGCAATTCACGAACATGGCGGCGACACCGGCAGTACTGGATGGGGAGGTTCGTTTTCAGGAGAAGAAAGTCAAAAGGGACTGCTGCGGACCCATACAACGGTCAATACTATCCAATATCTGGCTGAAACTCCAGATGTCCCTTGTCGTGTCTTCGGAATCGGACGTGTGTTCAGGAAGGAGACAATTGATCGAACTCACTTGCCAGAGTTCCATCAGATTGAGGGCATCATCATGGAACCTGGAGCAAGTCTGCCAATGCTGGTGACCACCCTCAAAACATTCTACGAAAAGATGGGGTATCCAGAGGTTCGAGTTCGACCGGCATACTTCCCTTACACGGAACCCTCGCTTGAGGTCGAAGTGAAGTGGCGGGGTCAATGGTTGGAATTGGGTGGAGCTGGAATCTTCCGCCCTGAAGTGACTGAACCATTGGGTTGTAAATGGCCCGTTTGTGCCTGGGGCATGGGCCTAGAAAGATTGGCCATGCTGGTACTTGGATTGGATGACATACGACAGTTGTACATCTCCGATTTGGAATGGTTGAGAAATCAGCCATTATTGTGACCGGCCAAGTCGTCGAGATATTGTTGGCCGTAGTGTTGCCACTGTTCCATCGTCCAACCCGTAGGCAATCCTGTAGCGGGCAGAGGGGGCCCTTGGGCTGTCGCCTCCATTTGTGGCAAAGCGTCTACCGGTTGTGTGGGCTCGGGTGGGTAATGTTCTGGAGTGGGTGCTGCAAAGACATCGAGAGGCGGTGCAGAGGCCCATTCAATTCCCTCTTGAGGTGAACGCATGAGTAGCAACCGAACGGCGGAAATGAATACGATTAGGAGGCCGATTACAGCGACGATCACGGCAGCGTTCATCTTTGAACCCGAGGAACCTGAATCTTGAGCCACCGTACTTTCTGAATCATCAGTAGGTTCTTGCTCGGTCACATTGGTTTGTTCTTCTATAGGCAGGGGTGTTTGATCACAATCATCAGGAATTCCATCATCGTCTTGATCGATGGTGTCATTGAAACCAGCGCATTGGTCTTCAGTGTCTGATACACCATCCCCATCTGAGTCAATCAGTGAATCACAGCCATCGGCAATCCCATCCGCATCCACATCAATTGAATCATCAAAGCCATCGCAGATATCTTCAGCGTCTGAAACTTCATCCCCATCTGAGTCAATCAATGAATCACAGCCATCTGTAATTCCATCGTCATCAATATCGATGGCATCATCATGATTATTGCAGACATCCATCTCATCGGAGACCCCATCACCATCTGAATCGATGAGCGAGTCGCATCCGTCCGAAACACCATCGGCATCCACATCGATTGCATCATCAAAGCCTGGGCAGACATCCATCTCATCAGAGACTCCGTCGCCATCTGAATCTAGAATGTCATCACAACCATCGGGAACACCATCGGCATCGACATCAATGGAATCGTCAAAACCGGGACAAGTGTCCTGAGAATTATCCACTCCATCCTGATCAGAGTCAACCAAATCATCACAGCCATCGGGAATTGAATCTGCATCAACGTCGATTGAATCATCAAAACCCGGGCATATGTCGGCATTATCTTTGACGCCGTCTCCATCTGTATCATCGATGCAACCATCGCCATCTGAGTCCCAAGGAATGGATTCCTCTTTGTTGCAATTGTCAGTCCAGGATTCGATGTAATCCCCGGGTGTCAAATCCTTGCCGATAAAACCAGCGAACGAACTGTTGTATCGGTGCGTTTTGAAGACCGTGTTTTGCTGGCTGTTCGCATTCTGGCCCTGAGGAATAGTCTCACCTTGATTCATCGGCCCATTTCCAATCACTGGATTGATGTATTCCCAGACGATCTCACCCTCTAGGTTGACCTCATAGAACGTGCCGCGCTGACCCCATGTGACCAAAGTATTGCCATTCTCCAATCGCTCAGCACCGGAGATAGATGTGCCATACATATCCGTGCCTTGGTCCCATGTCCAATTGGGTGCCTCTGGACCCCATGCACTGCCTGATTCGATAACATACTCCCCATTCACTAAAGGTGGAGAAATGACATCGACCGAAGAATAACTGGTACTGCGACCAACTCCATTGTTGAATAGGGACAAATCCCCCGCCCCGGGGCGTCCTTCCTGAATCCACTGAATGTCGTGCTGACCGAACAACTGCTGATCTTCGGGAGTTCCAGCCCGATAGGCTTCGGGATTTCCCCAACGGTACAAGATGTCGCCGCCCTTGCCGGAATTCCCGCCTGAATGGCTGGCAGCTTCCTCTGTGGAGGTACTGTGGTCGATGATGTAGATCTCGTTCGTATTCTTGCAGGACAAGGCAATCTGGTCGAGGGTTGGATTGTAATCGATTCCATTGCAATGCATCCAGTCGCTCTTGTACTTGTTCGGGCCTGAGGCATCCGCGAAGTTGATATCGAGCAATTCCGGATGATCGGCGACAATTCCATAGTTGTCCTTGGTCGAATCAAAATCCTGAATCAAATGGTCCCAAATGTGCCATTCCCACACAACAGTTCCTTGGTTGGTTCCAGAGGGTTCAACCTCAATGATATGGTCTGGCCACAGGGCATTTTGGCTCATCTTATCGGGGTCACGACCGGCATCTTGCGAATCCGTCTCGCTCTTGTATCCCCATGCAATCATCAGTAAATTGCCATTGGGCAAGGGTTCGATATCATGGTGACTGCGTCTTGAATCCCCGACATAGTACCATTCCCATTCGATTTGACTATCCCATGATAAACGCTCAACTTTTCCTGCAATTCCTCCGCCACTGAATGAGCCGCCTCCATCTGTTCCAATGTTGGCCGTACGCAGCAAATCGCCGTCCTCAAGAACATAGGCGGAAAGTCCTGGCCTCAATCCACTTGAAGACGTCCAAGAATGGATTTCTCGGCCGTGTGAATCGATGAGGTAGGTGCTGGCTGATGACATCGGGGCGAAGAGAGTGTAATCCTCATTCACTCTGTCATCACAATAGATGAGGCCGACCGTCCAAGTGTCATTTCGATTGGCATTGCAGATGGGTTCGACAATTTCTTCGGGTTGGTCTGCTGAGGCCATTGGAGGGATGATGCAGAGAAGAGAAGTCAGCATCAGCATCGAAAGTGACACTGAAACGATTGGACGACCCATGCCTCATGGGAAGCGGTCCTCTTATTCAATCAATCTTCATAGAAGATTGGAGCCTCATCTAGGTGGAAAAAAAGATTCACGACCCACCAAGATATCATGTCGAACGATTCGCAAAGGTTGGCTTGACCAGTCGCATTGTCCGTTCCCATCCACTCAACCATGGTCTCTAATGTGTCACATGGGGCATGGTAGCAGTCGTAACCGCCAGTGATGGCACCGAAGTCCATTGAGACGACTCCGAGCTGATCTGCGAAGCGCTCGTAGTCACTCCTTCCTCGCTGGGATTCATGCACTGAGATGGTGTTCGGGTGTGTGTGGTCGTGGTCCTTCATCGCCGCATATCCCTCTGAGAAGTAGAGGTCCCGACCGTTTCGCATGGTTTCTGCGATGTCATTGTTGTTTGAACCGAGCCATTCAGTGAGATGAATCATTGGCCATTGTTCGCCCAATTGGTCGTCTGTATCTGGGATGATGTCGATGACCAGTGTGTAATCTCCTGGGAAGTTGACTCCCGCACTGTCGATGTTGAGATAGTTCGTAATCAGTACGCCACTGGGAATATTAGCAATCCAACTGTCAACACCGTTGTACCCATTCTCCTCATTGGACCAGAAGCAAACCACGAGGGTACGGCGGTGGTCAAACTGAGCCAATCCACTCGCTGCCTCGAGAATCATTGCCACTCCTGCACCGTTGTCGTGGGCGCCGATGTGCGTCCCACCTCCTGGTCCACTGCCGATTTCGGCGATGTCCAGATGGGCGCCGATGACCAACCACTCATCTGGGTAGACGGTGCCTTCCTTGTAGCCGCAGACATTCACGGCAAATGGGGAGGAAGAGGCCTCATAACGATGGATTTGGGGGTCAAGGCCCATCGATGACATCTGATTTCGGAGGAATCCCAAGGCGCGTTCATAGGCCGGATCCCTCAACGTGAATGGGCCCCAGCGCTCGTTGTATCCTGAATTGGAATCAGTGAAGGATTCCAGCCACTCATAGACAGAATATCCGTCTACCAACCCAGTGCTGTGATTGGCACCTTCATCGGGTGAGACTCCAGATTGTGGATTGCGATAGACGGGATGCTCAAGATACTCATACGCTGATTCAAATTCGGATGAATTGAACCATTCACTCCAACTTTGATTTGTTGCCCTTAACGTCCAACTCTCTTGATTTACATCTCCTATCAAGAAGTGTGCTGAAGGGAGGTTCGAAGGCGCGAGCATCTGCATAGTTTGACTCCCTTTGGAATTGAATTGGAGTGTGGTCCCATTGGTCACCAAACCCGTATCCCCATCCATGACGAAGTATGGAATGTGGACACTCATCGCTCGTTTGGCGGTGAATTCAACAAATTGGAACTGTGCTCCTACGAGGACCTCGGGCTCAACCTGAAGATCCGAAGCACCCGGATCTGATGGACCCGAATCCATACAACCTGCGAACGAAGGTAGCATGATCAGGACGACAAAGTAGGTGAACCGCTGATGCCGCATTGAACTGGCAATAAGGGGTCACCTATCTTGAATTATGGTGGACGCTGGGGGATTTGAACCCCCGGCCTTCTGGTTGCAAACCAGACGATCTTCCAGCTGATCTAAGCGCCCTGTAAGGGGCCCGAATCACCTAGGCTTCTTCAGTTCGACGGTGCTTCACCCAACTGAGTGAGGAGTGCTTCGAGGATTCGTAGTAAACCACGTAGGGTCACCTCTGACACTCCAACAACGTCGCAAACCTCTTTTTGGGTACGTGGATGTCCACGGTTCTGAGCAGCCTTGTACAACATGACGCCTGCAACACCTGCGGGCTTCTTGCCTTGCCATTCCATGGACTCACCAACGCGACCCCATAGGTAGTTGGCTTCTCCAAGCACAGGTGCAGGCAAGCCAAGGTCGCTGTGGAACTTGTCGAGATATTCGCTAGGTCCAGTAACGTGGTGAGCATTGAGTTTACGAGCCACCAAACGAATGGTGCGCTTGAGTTCCTTTTCACCCATACCCTCATCGTCAATCATGTCGAAGTTTTCGGCAATCTCTTCGATTTTTCGTGGTAGTCGAGCCTGTCGTGCTGCGATGTAAACACACGCTGCTGACACGCCACGAATGCTACGGCCTGTGACGATGCCCTGTTCTGCTGCATGGCGATAGAGACGAGCCGCCTCTTCGACCAAGGCAGGAGGAAGGTTGCCACGGTCACGGATGAACTGCATGGCCTTGGTAAGGTTACGCGCACGAGAGGAACGTGTCTTACTTCGCTCATCAATCAAGGCTCGTCGTCGCCAATGCTTGGCATTGCTACCCTTGATTCCATGACGTGCTGCCCCTGCGCCTGAAATGTCACTACGTGCAATGGTCGTGTTGAGGCCCTTGTCGGAAAGTGATTCTCGAGTTGGAGCGCCCACACGTGAGCGATCTGCCCCATCGGAGTAGTTGGTCCACTCAGCACCAGGGTCGATGGCATTCTCCTCGACAACCGTACCACAGGCTGCACAAACTGTTTCGCCACGAATCTCGTCCTCGTCCCACTCAGTCTCACCACATTCGGTACAGGGTGTCGTTTGTCCCACCGTTCGACGCTGGGATGGACGCCCCTCCCCAATGGGGGACTTCCGTGTGTTCTGCTTCTTGCTTTCTGTTTCTGTTCGCTCTTCGACCATACTAATCAACCTCGGGTTAACATCTGTGCGGGGTAGTATTTAAACCCACCGCTTTAATTTAGTTTGTTCCGTGCCAGAGCAATCCATCATTCATCCTGATTTTTCTTTGCATCGGCACTCTCACTACTTACGTAGAATTAGATAGGGGATTCTGACCTTAAAGTCATCGCGTGTTTGCATCAATATTGGGGCTGGAATTGGGATTTACTCTGTGGGCAGGTTCATGGATGGTCTGCAATGCGCCACCATCATGCCTGCCACGGTGGTGCTCGGTGCACAGTGGGGTGACGAAGGCAAAGGGAAGATGGTTGACCAACTCGCCAGTGAGGCTAGTTGGGTCGCTAGATTCCAAGGTGGTAACAACGCTGGGCACACAATTGTCATCGGCGATCGCACACTGAAGTTGAACCATCTGCCCAGCGGAATTACCTACCCTGAATGCCAACTTGTCCTTGGAGATGGCATGGTCATTGACCCTTGGACATTGGAGAAAGAACTCGAGGATTGGTATGCATTTGGGGCGGAGAGGCCCGAGGGTGAACGCCTTTGGATTAGTGAAAGAGCCCATGTTAACCTCCCTTTCCACCGTAGAATCGATGGGACTGATACCAAGATTGGGACGACCAAGCGCGGCATTGGCCCCTGTTATGGCGACAAAATAGAGAGGGTGGGTGTTCGCTTCTGCGACATCCCATCTAGGATGGCCGATTCTGAATGGCTCACGTATGCCGCAGAACGAATGAATGCAAGGCTCGATTTGTTTGGAATCAAAGATACTGTGCCCTCGCCAGATGATCCTGTTGGATGGAATACTATTTCTCGACAAGCGAGTTTGCACGGTGAAATAACACCTCAAACTCTAGCCCTAGATCTCTCTTGGGTTTGGCAACGATTTGGCAATGCGGTTGCACCCACTGGTCTGATGCTTGACATGGCTTTGAAGCAGGGTGAGCATGTGCTGCTAGAAGGGGCTCAAGGTTGCTTATTGGATATTGATCAGGGGACTTTTCCCTTTGTGACTTCTTCGGTGACCAGTCGAGGGAATGCAACACATGGTGCTGGCATCCACCCTGGGCACGTTGAGAAAACCTACGGTGTTGTGAAAGCATATACTACGCGCGTGGGAGAAGGTCCCTTTCCGACCGAATTGTACGATGGCAAGGGAATGAGTGATGCTGATGGAAAGCACATGGCTGATGTCGGTCATGAATTTGGGACGACCACTGGGCGACCTCGTCGTTGTGGATGGCTTGACCTTACAGTCTTACGTCATGCGCATCGAATGAATGGTTTCGATGGCGTCACTCTGACCAAACTCGATGTGCTGGGAGGGATTTCGGAACTGAAAATATGTGTCGGCTACACCATCGATGGTGAACCCTGCCATGAAGTTCCAGCTGATATTGGGCGCCTTGCAAGATGTAAGCCAGTCTACGAATCAGTTCCAGGATTTGAGGCGCTGTCCCTTGAGGAATGGCTGGACATCGCTAGAACGGCTGCACGCGAGGGGACTGGCTTTGCAGCCTTACCCGAAAATGCACAAGCCTATGTCGAGAAAGTTGAGAAATTGTTGGGTTTCCCAATCATCAGTGTCGGTGTAGGCCCTGATAGAGAAGCCACCATTGAGCGAAATTGAGAATCGACGGAGTCAAGTAGGAGTGCCAAGGAGTGATTGACATGGGCTTCAAAGCAAAGGCACGCAAAGCCAGAAAAGGCACTGGTGATGACGATCGGAAGCGTCGAAGCAAAGTATTGGAAGATGGTGAAAAATCCTGTGCGATCAAAGATTGCAATAATTGGGCCGACAAAAGTCATGGTGGCCGGAGCATTGCTTTCGACAATCTAGCCGATGTTTGGGAAGATGGTGAATTGGTTGGAGAAGGGCGAAGACTCGCGATTTGCAAGCCTTGTTATCGACATTACAAGAAAGAGAAGAAAGACGATGAAAGCCAAACGTGGTAATCTCAACGTCGTTTTTCTTTGAATTCGTTGATGTTGAAATAGACGACATCAAGAAGGGATCTTGCAAGGTAGTATCCAAAGTAGATAAGAACGCCCCATAGGCACCAACCCCACCATGGTAATTCCATGTATCTCACCTCATTACTGGTCGAACGACCACGCCGGTTCTGGTGTCAGCCAGTGACATGTTTCAGCCGGTTTGGGCCAACCCATCGGTAATTTACCTTCTCTATCAATTCGCAATTCGACGGATTCAATGTGTTGTTTCAAGACATTCCGACAGGCGTCCAAACCAGAAATCGCCTCGCCACGTCCACACACCAATAGAGAAGGAGATAATTTGAGCAAACGTTCCAAACTTGATTTCATTTCTACGATATTTCCCGTTGGCATATCTGCTCGGGAGGGGTGGCCGGCTGATGGAATAAGATCACCACAAATGATTGCGCCTTTTCCCAGAATGTGGAAACAACAGGCATCGATTGTGTGACCGGGTGTATGCAATATTTCTAGAGTGATATCGCCGAGATCTACTTTCTCACCTTCACAGAATCCCTCTGCATCAATGTGGGGCATATCTGAATCATATCGGCTAGCCCAAGTTGTGAACAGGTCACCACCAGCAAGTGGTGCAACCGCATTCTCGTGAATCTTGATTTTGGCATCAAAATGCTCCCCAAGGTGAGGTGCTGCGGCACAAGTATCGAAATGGCGATGGGTTAGAAGAATCGCTTCAACGGGCGCCCTGCCTTCTAGATGCGGTGCCAAGCGTTCAATCAGATTTGTTTGATACCAAGATGTGCCTGAATCAACGATGACAGTGGACTCAGTGCCCGATACGACAATGCAAGCCGAATCGTGATGAATCCCAGGCAATCGCTCGAGTCGCATCGTAATCAAGTCGAGGGAAGCGTCCACAACCCAAGACCATGACGGTCTCACCGCCCCCTACGGGGGCGCTAAATTTCCACGCCGATTAAATAGGGGGAGCAGGTCGGCGGGCTCATGGCTCGATTCCCAGAGGCTGAAGCACGTCTACTCGACGTTAGGATTTGCATGAAGTGCAATGCTCGAAATGCGCTACGTGCTTCCCGTTGCCGTAAGTGCAGCTACAAGGGTCTTCGACTCAAGAACAAAGAGACCAGAGTTTGAGCCTTGGCTGCTCTACTCAATGTCGATTCTAGACTTCTTTCTCGGCAAATTGCCGGTGTATTTACAGGTCGCTGGCCACCTTCGGTGACTGATGAGACGCGAACGCGCCTGCGACGACGAGGCTGTTAGCCCCGTGATTGCAACCGTTCTACTGATGGCAATTACCGTCCTATTGGCCAGTGCTGTTTACTTGATGGTTGATGATGCGATTGCTGCTCCAGACAAAGGAGCGCCATATGCGACAATGAGCGTTCGAGCATTGGACAATGGCTTCCAGGTCGTTCGTTTCACTGAATTATCACAGAATTTGCACACATCTAGTGTCACGTTCTCAATCGTACCACCCGTTGGAGTCAATGCATCCAGTATCAGCGGCCAGGTCAACGACGCTAACGTCTATGGATCCGTTGGAGAGACTGTCACATTCCACGATCGAGATGCCTCATTTACAGTCAATCGTGGAGATTATTTCGTCATCAATGCAACCGCTGCGGGAACCGAGGACGGTGGATGGACAATTTTCATCCGAGCCCAGGGGAGTTCGGGGACAACCGAATTGGCGGCCATGCCTCTTCCAGCGACGGAATGATGGGGTAGCCCCCTTTCGGCAGTATGTGGGCACATTCCTAGAACAAGGAGTCATTTCGATTCCTGCCAATTCACCTCTCGTGGAAAAGGGTGGGTTGCCACCATCGAAAAGCCACCTGATTCGCTGGTTGTTGTTGGCATCTCAGGGCCAAGATCAAGTCGAAATTCAGGGTGTATCGGGTGCGGCCAATGATGCCTGTGCAATGCGAGATGCTTTGATTGAGATGGGTGTCCAAATTGACATTCATGATGATTCTTGGATTGTGCATGGGGTCGGATCAGATGGATTCAAACACCCGGCGGGTAAACTCAACTTGCACAATTCGGGTACATCTCTACGATTGCTTTCAATCGCAGCAACCCGTGTTGGAGAATGGATTACCATCGATGGTGATTCAACCCTTGACGCTAGGATTGACCGTGACTTTTGGCGATCATTAGGAATCGATGTCACCTTTGATTGTGCTGAACGTAACTTACCAATGAAAATCAAGGGTCCCATCAATCGCAACTCATTGTCTCTAAATTGCCAGAAAACCAGTCAGCATCTTTCAGCTATTGTCCTATCAATGCCGGCGATGAATAACCCACTCAAATTGACTATAGAAGGAGATATTGTGAGTCGGAGACATGCACAACTATCATTCGATTTAGCGAACAAATGTGGCTCGCCAAACACGATTGAAAACCCATTACTCCTACCCTGGGAATGCAAACCACCATCTCATATTGAAATTCCACCTGACGCATCGCATATCGCCTTTTGGAAATTATACGAAATGATTCATGACACTACCGTTCAATTGCCCGAAGTCGAACCGAGTGACTCAATCGGGGCGGAAGTATTGATTGGCTTGAATCTTGGACAATACCAGACCATCAATTTGAGAGACGCTAATGATTTGATTACCCCCCTTGCTGCAGCGATGGCAGTTGGGGGTGGCGGGGTTATCTGTGGTGCAAGCCATGCCAGGCATAAGGAATCAAATCGAATTGAACGAACTGTCGAAATGTTGGCACATTTTTCAATTCATGTTGAAAGAACATCTGATGGGTTGAGTATTGTAGGAAAGCAGCACCTTTCCCAGCCTACATCTCCGGTTCCAACATTCGGTGATCATCGCATGCAGATGACTGCTGTGGTCTTGGCAACCAAGGTGGGTGCCAATATTGAAGGCGCGGGATTACACGAGGTGTCGTTCCCCGAATTCATCAACTTGATTCATCCATGACGGCCAAAGTGACCATCAAGACGGTTGTGGCTCATTCGCAAAACTGTAGGTCGGCCATGGACGCAGGCCCACGGATTTTCGATTGTTTGCATATCTGACAAAAGCCGTCGCATCTCTGGCAGTGAGAGTTTCTGATTCGCTTTGACGGCCCCTCGACAGGATTTCATGAAGGCAACCTCGTCCGCGAGGTTTTCGACCGTATCTAAGCGATGGGCGCCAGTTTCCAATTCAGACAACACGTCTGAAATGAAACCCTCGAGTTTGTCACTGCCCAACAACAATTGCGGTACTGCAATCAAATTATGATCTGAATCAAAATCAAACCCAAGCTCGTTCAATCGTGATTTGTTGCCATGCAATATTTCCGCCTTGGCTGAACTCAATTCCAGAGGTATGGCGGAAACTAATTTCTGGCTTTCCCAAGATACCATGTCTCCTCTAAGGCGTTCGTAGCGAACACGCTCGTGGAGTGCATGCTGATCGATAATGAACAATTCATCAGCCCCTTGTGCGAGAATGTAGGAGTCGGCAAATTGAGCCAAGGGAATCATTTCAGGAACATCTGTAATCTCAACTTCAAGTGGACTTGCCCCGGGTTCATTCAGTGGCGATACGCTTTCTTCCCCTGAACACCAACGGTGTAAATCTCGTTCTGCGCTCGAAAGTGCTGGCGAAATTTTTTCGACGCCTAAATTGGGAAGTGTGGCCTGAGTAAGTGGAGACTCACTAACTCTGATTTCGGGCTTCTTGATTGCCTTCTCAACCGGGCCAGCATAGGTGATTCTTGTTTGAGTAGATTCCGCCCACACTGGGAGATTTTCTTCTGGTTTCGCAGGTGAATCCACGTCGGATGCAACGGCCTCGATTGGACTAGAGTCTGGTGTCATCGAACCGGTTGGCAATTGTAACAACGTGTGCTTAATCGCCCTCTCTAGACGTTCCAAAACACGCCAGGAATGCTTCAAACGGACCTCACGTTTTGTCGGATGTACGTTGACATCGACCTCGCCCGGTGGTAGGTTGAGGCGGAGGACGCAGATGGGATTTCGACCAACCATCAAACGTGTATGGTAACCTCGACGAATCGCTTGATTGAATGGGGAGGATGCAACTGGCCTGCCATTGATGATGACATGGATTTCATCGCCTTTGGAACGGGTTAAGTCAGGAGGGGAAATCCACCCCGACCAACGTTCATCACCAGGTGCTTGCGAATCCGCATCTGAACCTTGCAGGGGCACGAGGCGTTCTGCCGGTGCACCAATGAGATCAAACAAACGATCATTCATCTCTACGCTGGGAGGGGTTTCGAGGACATTACGACCGTCTATACTGACAGTGAATCCGATCGCCGGATTGCAAAGAGCCTGTGATACTACGATGTCGACGATTGCTGCCGATTCTGTTGAAGGGCGTTTCTGGAAAGAAAGACGGGCGGGGATATTCCCGAATAAATTGCACACTTCGATTACTGTGCCAGGCGCAATTCCTGCGGGTTCCAATGGTTTCTTTGCACCATCATCGACCGATATTCGCATTCCTTCAGAGTTTCCGGCTCTACTGGATACACTGAGTTTACTCACCATCCCAATACTGGCAAGCGCTTCTCCGCGGAATCCAAGGGTATGGATTGCACTGAGATCGGTCGCAGTCGCAAGTTTGCTGGTAGCGTGTCGTGTCACGGCCAATTCCAACTCAGCAGGGGGGATTCCAGCACCATCATCGATGACTGAAATACGATCAAAACCTCCTCTTTCAATCTCAACGCGGATTCGGTTCGCCCCTGCATCGATGCTGTTCTCGACCAATTCTTTGACCACTTGAGCCGGACGTTCGACAACTTCACCTGCCGCAATGTGTCCAATCGTATCATCATCCAGTTGCTGGATAGGGCGGCGGTTCTCGGTGGTCACGGCCATGTCATTCCTCCAACCACTTGTGTGTACCCTGCAGCATTCCTCGCAATTCGTAGATGAGGTCCATCGCGTCGCGGGGACTCAACATGTCAGGATCAATTTCAGACAAACGTTTCTCAATTTCAGAATCTTTCTCTACAACACGTGTCGGAGCAGTCGGTTGGTTCCAGCCAAACAGTGAGGATTGGCCGGCCTCTCTTGAGAGGGGGACACCGCCCTCGCCGGCACGTGCGCCTTGGGCTTGGGACTCAAGGAATAACAACAAATCCCTAGCACGTTCGACTACAGCAGATGGGAGTCCGGCAAGTCCTGCTACTTGGACACCGTAAGAATCGTCACAC
>JASLKT010000039.1 GCA_030747395.1 Candidatus Thalassarchaeaceae archaeon
AGCACTAATCGCTCGAGCATCTTCTTTTTTTTCCGCACCCACAGCTGTGTGGGCCTCTGTTCAATAAAAACGTCGATTCAAATTCGAAAGAGGAGTTGTACACGACCATAGCGGAGGTGTCTACCTGGTCCCATTCCGAACCCAGAAGTCAAGACCTCCTGCGTCACTGTTTGTACTGTGGTACGAGAGTCCACGGGAACGCATGTCGTTGTGTCTCTTTACTCCTCTTTTCCGGATCTCGGCCGACTTTCGAGTCGGCCGAGGTCCAACTTCTTTCAAACCCCCGCATTCTTAGACAAAGGCCGTCAGGCTACATCGCAACACTCCAATCGGCACGGCTAAGAGACACAGTCACTGCCGCATTCTCAACGGAGGCACAGGCATGGGGCTGAAAGCATCCGATTTACTTGGTACAAGCCAAGTAGGTGTACATCTGGCGATGGTCGGTAGAGTTCTTTTTGCTCCGCTTCAAATTTCTAAAAAAGATGTGGCAGCGCTTGAAGATTGCTTGGGCCTTGAAGTCGCTCAGATGTCGATTGGAGGCAGTGCCTTGGTCGGCTCACTTGTGGCCGGAAATTCCAATGGCATCGCAGTTGCAGATATTGCTACAGCGGAAGAGATTGATCACTTGACCTCATTTGGTGACGTTGTCGTAATGGAAAGTGGTGTGAATGCAGCTGGAAATTTATTGATTATCAATGAGAATGGCGCTGTTGCCAGCCCTGTGCTTCCTCAAGAAGGCCTCGATATTCTTGCTGAAACACTCAAAGTCAAGTGTGCTGCAATTAGCATTGCCGGAAACGACACGCCAGGAAGTGTTGCGGTCTGCAATAATCGTGGCGTTCTTCTGCATCCAGATGTCACCGAAATAGAAGTTGAAACAATTGAATCTGTACTAGATGTCCCTGCAATGGTTGGAACCGTTAATTTCGGGTCGCCGTATGTGGGATCAGGTTGCGTTTCAACAGACAAAGGTGCGTGGGCTGGTTCTCAAACAACGGGTCCTGAACTAAACCGGATTGAGGATGCTTTGGGCCTAATCTGAGGATTTCCACTTCACCCAATGTTCAAAGACGGATTCGGCAGGGTTCACCCCATGGCAGAACTCCTGTATTCTGGAAAGGTCAAGCAAGTTTGGAGTACCGATGACCCTGATGTCATTGAATTTCGTTATACCAACCAAATTTCAGTTTTCGATCAAATCATTCCATCTCTCATTCCACGTAAGGGTGAGAGCCTTAATCGAACATCTTGTCATTGGTTCAAGTTGGTCGAGGAAGCGGGCATTTGTGAAACGCATATCATCGAAATGAATGCACCAGATCGAGTACTTGCACGACGATTTGAAGTCATCCGAGAACCCGGCGAAATCCCCAGAGATATGGAAAACGTATTCGTCCCACTCGAAGTCATTTGTCGACACTACTTGGCTGGTGGCGGCTGGCGTCGATACAAGCGTGGTGACGTGGGTGCAGAAGAATTTGGATTTGAACCAGGCACCGTATTGGAGGAGGGTGTAAAACTTCCAGAACCCTATCTAGAAGTGTCCACCAAGTTCGAGAAATTTGACCGTCTACTGGACAGAAAGGAAGCGTTGGAAATTTCAAACTTGACCGATGATGAATTTGATTCAATACTGGCAATCGTGGTGCAAGTTGACAATATCATCGAAGTCGAGGCTGCCAAACGGGGTTTGATCCATGTGGATGGGAAGAAGGAATTCGCACTCGGCCCAAATCGAATCCCAGTGCTTGTAGACTCATTCGGTACTTTAGATGAGGATCGTTGGTGGGCAGCAGATGATTATGAAAATGGGACGATTGTTTCTCTCTCCAAGGAATTTGTTAGGGAACACTACCTTGGAACGGGACATCATACTGAACTGTATGCCGCTCGTGAAGGGGGTACAGAAGAACCGCCTATTCCAGCTCTCCCGCAAATCATCATTGATCAAACAGCTTCTCTTTATGAGAGCATGTTTGAACGACTGACGGGTGAGAATTTCTAGTCCCCGTGTGCACGCATAAGGATTCCAACATCTCGTTTTTCTGCGGTTTTCAGGATAATTAGCAGGTGCCTCACAATCTCCCTGACCCCTCCGTCCAGCGGTTCTTTTTGAGCAACCTTCCAAGCTGATTTCTGAAGATATGTTCGCAGAAATGTAACTTCAGGTGCAGTTAACCAACCGTGTAGCGCCATCCCACCAAAACCAAAACTCAAGTTGTCGTGACCACGCGTTTCATTTCGTAAACCGGAGTCAAGTTGCAAAAGCAATTGTCCTCCTTGGTCGTCAGCATTCTCGGGAATTAGAAATTCGCGTAGATAGGTGATGGCATTTCCAGTCCCAATCGGAAATCTACCAAGGCGCTCCATCGAAATCCCTCGGTCTAGAGGTTCTGCAGGGCCACCATCGTCGGTAGTCGCACGTAGAGCGATGAACAATAGTGTGGCATCATCCAATTCTATTGATGAACGCCCCTCCGATAGAATGATTCCCTGTGTTTCTAAACTTCTTGCAGCATCAGGGTGTGTGGTGGCTAACTCAGGAAGGGTATCAGGCCCACCCTGCCTTATTGTATCCAGCAGGTCTGCAAGTTCAGAAACCAACAATCCTTGCATGGGGTCGAATGTGTGGAATGGGGTAATTTCCCCTCTATTCAGGGATTCCACTCATCTCCCTCCAAGACGATCACGTTGTTCTCTTAGGCGCTGAAGTCTTGCTTCAAACTCATCCAAAACAGCTTCTGGTTCTGGTTCAATTTCAATCTCTTCCGATTCCGTATCGACTTCTACTCGCGGTTCTGAATCAACAGACTCCTCGTCTTCGATGTGAATATCTTCATCGTCTTCAATTGTGTCTCTTACACTCTTGGTTTTCGTTGCAACTCTCTTTCTGACCCTCATCCTTTTCTCTATCTTTCTCGGGCCTGAATCCGGCCGAATCATTCCGAGTAGGCCCATGATGCCAAACACAATCACGAGACTTCCCAGGAGCATTGCATAGTCCAAACCGTCTCCTGGTTCTGCAATTCCTGAGGGTAAGACAATCAAGTTGGTATCGTCGTCATCGTTGCTATCGATGTCCCAAGGCTCATCACATTGTAACTCAATATCAACCGTGGTCCCAGCTGGTAGTCCGGGTCGTTCGATTGTGATTTGGGGCGCTAATTCCCCGCCAACATTGACACGATGTCTGGCATTCCAAGAATCGGCATTGAGGTGTATAAAACAGACAGCGTCAGAAAATTTCGACTGATTTTCCCTACTGATCGAAATGACAATCTCTTGTTGACCGGAACTTTCTCGCATCTCAACGGCAGTGATGCCCAAATTCCAATCGGTATCTCGAACGAGAACCATACGTGTTGATTCTGCAATCAGTCCGCCATTTCCGTCTAGTAATGTTGCTTTGAGGAAATGCTCTCCGGGTGCAGGGTTCCATGTTTGTGCAGATAGATTGATTTTACTGAGTGTTGTATTCTCTAGTAAATGGCCCGATGCATAATCGATAACAACACCAGTTTCATCACGTAAAATAGCCGTCCAATCAATTTCTGTCGTATCATTGTGGATGGTGCATGTTGCTTGAGGCACGGAGCCGAGGGAACTGACGGTACAACTGCCCATGCGTGTAGGGGGGTCCCTTACGCGTGCCCAATAATCTAGAGTAATCCCATCAACGTCGAGTTGACCGTCAGAATCCATCACCGGAACAGTCCAAAGCCAACTCCCTTCCTCAGATTGCAGAAGAGCCTCGCTCCCTTGTGTAACTGAATTGACATCAAATCCCGGATTAAAATCCAGTTCCAATACATCTCCTGATGTTCCGAACAGCACAGGGCTAGTGGCCCAAGATTTGTCACGTTGAGTTAGAGTCAGACTCGCCTCGCGTTGCGTACCACTTTCATCGGTCGTTCGTAGTGTCACACTGGATCCAAAGCCACTTTGGTTGGAATTCGGAGGGATTGCAGAAAGTGGCACACCTGAACTTTCACCTACCCCTAGGCTCACTTGATTTGGCCCAGACAGTGCCCAACCTTCAGGCAATCCGAGTATTTCGAGATTGATGGTTGTGGGTGCGTTACCCAAATTTGAGAGCATGGCCAACGGCAAACCTCCAACAGAAGAGATGGGCCACAACTCCTCATGTTCGAGTGAATAATCATGCCAGGCTGCAACACGCAATGGTAGCGTGGTCTGGCCCATCCCCGTTCCATCTCCATTCCGTGCTCGGAGGGTTAATTCGACAGTGTGTCCTGATATGGCGCCTTCAGGTGGTGTGATTTCACAGGTGAAGTTGGTACTCTCGCCAGGTGATAGTGATGATATATTTTCACTTACATTGATGTTCCATCCACCAGCATCAACCCAACCATTGATGAATGGCTCTGCGGGAGAGTTCCCACGTTGTTCTACAACCAGTGAAATATTGGCGCCATTTCGATCGATATCCAAGTCAGCACCTCCTGCTAGAATCCACCAACCAGGGACGTGATTTGTGTGGATATGGACGATAAATGGTGCAATTGTGGTATCATCGCTCAACCCGTTGAAAGTAATCGTCGCAACCGTATCTTTCCATGCAGATGCTGAAGTATTGACTCCAATGGTGAGGTTTTGAGTTCCGTTCACCAATACATTGCCACTTGAATCCCCCCATGCGGTCCAACCGACCCCCTCATCGCCACCTGAGACTTGTATGGTAATTGATGGTGTGATGTCAATTTGGTCAGCAAGATTTCCAATATTTTTCACGCCAAGGGAGAAGGACAGTTGTGTGTTGGGATCCGCATTCACAGTATCTCCACTATCGATTTGCATACCGCTGTAAGTCAGTTCCATTTCCCAACGATGATCTTGCCTTGCCTCTATGAGAATCTCACTTGTTGAATTGACCCCTATGTCGCCAATCGATTGCATTTCAAAGCGGAGGATGAGTACTACTCCCGCCGTCATTTCTTGGGGTAATGTAAGGGAAACCGGGACACTTCGAAGTTCACCAGATCCAAGTGCATATTGAGATGACGGGATTTGAATTTGGAGGCCGGGGTCAGAAGTGAAATTAGCATTTGAAACAACACTCCATGTGATGTCATACGCATCTGGTCCATTGCCTGGATTCGACAGTCTTAGCATCAACGTTTCCTGCACACCCACATCCATGCGATGAGGTTGAACAACTGGCGAAGTCACCTCTAGAATCGCCCTGTGGATTTGCAATACTTGCAAGGATAGTGATAGAATGCATCCGCTGTAATTCGCTTCTTCTGCAGTCCATGTGTGTAACATCGGCGGTGCGGCATATGGCATATTCAGGATTAGCGAACCAGTCACACGGGCCCCCGTGTTTCCAGATACGCGCAGGGTTGTACCATCAATGGATAGGGCGCCATTTGTACTCCATACCCACTCGGGCATAATCATCCCTGCAGTGGCCATATCCCATTCCATTTCATTCACACCCGATGGCAACTGAACCTCAATATCCCATGTCCTATTATCAGCGGGAACAGAACGAATGTGGGGTGGTAATATCTGCACCTGATTTGCCGTGAATGTCAAATCTATTGTACGACATTCCTCATCGTCACCTGCACCAATACACATGGATAGTTGAGTGGATACATTTTCACCCAAGGTTGCAGAAAGGGGGACATCATGACGCGCAGTCAATTCCCGAATCTCATTGGGGTCCAACTCCAATGGGTTGACCTCCTGCCCAGATGAATCATGTAGGGTGATAAGCGGGTCCCAGGCAGTTTGTTGCCATTGCAATGAGACAGTTTCTGGGGCGTTACCGAGGTTTTCAACTAGAATCCAAGCTGCTGCGGCTTCACCAGGGATTCCCATACCATTTGAATTTGCAGTTCCATCCGCACCTCTAAGGGAAAGCCCCCTTGTTCTTTCAGCCTCAATCGGTAGAATCGCAGTTTGTGATATACTTTGATTTGAATCGAGAGTCATCGTTATTTCGACAAATCCAGAATCCGTTCCCAATGCCTCCACTGGTGCAGTAATCTGCAGTGTGGGGCTCCATGATGCACCGACCTCAATCTGCACCCCTGATGAGGTGCTAGGATCAAGGTCAACAATCGTCCAATTCGTAGGCAACCCCGAATCATCAATTGTCATCGACCAAGTGCTCGCGATTCGGCCAGTGGATGTGATGATTGGCTGCACGTTTGTTTGGCCGCCAGGGGGGACACGAACAGGATCAGGGGGGACTCCAATACTGACATTGTAGGGTGCAATGATTGTGAGAACAGTTGTCGTCACATCATTATCGGTTCTTGTTTGAGTTACATTGCCATGTTCATCCAAGTTCAATTCAAAGGTATGCTCGCCCAGTCCCCCACTCCAGTCAAACGAAAATGAAGCGGAATTACCATTTCCAGTGGGTGGCCGGGGGTCTAAGGCCCCTTCTCTGTGCGTATGTTTCAATTCTCCATCGACATACATTCTAGCAAACGTATCGGTGTCGGTGGAATCAGTTCCGGCGTTTTCAAAGAAAGCAGTCACCGTCACCAATTCACCAGGGTCCGGTGTACTGGGGTTGAATGTGATTGCCAATCCATCTTCATATGGGCGAATATCTGCTCCTGCCTGAGAAATCAGCATATCTCCCACGAGTAAATCTAGGGCTCCATCATTGTCGAAATCAGCAAGGGCATGACCAGCCCAAGTTCGGTGAGGCAATTCTAATCCAGAAACCCATTCAGCATTAATCGATGAGCGTGAACCCGTTTCTCCATCATGCGCATAGATGGTTCGTCCGAATGTAACCAATATTTCATCGAAACCAGTTCCATCGATATCCATCGGAGTTGGTGCCGAAACAGCAATCTCGTCATTGGGGTTGCCCGAAGTGCCTTCTACAATCTGGTTCCAATCAAGCCATGTATTCTGGTTCTGTTCGTTATAGTCGTGACATCCGACCATGCCATGCCACGAGATTCCATCCCTATACCATGTGTTCCAACAGATTCGATCTGTAATGCCATTCTCATCGGAGTCAATGAGTACAGGCGGGGCATCCGCATAACCATTTGAAGCAGAGAACGAGAAGATAGTGGCCGCATCAGTGACGTCAAGGCCAATGAAAGTGGCTCCATCACCGGTACCGGCACCATCGACATCGGTTGGAATCGTTACGACCATCTCAGGGGCTGGATCTGAATCCAATTGTGTGATAATTGGGCCCGGTAAGCGAACATGAGGTGCTGCCGTATCCCCATCAAGATTGTTCAGGGTTTCTTCGTATTGCACTTGACCGTTGGCTGCGTTAATTTTCCAAACCCACATGTTGCCGTTGTTCTCATCGATGGTCGTTAGGAGAATCGCCGAGGAAACGGCGTCAATTTGTACCCAAGCGGGGTCGGATGGGTGAGTCCCTTCACCTAAGGTAACCTCCCATATTGGGCTAGGGGTTCCTGATGTTGGAAGAGGTAGGGCGACAAGATTCGGTTCATTGTTTACATCATCCACCATCGCTAGAACGAGTTCTGGTGAATTGTCCAAGAATAAATCAGCCAAGAGTGGCTGAGCTACAGGTTGATGGCAAGTTTGGCAGGTTCGATCGGCAGCCATCTCAAAAGTCGAATGGCTCCATCTCCACAATCGCTCAGTTTCGTGACTACCACCGGGTTTCCAACCCGTCACATCACATTCGATATCAGGGGCCCATAATTCGACGGTTGCTTGACCATTGGCATCATAGACGACGATGATTTCAAGGGTTCCATCATCTTCAACATCAAGAATAATTGGTGTGGATTTGACTTCAAGATCTATGGTTCCAATATCGACTTCCCACATGGTTTGACTTGTATCTCCGTCAACGATACGCATGAATGCATGCGAGTTTTGCTGATGAATGAAGACAGGTGATAGACTGTCTCGGGCACAAGAATCGAGTCCAACACCCCCTGTGTCAATATTGGAACTAAAGTTGCCCACAGAAACTCCCAACGTTTCTACCCCCACATCTTCAGCGGCATAATGTCTCCAGTTGAGGACCGGATTTGTAATGCTCAACAACTCTCCAGATTCGGGTTCAGATGGTGCATGTGGAGGGGTCGCAGATTCGTGACCAGGGGTCCGACCAAATTGAGGCCAGGGAATCCCCCCATCAATCCAAACGTCACCATCTCGACTCTGTGTCAATTCGACAACATCATCAGTGGCAAATGAGAGGGGTGACAAACTCTGTCCGATGAGGAGTAGAATCAATCCGATAATTGGGATTGGTGCACGCAACACAGCATGGGCTCCGCTCGCCATCAGTGGTTATGCCCACAGAACACCTCTTGAACGTTCGCGTGTCGGGGGTGTTCATGGGTTACATAGTAACCCAGAACGCCTTTTTCCAGAATCTGGATTTTGCGAAGCGTTCATAGAGGGGCCTTCGGTCGCCGAATCGTCTTGGACGACCTCTCCTCTGGAGGCGGCAGCCGATGAGGGACGGGGGGCTTACGGGTCTTCCGTCCTTGGCGACCACCTCTGCTGAGAGTAATCCGAGTGGTGGCAATAAAAATGTACAGTCTCGAAATAGTCGAAGATACCATTCGAATTCCAGCAGAGTATATCGAAAAGGGCAAGTCCCTTGCAGATCACGTCGACCGTCTTGCAGCAACTGCATTTGAAGGTAAATTCGATGATGATGGCAATTACATCTTGCTTACTTTGGACCATGAATTGCAGGGTCGAGGTAGAATTATTCATGGTGATGGCGCGATTTATCAAAAAGTTAGATTCAAGGCCCTATTGTTCATGATGGATGGGAACGAAATCGTAGATGGTGCGGTGAGCGAAGTGCACGAGTTTGGTGCATTCGTCCGTATTGGACCCATGGAGGCCCTATTGCACAAGAGCCAGATTCTCGATGAGCAAATCGACATCAACGTTGGTTTGCGCCGAATCGAAGGTCGTCAATCTGGTAAATATCTTGCAGAAGGAACAGCAGTTCGTGCCCGAATTGTGTCGCTATCCCTGAATCCACACGATCCACGTTCGAGCAAGATTGGTTTGACTTGCAAGCAAACTGCTCTAGGCGCTCACGAGTGGCTCAACGAGGAGGATTGATTTACATGGTAAAGAAGGATCTCGCTTGCCCAGAATGTCGACATATCGTTGAGGTTCAGGAAGGCAACCCTGGTTGGTGGCTCAAGTCCAACAATGAAATCAAGGCGAAGAACAAGAAGGCACTCGCAATTCGAGCCTTTGCAACGGCCAATGGCCGTGACCCTGATGAAAAGGAGCGAAAGGAGTGGCAAAAAGAGAACAAAGATGACATTGAGAAGGTCAAGGTCCCTGAACCCTCATGCCCATTCCACCCTGACACCAAACTTAGCGCCGATTGGCAGGGATTTACAATCCTACTCAACCCCCCTCGTAGTGAGGTAGCCCGCGCTCTAGGGATTGACACACCTGGTAGTTACGCTCTGAAGGTTCGACACACATAATGGAGGCATCAGCATGGAAATAATTGAACGAAAAGAAAATCCTATTCTAAACCGAGTTGAATTGACTTGGCAATGGCGCCATACTGGCGCCCCCACTCCTACTCGGACTGAAATCATTGACGCTGTCGTGAAAATGGAACCAGGTGCTACAAAAGATCGCATTCTAGTCAAGTCTGTCAGCACCCGATTCGGTCAACCACTGACCACTGGAAACGCTGTTGTTTACGGTGACCGAGCTGACCTTGAGAAGGAACCAAAATACATTCTTGCACGCCACGGTAGTTCAGAAGAAGAACCTGCTGAAAAGGCCGTCCCAGCACCTGCCGAAGAAGCACCTGCTGAAGATTCAGAAGAAGCAGCCGAAATTGCTGGAGGTGAGGAGTGATGGGCGACAATCCAAGCGCAGCCGCAAAGTGGTCAAAGTATAGTATTGAAGACGGTAAACTGGTACGGCAGGAACATTGCCCCAAATGTGGACCAGGTGTCTTCCTAGGTGTCCACTCTGATCGCAAAACCTGTGGCCGCTGTGGCCATTCTGATAAGACAGAGTGATTACTCAAAGTCTCTTGTTCGTCCAACGGGCACTTCGAGTTCATTCAGCAACCTCTTGATGACTCGACGCTGCCATCCCTTGAACGATTTACGATCTAAATGAGCCATCACTAGTCCATCCGGAAATGCGTCGCGTGTACTTTCCACACTCACGCGGATTGCATGTTGCCATGCCCCCTCGGGAAGTTTCCCCGTATCGGGATTCCACTCCGTCTCCTCGGGTTTTTCCATTTCAAGAGCGTAATTAGCGAGTTGATGTCCCGCCCAACAATTGGTTTTTCGCAATACATCTGTGTGACGGGGTGCATAGTGCCCACCGCCAATTCCAATCATCACCTTTGCCACTAATCTTTCATCTCTGGACATTGAATTCCAATCGCCGACACCTTTTGAACCATCGAGTCCAAGACCCATTTCCATCACATCGGCCCAAGCCTCAGCAGCATCAACACGGCCCCAGTGACTCTCCGATGAGCCAATTTCAATGAACATTGTAGGGGCCTCTAGGCAGGGACCATGATGTGTAGTTTCAATGGTTAACTCGAATTCAGGTACGAGTGCGTGTCGGTGTGCGGCTTCGCACATCAAGCGATACCAAGATGCAAATCTAGGGTTGGGTAACATCACATCACCTTTGATCCCACCATGTTCTGCCTTTTCGCCATGTGGATGTTCGCCCGGAACACCAATGACATGTAGAGTCAGACTAGGTCTTCCACTGGCGGCAAAGTGGCGCGATAGAAAAATCACTTCGTCAACAATCTCACCCGTTGCGCTTGAAAATCGATTATCCAACCCATCTTCCATTAACAGTCGATTTGCAAACCACCAGAGCCAAACGTCTTTGATTTCATGTTTCCACACACGACCAGCTTCAACCGTATCCATTTCAATCCAATTCCCTCGATTAAGCAGAGCATCCCCCTGTATGGTGGATGCGATGTCAGGTTCTGATACGATGAGAAGCGTCACCATCGCTTGAGCGACAGGGCCACCATCCTTCAGCATTCGCTGCCCATTCCTTCATGAATCGCGGCGCCTGCCACGAGTTGATGTCACTGCCAGACACACCATCTCCTCCTCGATTTTTACTCGCAAATTCCGAGCGGACAATCCTCATTGATACCGAAGGGGGTTTGTGTCAACTTCACCCCCAACGACTGAATGCACTAGACCCCATTCGTTTTCCGTTTCCTGGGACAATCACGAACGCCGTATTGCTAAACGAGAATCTACTTGTTTCAACCTGGGTTGAGCGTGAAATTTCTCTTGCAAGACTAGCTGTATTGGATCTTAGGGAACCTCTTCAAGATGGCATCGACCTCCCTGTGTTGCGAATGGCAATTGAAGGCGGGGAAATTGACCGGCATCATGTCGCAGGTGCCGTGTGGTCTCACGTTCTTGATGCGGAACCTCTCGCACTGTGCACGTTTGAAACAGATCTCATTTTTTGCACTCATCACCGGGGAGTCTATCGGGTCACTTCAACTTCAGAAGAGATTTGGAGACGAGACCCTCTCGAATGGGATTCTCTTGTGCAGTTGCCAGACGGGGAAGTGTTGGTGTCATTGATTGCAAAGCAAGACACAATTTGGGCCTTCTCACTGGGGGGTGGGTGGGCCGAACTTGACGCATCTGATGGCTCAGTACGACGACATGGCGTTTTGCAATTCAAATCCAGCGTCAATCAGGTTTGGGCCTCTGAATCTGATGAATGGTTATTCGGGTTAAGCCACAATCGTATGGCAAGGTGGAACCCCAACGATGAATCACTGCTCGTTGAAAATGTGCAAGGCCCAATTCAGGATGCACTCTGGGATGATGGGAATTGGTTGATTACGGGGTGGAGAGAAGACATCACTTGGGTTGACCCTTCATCAGATGAAAACGGATTGTATTGTACTGCAAGGGCAGAGATTGGGCACCGTATATTGGATCGCAGTGAAGATGGGCTTTGGGTTGTGGATAATCGCGGCCAATGGACACCTTTCGCATCTGAGTTGGACTGAAGACTCGAAAGCAATCGTCAAAGAGCGCCCTCACTGTTCGTTGTTAATGGGAGGCGTGCGATGGGTGTCCTAGGGCGGTTCATGGTTGGTATCACCAAGTGCATGCCACGTTTTTTCGTAGCAGGCGTTGCTCGCAGGTATGTTGCTGGAAAAGATATCGCCAGTGCCGTATCTGTGATGAAAAAACTCACTGGTGAAGGGGTCTGCTTCACCATCGACGTGCTCGGCGAAGAAATATCCAACCTCGATGAAGCCCAATTCTTCATCGACGAATATGATCGGGTTCTCGATGCAATTGTGAAGAATAATCTAGACGCTAATTTGAGCATCAAGCCCACCGCGTTCGGTTTGTTAATCGATGAGAAAAAAGCCTACGAAAATATCGAGCGGCTGCTACGAAACGCCATGGAGAACGATATCTTCGTCCGTCTAGATATGGAAGATTTTCGTGTCACCCAACCGACAATTGACATTGTCATCGCTATGCATGCGAAAGGATTGCGTAATGTTGGTACTGTATTGCAATCTCGTCTTTTCAGAACTTCATCCGATATTGATGCGGTTTGCGATGAATTGAGTGGATATGCAGACTTCCGAATTTGCAAAGGCGTGTACCTTGAACATGAATCGATATCCCATACAGGCTACCACAATATTGTAGATGCACTGAACCAACATGTGGATCAAATTCTCGATCGAGGAGCCTATGCAGCGATAGCATCACACGACTGGCCGATTATCGAGCATTCCCTAGCCGCACTTGAAGCGCGAGGAATGGGGCCAGGGATAGGTGATTCAAGAGATGGATGTGCAGGAGAACGCACAGGGAAAGGACCGGGATATGAATTCCAAATGCTTCTAGGTGTTCGGGGAAATATCCGCCGTCGCCTCGCCAAAGCCGGTCATCGGACTCGAATTTACATTCCCTATGGTGAACGCTGGTATGAATACAGTATGAGGAGATTGGATGAAAATCCAGATGTCGCAATGCACATTACAAAATCAATATTCATGCCGTGGACCAATCGCCGATAATCAAAGGTCGGCCAGCCTCTGAGCGATGGCACCCATCGCGACAGCAGTTTCCAAACTGGCTCCAATTCCAGTCAACTCAAATTGATCAGGACAGTTGTCGAGTAATTTCTGTGGCAACCCCTGTCTGCCGAGACCGATGAACATGCAGATGCCCCCCTCAAACCCGGTCAGATCTACTGAACCACCTACCGGTTGATGCGTGGTTGCAATGGGGTGTCCTACAACCCCTTCTAGGGCATCTTCAATTGACAGTAATTGTATTCGTCCAGACGAAAGTAGTGATGGCAAGTGATTCACTCCTGCAGTCCCAGATTCTTTTTTCGCACGAAGACATAGCGCCTCAAGATCTTCAGTTGGCCAATCAATCAGAGCAATATCGAGTCCGAAACCCCAAGCAATTCCGGATGCACGGGCCAAAGCGCGTAGATGCGGTGTGCCAATTCCACCTTCGTAGGTTCCAACCAATGCCATTGTGTGCCCCCTCCTTTCTGAATTTTCACTGATGGGTTGGGTGCTTAGGGCAAGGGGTGTTCGCACTGGAGTCAGATTATCAGCTCGCTCCGAATCACCAAGACGCTCGAAGGCTTTCGCAAGATTTTTCCTGATTCTGATTGCTGTCTGCGACTCTAAATAATCGACATGTTGTACGGCATTTTCCAGTAATTCACGTGCGTATTCTGAATCTCCAGAGCGATCCGCTCTACCGGCTAAAGTGACAGCATATCGAATCGCTTCTTCGTCATCTCCTGCTAGAGTTTCTGCCAACATTCGAACGTCCTCGGACCGATTCGCGTGGCTACACATCGTTCGTACCGTTTCAAAATCAGCGGCAGCAAGGAATGGCAGCGATAGTTGAAGCGCACTTGGATTCAAAACCAGTTTTGCTTGCACGGTCAGGCGGTGTAAGTTATCGAGAAATTTGACTGCTAAATCAGGAGATGCTTCAGTGAGTAATGGTGTGATTTCATCAATCATCTCTCGATTTCCAGTGTTGACAATTGCTTTCATTATGGGGCGGGCCGCTTTGGCTTCCATCCCATGATTTTCAATGGCCAATAGGAATAACTCAGGTAATGTTTGTTCTGTTACTCGGTTGGCAATCGCTTTCAGTGCATCGACTCGAGCCTCGCCAGCCGGTAAACCACCAGTCATTCCAACGAGGTTATTCATCAATGATTTGCGGGCTCGACCGCCGGGCCAATTCCCAGCGGATTTCGCAATAATTCCAATATTTTCTGCCAATCTCCAAGCACGTTCTTCTTCAAGCATTGATTCGACAATGATAGATACCCATTCTGCACGATCATCTTCATCCATGTCCTCTGAACTGCACAATCCGCATAGGGCTTCAGCTCGGTAAACCCCATCCTGCAAATCCTGTGCAAGGTCGAACAACTTGCGCGACAATCCATTTTCCCTCGCATCTCGCAATATGCGCCTGCATGCGCTGGGGTCATGACGCTCATTCATCACGGTCACCACGCCATTTTTCTTGATGCTCCTCGCGACCCGGGAAATTTTGGCCCTTCCAGTTTCCTCGTTCGATCTTTCGCTTCTCAGCAATTTCTTCGCGAGAAGGGGGTCTGTGCAGGAAAATCCGCTTGATATTCCGCGCTTCCATTTTCCCTGTCAAGGTCCGAGCAGTTCCTGAATGTAGGGCACGAATTCGCCATGTTTCGCCGCGGTGTTTGACAATAGTTCCGCAAGAAAATACCTTTTCAGGTTCAACCTCGATAGAATCTGAGAATGAAATTTCACCATCACTGAAGGTCCGCTTTATTCTTGCCAGATCAATTCGGGATGCCCAAACGCGCCTGACTTTCCGCGCCTCTAGTGCGCGAGGCTTCGCATCACCATCAGTTTCCAAACGAGTGATTCTCCAGAGGAGATCTATGGCCTCAAATTCATCGTCCAATACAAAAACTTCGTCATCATCAACTTCGAGTTCATATGGGAATGAGTCAGGGCCATCCGAGAGTGTGAAGCGAATAGTGACTGGTTTGGCGTTTCTGAAAATCACAGTATGGACGTTCCCACAGCCCTCACATCGGAGCAAATAATCGATTCCCGCATCATTCTTGAGTGCCTTCTCTTTGAGGATTTCGTGTGCTTGTCGGGTATTGCAACTAGGGCAACGAGTGACGTTGTCTAATTCTTCGACCCCCTCGTCCACGTCATCTCCTCCAGTCCGACCGGCTCACCGGGGGTATTTCACGACATCCCATGTCGCCGAGATTTGAAAACCAATTGCGTACCCGGCGAAATGTGGGGCTAAGCATTGAAGACGCCTTGGCAGCATTGCTGGCCAAGAACCCGGATCATCCAAGGGATGAACCGGAAATCGCTGCATCCATTGGTGCTCAACTTGAGCATATGGAATTAGATTCAATGCCGACGAGTTTACGACGTCGAATTCGCGACATCATTGCTAGAGTCCAACCCAAACGAATCTGTGAAGTGGGTTCAGGAATTGGTCACATGAGTGCATGGTTGCTCGATTATTGGTCCAATCATTCAACCCCAGAGCATTTTGATATGATTGAAGCTGGAGGTAAATTTGGTATCATCCTCACCCGTCTGTTAAGACGATATGATGCTGAAGATTGGGCCCATGTTCGTGTGGGGGATTTTGATTCATTATGTGCGGAATTGGATAGTTGGAAAGCAGCCAATACAACTTCGAGCGAAGTCGCATCCACCTCCCCACCACCTTTGCGGGCCCCATATGAAATCATCATCGTCGATGTAGGTGACGTCGGTAAGGTGACTGCAATCAAGCGTTCATTCGAATTGTTGGTCCCCGGTGGTCTCATCCTTACAGCTGAACCAGAAGTCCCCGTGGTCGATGTCGGTGAAATCCCGCAGTCTGGCCCAGAAAATCCGGAACAAGAAAGGGTCGCTGCATTCAATGAATGGGTCCAATTCATTGCCGAAATTAATCAGACGAACCCGGTTGGTTTTGTTCCATTGTTTGGTGGGACCTTGGTCGGCATCATCCAAGCCTAACTCGCCATTGCGAGTAGAGCATCAACTTTCAGTTTACCATACCCGTAGTAGTTGTCGTGTTCTGCTTGGCCTTCTTTTGGTTCGACACTATTCTGGATCCATTCTTTGACATCTTCCACGGTGTTTCTCGAACCACCTGATGATCCATTTTGTGCAAGATCTGGTCGGTGTTCCAACAGATGTGCAATTGCTCCACTGACCCATACAGTCGCTCCACTCGTACCTGAGCCCCAAGCATAGAGACTGTCTGTATCGATTTGCGCATTCAGAATGGCCAGTTTTTCCCCTGGGGCAACAAGTTCGGGTTTCTTGTCAGGA
>JASLKT010000003.1 GCA_030747395.1 Candidatus Thalassarchaeaceae archaeon
TCGCCAACATTGCTGTGATTGAAAATACAGACGTTGAAGCCGCTGGATCAACATCTGCACCAGGGTCTCCGACGATTTCACCGTGGTAGGAATAGGTCGTTTCGAAAACCATCACTGTACGGGTCTGTTGACAGGGGTTGGCACCATTCGAACATGGGTTCGCTGCCAAGTCATTGGTATCGGTCACTGGGTCATCTAGTGTAGACACGTTCTGCCAAACGTCAACAGTGGCATCTTCACCAACGACAACAGTGTATCGGTGGCCACCAGCTGTGGCTGTGATGGGTCCGTTCGTTCCATCTCCATCAGTATCCAAATTGGATGGGGACATGGGGTCCGTATCATAATCACCTTCGAAATCAACTGTTACGGTTGTGGCTCGAGGTGCCCATGCTTCGGAACCTTCTGCGGTCACCATGAGCGCGAAGTTGTGTGGGCCTGTGCCCTGCACATTGTCATACGCACCTTGTGCCTTGCAGTCGCCACCAGGGCCATCTGTCCAGCAGAGGTCAACAACGATGTCGCGGAAATGTTGGACAGTGACGGTGTAGGTCATGTCGTTGTTGGTTAGATCGGTATCCATCGAACTGTCGACATCGATTGAAATCGTTACAGTGTATTCGCCAGGAATAGTGGGTGACCATGCTAGGTCTCCACCACTTTCTGCTTGGACGCGGTAGTTACCGCCGCCCAAGAAGTCACCGGCTGGCAGCGTATTGTAGCTGCAACCAGTTACAGAGGTGGTACCGGGGCAAACAGCGTCATCGAGGTTGTCGATGACAGCGGTTTGACCATCTCCGGCCGGAGTAACGGTCACACGAATGTTGAATTCTTCGTGTGCGTTGTCACCATCATTGATGATGATCGGCCGGAAATAGACGATATCACCAATGTCTATTCCATTCCTAGTGTTACCAGCTTGATCCACGAATGTTTCTCGTGGTTGCAAGATGTCGTGCAGGTTCAATTCGTATGCCGCACGGCCACCAGTTTCCATTTCGTTCGTATCTTTCAGTTCATCAGCGAAGTCGATTGCAGCAAACAAGCTGGTCAACATCAACGCCGTGAGTACAATAGGTACAATTTGCTTCACTTTACAGTCCTCCCTCACAGTGGGTGCTCCGCCACAGAAAAACTTTGTATTTATAGTGACCGCCGGCCCAAGTTACTTTTTTGCGGTTGAAATGGTGTTTCTTTATTAATACTGGAACAAACGATTTGTAATTTAATTTACATCCCGGAGTGCTTCGGCCGGTCGAATAGAAGCGGCCTGTCGCACCGGCCAAAGTGTTGCACACAATGTCAAGATGTAAGCACCGATGACGATCATGTAAATTTCATTCCAAGGCATGATGAATTCAGCACCATCTTCTTTGAGGAATCTATCATAAAGCGCATAATGGAAGCCAACTCCAACCAATGCTCCGTTCAAAATCCCCAAGAATGACACCCACGACAATTCGACGAGGAAGGTCGCAACCACCATGCTCCTCTGGAACCCGAGGGCGCGCAGTATGCCGATTTGATGTCGCCTTTCACTGACGTTTCGAATGGTGACCACAGCCAATCCTGCGATGCCTACAGCCAAACCAAGAGCAAGGAAGGCCTTGAGGAGATTGAAGATGGACATGAAGAAAGTTTGGGCCTTGGCAAAGGCCACTTCAATGACGAAAACGCCGACGCCCTCTTCGATCATCCCTCTTTCAATTTCATCTGCAGCACGCTCTTGTTCGGCCAATGTGGTATCCTCTGGCATGCTAAACCAAACAATCTGTGGCTTGGCATCAAATCGCTCTTCGGCGAATTCTGATTGGATGTAGATTCCTGGAACCATGATTGAGGATTCTTGTTTGAGAATCCCTGCAACGAATACCGTACGATTGACACCTGAATTGGTGGGGTCGCTAATGAGAATGGAACTGCCTATTGTCAAATCAAGTGTTGGAGGCGGATCGACGCTTCCTTCAGGTTGAGGCGTTAGGCTAGAATCGACGATGACCAGACTCTCATCAGCTCGAACAGCGGCCCACACCTCTTGTTCGGTATCCCCTAGTTCTTCAGCCCAAACTTGCAATCCAAGCGCTCCGTGCTGCGAAAAATTATCATCGAATCCACGTAAACCAACATTGAGCAGTGGTCCGGTTCCATCACTGCGTTCAGCCTTGACAACCCCGGTGTAGATGGTGGCGATTGAATCGAAATCTGAAACGTTCATCTCTCCTAAATCCCATTGACTGACATCTGGATCCAACTCACTGCTACTGAAAGCAAGAATCTCGTAATCACCACCGGATTCAGAACTCATATCCTCCAGATAATTGCCGAACAGTGCACTGTATCCAGATAAAATGACGACAGCGAAAATGACCAATGAAAACATGCCCATGGTCATGGCAGTACGGAAGGGCGTTGCCATGGGATAAGCGAGGCTTGTGGGCAATACAGAAGCAATGCGGCCCGAAAGAGGCGCGAGGAGGCGTGAAAGGAAACGGGTGACCAGAGGGGCTAAACTGGTGAGCAACAATACGCCTGCTGCGACCAAGAAGACGCCCATGATGATGAATGAAAATGCACCCTGTTGCCATTCTGCGCTTACAGGATCGCCCTTCCAACCCCAGATAATCATGCCGAGACTGAGTGTTGACAGAATCATGCGCGGAAGCACGACTGGGCGGTGGAATCGCATGCCTCGTAAGGTGATGTCCTCTGGCAATATGCGGCCAAGAATCCAGAAGGCCGGTGGAACCAATGCAAGCAAGAGTGTGAAACCACCGAGCAGCCACCATGCATGTCGAGTGCCATCATCAGGTTCACCGATGAAGAAGGCAAGGGCAAAACTGGCCAGAGAAGAAAAGCCAAGGAATAGCGTCACTAGAATCGACCACCATGGCAAACCCCCGCCGTAACGTGTTGGAATACTTCGGATGGCGGCAACAACATTGAGGCGACTGATCCACATCGATGTCATCCACAATGTCGACCATGTGACCAAGAAACCCGCTGTAAATCCGGCGAGAAGGCTTTGGAATGTCCAATCAAAAACAACGGTCCAAGACAACGTATCTTGGAATGCTGTCGCCATGAATTTCATCAATATCCAAGCGACACCAATGCCCACAAAAGCGCCAACTGCGCTTGATATCATCCCGAGCAATGCGCCTTCCTGGACGAATAGTACACGCAAATCCCCACGGTGCATTCCGATGGCTCTTGCCATACCCATCTCGGGTTTACGTTCATCGGCCAGCATGACGAAGATGTTCATCACAAGAAGAATACCAGCGAAGATGACAAACGAACCAAAAATGAGGAACAGCATGGAGAAACTCTCCCCTGCATCAGCGGTCGCTTCAATCATTCGAATCTTGATTGGGGCGACGTTCAAGTCAGACGAATCGAGGTCTGCTTGCTCATCGGCCCATTCCTCAACACTAGACAATACAACATCGTAAACAGCCGGATTGATGAGCCCCGGTCCAACGATGATGACCATGCTACGGGCGCCGCTGCCCCCACCTGCCAACAATTCCGCATCGGGTATGGATACGAGGCCGAATGTCATGTCTGCAAACGAAGGTTGTCCGGGTGGCGAGGGGAGGCTCAGGTTTGCATCTTCAACGATGAGGCGTTCACCATCCCACTGCCCCCTTAATGCAGGAAGGTAGCCGCGCAGTCGCACAGATTCACCGGACTGGAGATCGAGTGTTTCTCCGGCCCAATCCGATACATGGATATTGCCACTGGCCACCGATGGGAAGCCCATCGTATCACAACCATCGCAACCGACAACTGTGAGTGGAACGCGGTTCACTGAATCGATTCGAATCCTAGAAGGGAGACGACCTGACAACTCATCGCCATCGACAATCGCAACACCCGTTCCAGTTGTGACAATCAGGCGATTTGAATCTAAACTCAGGGCGGCATCATTCGTGCTGGCTGCAGGTGGCAATTCGATTTCCAGAGAGTTGAATGTCGTTCCATTCCATGCCCAAAGGCCCTCGCCATCGATCCAAAATGCATCGGATGAATAGGCGACCAATGTCCCGTTTGGGAGGCCTTGTTCCCAAGCTGAAGTGGTATTCCCATCATCTAGGAGATACACGGATTGGCCCTCTACAACCCATGTGGAATTACCATGCTCAAACAAGTCACGTCGCTCTGTTGAATCCGAATTGCAGGTCAGTGATGTTGGATCGGCTCCAGAGCAAGTTTGGCTGCCCAATATGCCACCAATTCTGACCACAATCTCATCGTCATCCACGGCTAAATCAACGCCGAGCGCAGAACCATCGTCGACCAGAGGTGCAACATTCCACGTCTCAAGTCCATTGGTAGAGGAATGCAACCAAACGTTGCCTTCATTCTCTTCAAGTGCCAATATTGTGGAATTGCCATTGTGGAATAATGCGAGTGCATCAATCGAATGGCCCTCCAGATAATTGGAATCGGGGGCATCTGGTGCCAAGTCGATTTCTCGAATGCCGTCGGCATGGGCAATGATTGCGGATTCATTGCCTGTCAGAAGAATATCGCGAATTGAATCGTCATCGGCATCCTCAGGAGCCCAAATCCACCATTGGCCATTCTCATCCTGCAATGATAATCCCGAACCGGTCGCATACCAATCCCAGTCATCTGTTTGTTCAATCGAAGAGATAGATGCTGATGCTAAACCGGACACGTTGAGCCATTGCTGTGCGATATTATACAACGGAACTTGCAATAATTCAACGGAATCCAGAGTGAATTCGGATTCATTGACAAGGGTTGTGAGATTGTAGACTTCATTCTCGCGCAGTTGGCCGATTCCAGTGGTCCGAGCCACAGCAATCAGACCCGATTCAGCATCTGATTCAACGGTGAAACCTGCGTCTTCGGCAATCAAATGTTCATTGACCAATACTTTGATTTCGCTCCGTAGTACATCATTCCCATCCCCTTTAACAGCAATACCAATGTGGGAAATGATGTCCTCTTTTTCGGTAATCTGTTGAGCGTGAAGCAATGATGTGAATAACAATGGTTGACGGCTATTCTGGTGACCTGTATTGACATCAGAAACGATGTGTTGAACGGTAAGATTCGTCGTACTACGAACGATTCCTTGCTCTAAATCGATATCGACCCAGTGGATTTCAATTGTGTCCCCCACCGATGCAGAAATGCTGTCTGAAAGTTCCTCATTGATGACTACATTTCCGTCATCGATATCGGTATATCGAATACCATTCGGACCACCAATGGGATCAAATCCGCCAATATTGGAATAATACGCATCAAACGCATACCACGTGGCTATGGGTTCCCCTAAACCATCGAATTGTATTGAAGCATCCATTCGCATTCCTGGTCGGACCCCTTCAACATCGGACCAACTGAGTAGGGCATCGGAAATGTCGTTCGCTCGAGTCTGGTTCCATTCCGTCCACAACCCTGTTGTTCTGTCATTGCCTTTGATGTAGTAATCAGTATCACCCAGAGGCGCAAGGAATTGCTCCTCCATGGTCGCATCCAAGCTATCACCGATGACCAACGAGGAGGTCACAATTGCAGAACCAACGAGCAAACCGATGACGACAAGTGCAGTGTTTCTCTTGCGGCGAACTAGATTGTTACGGGCCATGACGGCCAAAATACGATGGCGACTTGAAAGCATCCATTGCATCGCAGACCAGACAACAAGTCCGGCGATTAACGAAAGGCCAACAAATGTGAATGTGCGCCCCAAACTCCAGTCGTAATCGTCCCACTGCAAGGCTGCAGTCAAGATTGCTGCAAGGATACTGGCACAAGCCGTCGCCACCCGTTTTTCAGGCGTCCACGGACCGGCCAGAGACATTGTAAAGCCCCCTATTCCTCTTCACCAGTACGACGATCTTCGACGACTCTGCCATCTTGCATGACCAATACACGTGAACAACGATCTGCGATTTCCGAATCATGGGTCACTAGAAGCATCGTCACACCCCGATCAGCATTCAAATTCAACAATAAATCGATGATTTCGTCGCTGGTCTGCGAATCGAGATTGCCCGTTGCTTCATCCGCAAAAATAACTGCGGGATCATGAACAAAAGAACGGGCAATCGTGACACGCTGCTGCTGTCCACCAGATAATTCGGAGGGGAGATGCCCGTCCCGATCAGCCAAACCAACTGCGTCTAGGGCGGAAAGTGCACGCTTTCGAGCCTCACGAGGTGAGCTGCCAGCCATCAATAGTGGCAACTCTACGTTTTCCACTGCTGTCAACACAGGCAAGAGATTGAATGACTGGAAGATGAAACCCAGTTGTGAACCGCGTAGGGCTGTGAGGTCATAATCGGACATCTGCGACAATGCTTGGCCATGGATGAATACATCACCTGCCGAAATTTCATCCAGCCCTGAAAGGCAATTCAACAATGTTGTCTTCCCACACCCACTAGGGCCCATTACGGCAACCATTTCACCGGGCTTGAGTGTCACACTTACCTTGCGTAAAGCTTCAACCCGATTCGTACCGGTTTCGTATACCTTCCACAATTCACGCGCTTCGAGTACCGTCGTCATGACTTACTGTGGGTGGAGCAGGGATATAACACTCCGTCTGTAGCGGACTTCAGATGAATTCGCATACGGTCCTCCTTTTCGGCCCACTGCGGGACAAATTTGATTCAAATACAATCACCATTGAAATGCCGGAAAACTGCTCTGTAGAAGATGTGCTGAATCACATCGGAATCGAACAACGAATCCTCAAAACCGCAGTCAATGGTGCGATTGTGCCAATTTCCACAGAATTGGTTGCACCTTCTGAAATCGCTATACTTCCACCGGTTTCAGGCGGCTAATCATGCGCAATCTTGAATGGGGGCGTTCGCTCAGCGGGGTTCGGTAAGCACATGGCATTCGGCACACAGGAACTTGTAATCGTCCTCATCGCCTTCTTCGTTCTCTTTGGGGCAGAGCGTCTACCCAAACTCGCTAGATCAATAGGTCAGGCAAAGGGAGAATTTCACGAAGGGTTGGCAGATGTCAAGAAAGCCGGCGACACAACGGAAGAAGATTTGGATCGAGGAGGTCGTACTGAAGTGGCAGAATTAACCGAAAAGGCAGAAGAATCTGGTGTCGACGTAGAGGGTAAAACACCTGAAGAAGTGGAAGATGAAATATCCGATTAACCAATTGGAAAATTAAATTTCCAATTGGGAATTACACCCTTCTCAAGCCTAGATTTGCACCACAATCTGGGCAAGTCTCTCCTTGCTGTTGTACCGCACCACAACCCACACACACCAAAGCATGTGTTCGCACTTCTCTGACACCATCTTGGATGACGCCCCGCCAAGGGTGGCCACGGTGTTGACACACGTTTTGCATGCGGTAATCATCAGTAACCAATGTGTGTCCTGTGGAAAATGCAAGCGCTAGAACATCCAGATCAACGCTTGATAGGCCACTGAAATCACCGGTTTCTTGACTGGCTTGAACTGCAATTTCAATCGCAGCAGGATTTGGCGATACGAATTGCGGACCTTGAGATTCAAGCATCAGGTGACGTGAGGGAGACAGGCGCTGGACTTCGTCGAGTTGACTGGTGGCACAGATTCCTTGCATGAGCATCTCTAGCGGCCATGAGAGCAATGCAGCCGTATCGAGAACCTCCATGTTGGCAAGGCAACATCGGTGTAACATCAGCCTTCCGCACCTGACGATGATGGGAAAGGGTCATCCCTTCTATCACCCGCCTATACGACATGGGTCTACTTCCATCTGGTTTCTGGGGAGCCGTGGATTCCTTTGTTGGTTGGGCTTCGGATCTCGGTTTACCTGGACTTGCAATCCTCTCTTTTACAGAGGCATTCATCCAACCAGTACCTCCCGAGGCCCTGACGTTACCGATGTATATCGCGGAACAAGGCAACCCTGTGATGATTTTTCTCATTTGGTTGGTTGTCACACTTTCCAGTGTTGCTGGAGCGATGGTTGGATGGTGGTTGGGTAAAGCACTGGGTCGGCCCTTCGCGGACCGATTCATCAAACAGAAACACATTGCTAGGCTGGATCGCCTAATCATTCGATATGGATATGCAGGAATTTTCATCGCTGCAATCTCACCCATCCCATACAAGGTACTCGCTTGGATTGCAGGCATGGGTGAAATGGACTATCGGAGATTCATTATTGCCGGCATATGGGGTCGCGGGCTGCGTTTTGGCATCCAAGCCTTGGTGATTGGAATTTGGGGCAATGAATTACTTTCAGCAATGAAAAATCCATTGATATGGATTGGTTTCTGCATTATTTCAATTATCGTTGTATTCCCAGCAAAAAGATGGTGGGACAGCCTACTTGATGAGGAAGAATGACCGAACCCCTCATCAACCCGATTGACTGCGGTTAGGCTGTCGCTCGCGTGGTGTAGCTAGGCCCATCATGGTGGGTTTTCATCCCGCTGACTCGGGTTCGAATCCCGACGCGAGCACCATTCTACAATTTTTGGGAGTCCAAAATGGGCGAACCCCAAGGAGGTAATCTGTTGTCACTGGCGCTCACGATAGGATGCTAGTAAGCCGCTCAGAAGAATTCCCAATGCGATGCCCACTTGCATTCCTTGTGAGTGTGCACCTTCTCCTGCCAAATCACGGAAAGCGAACGCAAAGGCTACTGTGATTGGCCCACCCAAGAAAATGAAGCGGAGAAGCCATTTTTTGACCGTAGGTGCATCTCCAATTGGGCGCAGTGTCACGGAACCTTTCTTGAGTAATAATTCCCAATTCAATTCTCCTGTGATTTGACGCAACCTTTCGATTGCCATTGGGCGTATTTTCGGACCCGCTTTTGAATTCAATCCTCGACCCGTGATGATTCGGATTCGACCCAGCCAATCGCGTGATTGGATGATGAGTTCGATAATGGCTTTCGATTGCTTCAAATCCAAATCGTGTAAATCAACGGTTAGCACACCACGATCTCGACGAACGTGAGAAGAGATTGTCCACGGACTTTCATCCGCCCAAGGAAGGGTCGTTGCTGCTTCTTCGATGGGGTGAAGCAACATTTGCAGCCGATCAAGTGGATCTATTTCGACAGAACTTTCCAACAACCTACGATTTCGTTCAACATATCGTACCGATGTATAACTCAAGATTACCACGGTCGTTGAAATGCCGACCATGCCTCCGATTCGGAGTGATTGATCAATATTCGAAACATCCATCCCATTGGCAAAAATGTGCATGAAGAAGGACATCGTGCCAATCATGAGGCCCAATACAGTGGATAAGGAGAACAAGTCCCTCACCCTGAGCTCGGTCATGAATACGCCGTGGTGTTGTCGGCTATGAAAGAGGCGGCAGAGAATACAACAGGAAGCACATTAGGTGCAACTGGAAGTCGCGCCGACATGGAGCCGCCCTTTCGCAATGGATTGAAAGAGCGAGGCCGTGAAATAAAGGTCAGTCGTTGGGTTTTGGGCATTGCTGGATTCTATTGTATCTCGATGTTTTTGGTACCATTCATGATGCCCACGGGTTCTGTTCCAGAACTGTCGGGTCGAGCGAATATGATGGATTATTCATCTGAAGGATCATGGGGGAACCATGACCATGTGGAAGACGGTGAAATGGGCCATAATCAAAGCGCCCACGGAGGGACATTCGCGTGGTCAGAATTGAATCCGTACTATGCTTTCGTCTATGCTTTTGGAGATTTGAACTGTCATCAGAAACACGAACGTTCGTGGACGATTAACGGCAACCAGATGCCTGTTTGTGCTCGCGATGTGGGAATCTTTCTCGGACTTGCTCTCGGCGGATGGTGGTTCTCAAGGCGAGGATTGAATCGATGGACCATACGCGATTCCTTCTTGACTCTCTTTCCCGATTCGATGATTGCCCCACTCTACACGAGCGATCGGAGATTATCTGCAATGTTTGGTACTGGTATTCTGTTTTGTTTACCCGTCGTCCTCGATGGAGGAATCCAAGCAATTAGCGCATACGAATCAGTCAACCCAGTTCGAATCCTCACCGGAATTCCGTTCGGCTTCATCATCGGCTGGTACTTGTGTGCAAGTCTGTCATCTAGACCCGAGAAATTTGGTTTTGAAGCCGCTGATGTTCAACTTCCAGCGGGTGCCCGTTTGTCAACTGCAGAGAATACTTCGGATGAAAGTGAATGATTAAACAGCACCATTTTGCCACCAAGTGAGAAGTTCTTCTCGGGTGCTTGGCGGAGACACGTCTGCTTTACCCGAGCCCAGAATGGCCAATCGAGAAATGCAGGAATCTACAGCATTTGGGTGTGATTGCAATGTGGCGCTGAGACCATGTTTCCAAGAAGAGCCAGGATGCGTACGGCGCCATTCCGAAAGGGCTTCTTTCAACGGCCACAGTGCAATTCCGATTCGACCAAAAGCTTGCCAATCAGATCGCAATTCGGAACGAGAAGCGTCACTGCCAACAAGTGAACGATACACACGAACCCAGCCCGATTGTTCGTGGAAAATTTTCACCATCCGTCGCGTATGGCGTTCAGTCACCATTCGAACCGGACCCAGCCATGCTCGTAATTCATGAATCTCGACACTCGGGAGCAGCGAAAGAGTACCGACAATAGCCAACACGGGATGGCTCAATGGGTCGCTTGGGGCGTCTAGTCTAGAAGGTGCATCAGAGTCCTGAATCGCATCGATGTACATCTTGGTAGAATCGCGCACTATTTCCCACGGCTTGCGAGAATCAAGCCAATCCAAGTTACTCCGAGCAGGGCGAGATTCAACGACATCCAAGGTGGTTTGGCCTCGTTGTGAAACCAATGCCTTCCCCAACATGTGCAGTTCCACTTCTTCTGTTGAGACGTTCAGAGGCGTTGGACGCTCATGAAGAAATCGTCTAATTTCAAATTGCAACTTCTTGCGTAAATCATCTTTCGAGCCATCATTGACAATTGGTCCTACAACGCGCCCCAAATCAAAGGGTGTAGGCATCGGAACAACACCACCCAACAAGTCATGATATCCCTGACGGATTTGTTTCTGATATTCATTGGTCTCAAAATATTCGGATTTATCTAAAGTGACTCGTAGTGTATCGTGTTCAATTCGGCGTAACGCAGCATCCGGATCACAATCCACCCAAATGCAAAGGTCTGGAATCATGGCCGCTGCATTCATTCGTGCAACTTCTTCGATTCCCAGATCGCCAACCACGCCTTGGTAAACCAAAGACGAGTGGACATTGCGTTCACTGACAATCGCTCGTCCTTGTCCCAATCGTGGACGTATCCAAGTGTGTGAATGATCCATTCGATCCGCTGCAAAATATACAGCCTCGCGAGTTGGGCCGGCATCCCCAGTACGAACTGCTTCGACCGCCAGCAAGCCGAGTTCGGCATCTCTGCGTGGTTCGGCGGTCACATCGACGCCAGAGAAGGTGAATTCTTTTTGCAAAATTTCGGATATCATCTTCGTGGCCAAGCCTTTGCCTGAGCCGTCGCCGCCCTCTACGGTAATCAGGTACATCTTCGCACCTCAATCCTCGTCTTCTTCAAAATCTTCGAACTGGCGCTTGGTTGCAGATAGCATCCCCATACCCACCAATATCAACATGGGTCCGATGAAAATCCCACCACGGCTGAACAAGGCAATACCGCAAAGATACTGTGTCCGACGGTAGCGCTTTCCACGTCTGGCTTCCGCCGCACCTGCAAGACCAAAGAGGGCGGAAATCACGGTCAACGATGCGACAACCGATGCGAGTAATACGGCGCTCTCTAGATGGGAATCACGGCGCAAATCTTCTTCGATGACACCCTCCCCAGGTGTTAGAGTTAGGGAAAGATCAGCCTGATCACCGGGATTGAATGTAATGCGGAGTGTTTTGTTTCCAGAATGTGCGACCTTGAGCACGTATGATTCGTCTTGAGGGACATCCATCATTGAAAATCTCCCGTCTCTATTGGTGTAAGCACTGTAACTGGTAGGCTCGTCATCAATATTCAGCAGTATAACTTGTATGCCCTCAATTGGATCCCCGCCAGTGAGGTTTGCCTCATCGACTGCAGACAAAATTTGGCCGTTGACTGTCGCGGTACTTTGATCGATAAACAGTGGGTTTTCGAGGATGTCTTGGGGGTCGGCTGCAAACAGCAAGGCACCGAACCATAGACCCATGAGTGAACCGGCAATAATCAAACCAACCGCGACATTTCCAGACCACTCCATTGCGTCTTCCTGAGAACCGCGTCGGGCCGCAGCTTCAACTTCATCATCCATATTCAATCGGACTACGAGGTCCTCATCATCGCTCAAACTCAAGGCCCCCCATTGCGTGGGTTACGCCCGCCGTCCTTCAAGTTCATGGCCATTAGAATCACTACGGTGGCTAGCACGATGGCTAGAATGATTTCCGAATAAACGGAATTGACTGCGTTCGCTGAAGATTCGGGGGTTTCAATTTCTGGTTCTGGCTCTGGAAGTGGAGGACTCTCAGGGACTGTGAATGTCACATTGTACATTTTTGACCAATACTTCCCCGTAATCCACAGGGATTGTGTTGTAGAATCAAATGCGATTCCGTTCAGAACCTCACCGTTGTCAGGTTTCAAACCACTCGCATCAATATGTTCGACTACCACGCCTGAAACCAAATCGATGGTCACAATCTCCTCGGTCTGGTAGATGTTTGCCATCAACAATCCATTCACCATTTCAAGTTCGTTGATCCGAGTGAGAGATTCATTGTTCAGGGTGACGTTGAGCGTGGATTCCAATTCGAATGTCGACGCGTTTCGGAATTGCAAAACATCCGAACCATCTGACATGATGATGTGGGTGCCATCGTATGCCAATCCCCAACCTTCGCCATCATAGGAATAATTCGTGATAATCTCAAACGTATCCATATCGTAGCGATGGGCGATCCCCTCTCGCCATGTTAGTTGGATGATTTCATCTCCAACAAATGTCATTCCCTCTCCAAATTCCCCCGATGAGATGTTGACAGAACGAATGACTTCACCTGTCGATAGATTCACTTCTCGAAGTGTCGAATTTCCATATTTCCCCGTCGATTCAAACAAACGTCCTTCGTAAAATTCCAAACCTTGCGTATATGCGGTCGAATCATGCGAAACATTGTCATGTTCAACCACCACATAAGATTCCGCACGAACATACGCTGATTCGTCATCCTGAGCCCCAATAATTGGGATGGAAGAGAGTAAAAATAGGGTGCTAAACAAGACCGCTAGTGCACCCCGCGCCCCGAGCATGTATGAACAATGCTCCACCTTGTGTTAAATACCTGCTCGGGTCAAAGTCAACGCGGAACACGTAGTGTTCCCGTGAGGTGACTTCATGTCCGCTGGCAACCGCTCCCAAAGTCTATTCTTGGTTTCACTGATGATTCTGGCCTCTTGGGTCCCCTTTGCTGCTGCAACAGATGGTGATTCCGACCAAAGTTCGACCTTTGAGGGGGGGCTATTCTACGATCTTGACGATTTTGATCCAATGGTCAATGGGAAGCCTTACCTTTTCGCAGGCGGAGAGGATGAACTCATCTTCAGTGCTACTCGACACCTCAAGCAGCAATGGGCAGATGATGGATATCCTGGACTGGTAATGCCTTTTGAGGAAACCAGCACGAGTGCAAGAACATCTGGGCGTGCTTGCGAGAATGCATGGACCGCTGGACAAACTGGAACGGTGCAAACAACTGGAGGGCAAATTCAGATTTCGGCAATGCATGTGACTGCAAATTCGGCCATCCTCATCGAAAATGGGCAATCGGTCTCATCGACGACATTGAACAACATTGGTTCAACTTGGGAAACCACCATTTATCCAACCAATACGAATTATTTCGGCAATGCGCCAGATGTGGACAACAATTGCCAGATTGAGATTGTCATTTATGCGATTGACGGAGGAGCAAATATTGGTGGTTACTTCATGCCAAGTATGTCCGCAACACGTGAAATCATCTATGTTGACATCGATGATTTGTCTTGGCGAAATACGATTTTGGCTCACGAATTTGAGCACCTACTCCACAATGCTCGAGATCCGTTCGAATACATCTGGGTTGACGAAGGAAATGCAGACATGGCTGCTTTCCTCTGCTTTGGTGCATCCAATACAATCATCGGACACGCCAATCAATGGACTCAGAATGCGAGCGCTTCTGTTCGCTGGTGGAATCAGCGTCTTGCCGATTACGGGGCAGGTTTCATGTTCATGCTCTTCCTAGCTGACAACCTCGGTGGTGGCTCAGCCATTCGGCAATTGGTCACAGATACGTTGACCGGTGGACAAGGTATTGTTGATTTGGCCCAAACATTAGGGCCAGGGGCGACTCCGATTGGCACTACGATGTCTGATATTTTTGCGAACTTTACCGCATCAGTTACCCTCGACCATGGCACGCAAGCCGAATTTGGACTCGACAATATCGACATGTACGAAACCTGCGGCAGCAACCAATTCTGTAGACTCCAACTTTCAGGTTCAAATCTAAACTGGGGTTCAATGTGGCAAAGTGGTCCACATGACCTCGAAGGTTGGGGCGTTCATGCGTTCAGATTCTTGGATGGAACAGGTTCGCCATTGAACCTCATGATTCAGCCCAGTGAACTGGGCTTTGCAGGAACCATATTGACACATGATGCTGCAGCTGGAACTTGGTCGATGGAGCGATTGCGCTTTGACCCATTAACAGGAATTGGAACGGCATTGGTCCCTAGTTTTGGTAACATCACAGATGATGTTTACCTCATCGTTTGGTACGAAAGTGGAGTCGATGATTGTGATTACACCAGTCCAAATTGTGCCTTCCCTGGAGGCACTGAATATCCAATCGCTTCTTTCGATGTGATGGCCGGACTCATCACTCAGCCAGCTGAAATAACAGTCTCACAAGAATTCACGACCGATCGTGACGAGGATGGGGATGTCGACACCGTCGAAGCCACCATTGATGTGACTTCATCTGCATTCTACGAAGTTCTTGATATCGAAGTCAAGGCTTACGACAACAACACCCTGCATGATACAATGGAATTCTCTCTTGAGGCGGGCAATAGTATCCCTGTCAATCAGACGATTTGGTATACACCCCCTTGGGATGGTGATTGGACGCTGCATTTCACAATGAAAAACCAAATCGGGGAAATTGTTGATGAAGCCCTGACTCTACCTCTCACATTGGCAAACATGGCACCGGTTGCCGTAGGAAGTGCTGCTGCGAATGCAACCCAAACTTGGTTGCCATTGCAATTCTTCGGCGCGGGCTACGACCTTTGGGGCTTGGGAATGGACAATGAGTCATTTTCTCACAACGAAACTCCTGTGGGCTACAATTGGAATTTCGGCGATGGACTATCGGGCTCTGGCCTCAAGGACCCCACTCGTTCTTGGCAGAATCCGGGTATGTACAATGTGACGCTCACTGTCGTCGATCAAGGAGGCGGTGTTAGTGATATCCAAACTTGGGAAATCAGTGTCAATGACACAGAACCACCCACCCCTCGAATCGATGTGGGTTCGCCACCTGTTGCGATATCCGACCCGTATACACTCCTCACATCACAGCGAGTGCAATTCTCAGCCGCTAGAAGTGAGGACAATGTCCCACTCAACCAACTGACATTTACATGGGACTTTGGTGATGGAACCATCCTGAGTGGCCAAGGCCTCTACGATGTATCCCATGAATGGGCTACTGGTTCTGCAAATGGGACAGCATACAACCTCACGTTGTCTATCGATGATGGCACACATACGGCGAATATGTCGGTGACCATTTTGATTATGAATCGTGTACCTCGTCAGGTTTGGTTTGACGATTTGCAAACGTCAACACTAACTCCATTAAATCTGCCAACCATGTTTACCGATGATGATGGTACAATCGTAGCCACCGAATGGTGGTTTGATGAGAATGTCAATTTCGACGGGGGCATTGTGACAATGTCTTCGCCCTTTTTGAATAACCATTCAACGGATGCAAACCCGTTACCTGCTTGGAAAACGCCAGGTTGGAAGAACATCCAAATCTACGCAACAGATGATGCGGGCAACGTCAGTTGGGCTGTGCTGCAAGTTGAAGTTCTCAACCAACGACCTGTTGCAATTTTCCCACGACCCGATGATGGCTCAACCGATTCGATGTACACGTTCCTATCCTCCTCATTTGATCCCGATGGCAATTCAGGAAACATGAGTCACAATTGGACCATTACAGGAATAGAAGAACACATCACAAACAATCAGGTCAATCACATGTTCACTGAACCCGGTGTCTACACGGTTACCTTGGTGGTAACCGATGAAAGAGGAATGGATTCACTCCCTAAGAGTTACACAATCCACATCGCCAATCCACTCCCAATGCCCGTTCTATCCGCACATGAAGCGTGGTTGAATGGGACTGTTGTAACGGTACCTGGGTCTGATTTATCAGTCTACAATTGGCGACGGACATTTACCGATTCAGGTGATATTTTCGTTGCACCGGGGACTGTTTTGAGATTCTCTTCTGATGGCTCACGCGACATGGATTCAGCCTTTGAAGGGATGTTTAATCCAGATCAAGGAGCGACTGATTGGAATGGAATTGTCGACACCACATGGGATTGGGGAGATGCATCTCCACCATCGCACGAAAACGATGCATGGCATATTTTTGAGCAACCTGGATATTACACTGTGACTCTGACCGTCAGAGATGGTTATGGTACAGGTGATAGCAATTCAACAAGTATTGGCATTTGGGTTTCAAGTGCACCATTCATCTATTCAGACCACGTTATTGGAGATGGTACGGCTTTCAGTGGATATTTGAACATCATTGAGGCCTATGCAACCGATGTCGACATGGAAGCTGGAATGGTGGCTTGGCGTGACGATGATGCCACGACTGATAGTGACAATGATGGCACGCCTGACAATGATCAAGACACACCACTCAACACACTACTCACCTACTGGTGGGATTTAGATGACAGTGTGGATGAAGATGGAAATGGCAATTTCAATGATGATTGGTCGACCAATCCAAATGTTCGGGAAGGACGAGGAAATGATGCGCAGTGGAATGAATCTGGCGAATATGTCATTCGATTGAAGGTCTGTGACGATACTGGAGTTTGCACAATTGAAACCTATGAGGTGATTGTTCGAGATCCCGATGCATCTTCTGATGCACTAGGTGATTTGTCGTGGAAGGATTTACTCCCTTCAACCGATTCTGGAAGTTTGTATATCATCATCCTCATCGCACTTGTTCTAACTCTAGGATGGTTGGTCATGCGAGAGCCAGAAGAAATCGAAGTCGAGGCCGAGCACGCTGCCAGCACTTACGATGTTACAGAAGTCCATACAGAAGGTGGAATCTTGGGCATGGACCAGCACGCCCCACCTCCCAAACCAACTCATTTGACCAAGGAAGACCGGCGCAGCAAGGATTCAGGTTATGTGCGGCCTGTGACCAGCAGACGTCGGCGGTGAGTGCATGACTGGTAAGAGGCGACTCAGTACATCTGTTACTGTTGCAATGCTCCTCTTGCCTCTACTCACCTTGATTTCATACGAAACTGGAATCGAAATGGCACCCATTGCTTCTGCTCAAGACCCCCCTACCTGCAAAGCTGGAATGTCAATTGACGAATGGTCTGTTGAACAATTCAATATGAACGGTAGTGGATACTATGGTGAAGAGGAGCGGTGGTATGGGGATGTGTCCTCTGGCCCGACATACCACATATCAGAATTGTGCCCCCTCCGAACGACGTTTAGCACCTCATTTGTACTCAACAATGACTCTGCTGTTGGTCTTCGGCTACACCTCACAACAGGTTGGAAATATACCGTTTCAGTCAACCTACAGCCGCTAACCGAATCAGATCAAAATCCGCCGCTCGCAGATGTCTATTTACTCCAAGAGGATGACTTTTCACAGTACCAATTTGATTTTGATTCACGTCACAACGAGTGGGATGGGATGCGTGATGAGATTGCTCATTCTGCACCTTGGTTGCAGAACTTGATCATTTGGAAACCATTCAGAGATGTCCATTCATACGAAAAATTGGATGAGGTTGATTTTGCTGTAGCACTCGATCACGAGGAGAGAAGTTATTCGATTTGGGATGATGTCTCTGAAGTCAAAGAAATGTTTCTTCTTGTCGAATCATGGGACAACATTCGTGATTATGATGCCAAATTACAGAACTCAAACTTCAGTGTCGATGTGACAATTCTGGTTGAGGAACGATTTTCTCTTCCAAATTGGACTGTTTCCATGGTCTGTTGTGGAGGGTTACTGGGAATTCTCGCAGCACCTTTCCTCGTACATCATCGATACATGAAGGCGGGATTAGAGGCTGTTGAATCCGGTGGAGGGGATATGATGCCACACCTCGATACGGCCCCAGAGAGAGCACCGGCGGCACCGAGTTTGCCTTCGCCGCCCGAAGGGTGATTACTCGTATTCTAGAACGCCCCAAGCAGTTCGCAAGTCAGTGATGTTAACCAGTCCTTGTTTGACCAATGAGTAATCCCTGTCAAGGGTCGTGTAAACCAACGCTTGTTCCAGAAGGGGAGCGTGGATTCTTGTCCAATCCCCACCTGGCCCATTACCCATGAGGGCAACCTTGGCGTCCCCTTCTTTGAGGGTGTGTGCGGCTTCAAAAATATGCAAACTCCTAGCGTGATCAACATTCAGATAACAACATTTTATGATTGAGCCGGCATCAGAATTGGCATTGACGAATTCAACGATTTCATCAGAGGATGATGCCGCTGGAAGATGACTTGAAGCAATGATTGAAGTTTCTTCACCACAGGCCTTAACCAGGGCCTTGCGGGCCTTTGAAGCAATGGATATCTCGAGGTCAACCCAAGTCACCCCACTAGCAATGGCTGCATTCAGAATTGACATTCTGGCATCCTCATCACCGTGGAAGTGTCCGCCTTCTGAGGTCGATCGGCAAGCGAAAATTACAGGGATTTGGATTCCATCTTTAAGTCTCTGAATCGAGGGTTCTACTTCGATATCTTCGATGGGACGTTTCTCCATGATTGGAGGTTGCTTTTCAACGGTCTCTTCGCCCTTTGCATTCTTGGTGACAATGGGGTCAATTTCGATTCGGTTGACATAGAGATTATCGAATCGAACTTCGACGAGATCGGCACCCGCTGCTGTCGCTCTGCTAGCATCACGAATCATGTCCCCTACGCTGTGACCACGCAAGGATACGCAGATTTCGGTATCGGTCATCGACGCGGGGACTCACACCCCCTGTTTAATCATATTGCGACCACATTCGCACATGGACTTGTCAAAATTTTCCATCTCGAGATATTTCCAGTTTGTAGACATGTGTTTACAGCCCTGCTTTGGGATGAAAAAATAGAGTCGGAAAGGGTGTTTTCCAGATAGAATAAGCGAATCATTCAATAACCCCGGTAGACCACAAAAGAACATCCCGTGAGGACCCCCTACGGGGGTCCTCAGAGATAAAAAAATATGAGTGTGTAAATATGAGTGATTCAGACTACAAAGCAGACAGTATCCAAGTCCTTGAAGGGCTGGAAGCTGTTCGCAAACGCCCAGGGATGTACCTCGGCGATCCGCATGATGGCTCAGCTTTACACCATTGCATCTGGGAAGTCGTCGACAATGCTGTCGATGAGCACCTAGCAGGTTATTGTGACGCGGTCGAAATTGTAATCCAAAAAGATGGTTCGGTCACCATTGTCGACCATGGGCGCGGGATTCCTGTTGGGGTGCACTCCGATTATGGAATTAGTGCCGCAGAAGTCATCATGACCAAGTTACATGCAGGGGGTAAATTTGACAATTCATCCTACAAAGTATCAGGTGGATTGCACGGCGTTGGTGTTTCTGCTGTCAACGCTGTATCTGAATGGCTCAAAATGAGCATTCAGCGTGATGGGAAATTGTACGAGCAAACCTATGTGCGTGGAGAACCACAGGGTCGCCTCGAAGAGGTTGGTGAAAGCAAAACAACAGGTACGGCGATTACATTCAAACCGGATTTGGATATTTTCACTACTGTAACTGAATTTGACTATGATATCCTGAACACCCGACTTCGTGAAACGGCATTCCTCAATGCTGGGCTCAAGATTACCATCGTCGATCAACGCGGTAAAACGCCTGAAGTTATTGAGCATCAGTACGATGGCGGTATTTCCGAATTCGTCAGACAATTGAACGAACGCCGTAACCCCATTCACAAAGATGTAGTTTACATCAAAGGGATGAGGGAAATCGAAGATGGTGAAATCCATGTTGAACTGGCAATGCAGTGGTCAGATGCATACAACGAAGTGATTCAATGTTACACGAATATCATTCGGAATCGCGATGGTGGCACACACTTGTCTGGCCTCCGTAGTGCACTTACAGGTTCACTCAACCGCTATGCGAAGAGCCGGAACCTGCTCAAGAATGTCGACAAATTATCTGGCGACGATGTGCGTGAGGGGATTGCTGTCGTCATCAGTGTCAAGCATCCTGATCCTTCATTCTCAAGTCAGACCAAGGACAAACTCGTTTCAAACGAGGTTGCGGGAATCGTCGAGAGCATTGTCAACGAAAAATTAGCCGAACACTTTGAGGAAAATCCCTCGGTCGCTAAAATTGTGATCGATAAGGCCGTTCTCGCCAGTAAAGCACGAGAAGCTGCCCGAAAGGCGCGAGACCTCACCCGGAGAAAAGGTGTCCTCGAAGGCGGCGGGTTGCCAGGGAAACTCGCTGACTGTCAAAGTCGGAATCCCGAAGAATGTGAAATCTACGTTGTAGAAGGTGACTCTGCCGGTGGTTCAGCGAAAACTGGACGTGATCGACGCACTCAAGCGATTCTGCCCTTGCGTGGGAAAATCCTCAATGTGGAACGACAACTTCGCAATCAGGCTAAAGTGTACCAAAACAATGAGATTCAAACGATGATAAAGGCATTCGGAGCAGGCGTAGGAAATCCCCCTGAATTGGCAGAAGGAGAAGAATCACTTGCAGAAACCGAGACATATTTCAATGTTGAAAAACTTCGATATGGAAAAATTATCATCATGACTGACGCCGATGTCGATGGTGCTCACATTCGAACTCTAATTCTGACATTCATATGGCGTTTTATGAGACCTGCAATCGAGGCAGGGAATGTGTTTATTGCCCAACCACCCCTCTACATGGTGTCGCGAGGGCGTACGTCAAAATATGCTTACAGTGATGCAGAACGAGACTCAATTATCAGCGAATTTATAGCTGATAATCCCGATGCAAAAATTGGTATTCAACGCTACAAAGGACTTGGTGAAATGAATCCTGATCAGCTATGGATTACAACCATGGATCCAGCCCACAGGACTCTGCTCAAGGTCACAGCGAATGACTTTAGTGACGATGGTGAAACATCGGCGCTATTTGAGACGTTGATGGGTGACGATGTTCCCGATCGCCGTGCGTTCATTGAACTACATGCGGCGGATGCCAATGTGGATGTGTGAGGTGATTGAATGAGTGATGAGGAATTATCTGCAAACCCGACCGATAGCCAGGTCCGACACACTGTCGATCAAGAAATGCAAACATCGTACATTAACTATGCAATGTCTGTGATTATTGGGCGGGCACTACCCGAAGTTAGAGACGGGTTGAAGCCGGTTCATCGCCGCGTATTGTTTGGCATGTATGAGGCAGGACACACATCTGACCGTTCATACTCCAAATCCGCCCGGTCCGTGGGTGAAGTCATGGGTAAATTCCACCCTCATGGTGACCAATCAATCTATGATACAATGGTTCGAATGGCCCAAGATTTTAGCTTGCGATATCCACTGATAGATGGTCAAGGAAATTTTGGAAGCATCGATGGGGATAAGGCCGCCGCAATGCGCTATACCGAAAGTCGACTCGATCGATTGTCCAAGCATATGTTGGATGATATCAAGAAAGACACGGTTGATTTCCAACCAAACTTTGATGATTCAGAACAAGAGCCTCAGGTTTTGCCTGCTCGATTACCAAACTTACTCCTCAATGGAAGTGATGGTATTGCTGTTGGTATGGCCACAAAAATTCCACCTCATAACCTCACAGAAGTGGCTTCTGCTGTTCACCTACATGTCGAACGAATCTTAGAGGATGGTGAAGAAAATGGAGATCCTGAAACACCCCCAACAATCGACATGGGCGAATATATGCAACACATGAAGGGACCAGATTTCCCTACGGGTGCAACCGTCCACGGCATTGATGGAATACGCGACATGTATGAAACTGGACATGGCAAATTCCACATCCGTGCTGAGTGTGAAGTGTATGATGACCATAATGGGAAGAAAATTGTTGTCACAGAAATCCCATACCAGGTGAAGAAGGATGGGATGCTTGTAGGAATCGCCGAACTGGTGAGCAAGGAAACCGTCAAGGGGATTCGAGATATTCGCGATGAGTCAAGCAAGGAAGGCATCCGTGTTGTCATTGAAGTCAAACAAAATGCGGACCCGCATGCTGTGCTAAATCAGTTGTATCGCTCCAGTCGGCTTCAAGAATCATACTCTGCCAATATGATGGGAATTATCAACCGACAACCCGTTCAACTGACACTCCCTGTCATACTACATGCTTACGTTCGGCATCGGGAAGAGGTCATTCGACGACGTACACAATTTGACCTTGCAAAGGCAGAAGCACGCGCACATGTTCTCGAAGGGCTTGTGAAAGCACAAGCACGGATTGATGATGTTGTCGTTGTTGGCAAAGGTGCTGAAAGTCGAGAGCACTTTGAAAAGATTCTTCGTGGTGAAGAAATATTTGGAAAAATTGCTGCTTTTGACTTCTCAGAACCACAAGCCAAAGCGATTGCCGAGCGTCGTCTGTATCAACTTTCAAAGATGGACACCAAGAAGGTCGACGATGAATTCAATGAACTCAAGATTGCCATCGCTGAATACAACGCAATCCTAAGCAGTCGGAATCGTCAACTGGAAATCCTGTTGAACGAATTGGATGAAATGGTTGAGAAACATGGTGATGAACGTAGAACAAATATCGACCCAATGCCACTTTCAATGGATAGAGAAGATCTTGTCGAAGAAAGAGCAATCGTCATCTCTCTATCTGAAGACAATTACATCCGCTACCTACCCGTTGAGGCGTTCCGAGTGCAAAACCGGGGCGGCAAGGGCCTGAAAGGTGTCACCACGAAGGATGAAGATTTCCCGAAATCAATCCTCACATGTTTCAGTAAGGATCGCCTCCTGATTTTCACAGATCAAGGTCGAGTCTACGGGCTAAAGGCCTGGGAAACGCCACAAGGAAGTCGCCACAGTCGCGGAAGCCACATCCGAAACCTAATCGAAAGATTACGAGAGGATGAAAAAGTTGTCACGATTCTACCTATTTCCAAGGAATTACAGGAAAATCCAGATGGTCATTATCTTATCTTTGCGACTCACGAAGGTATCGTGAAACGCTCAAAACTAGGAGAATATGTTCGAATTAATCGGAATGGGAAGTATGCATTGAAATTCAAGTCCGAAGCAGATACACTGGTTGCAGTTCGTGAAGCAACGGACGAAGATCATATTGTTCTCGTCTCAAAGAATGGGCGTGCTTGCAGATTCAAACCGAGCGAAACAAAGGAACTGAAAGATGGATCGATCGGCTTCACTGTCAAGGTCCAAGGTCGAGTTACGGCAGGCGTGAGAGGAATGAATCTCAAAGAAGGTGATTCAGTCGTTGGTATGATTGCAACATCCAATGAAGATACGCACGTCCTCACACTTTCGAAGTTTGGTATGGCAAAGCGAAGCCGACTCGGTGATGGTGAAATGCACGAATATCTCGAAAATGGAAAACCCGTTTTCGACGAAAAGACTGGGAAAAACAAACTCTACCGTGATGGGTATCGCAAGACGAACAGAGGAGCTGGTGGCGTTGCTACCATGAAACTCGATGAGGAACATGGTGATGAAATTGTACGCGTGCACACGATTCCGGATCTTGGCGACCAACTTTTCCTCCTGACTGGAAAAGGTATGATGATTCGGGTGAGGGGGGACCAAACAAAGGAAACCACTGGCAAATCCACGAAAGGTACGCGCGTCATGGAACTAAGGAACAAAGACAAAGATGGATTTGTTGATGAGATTATTTTCTCCGCTAGGCTACCAGCAGAACTGATTGATGAAGATGACGAATTTGACACGATGGACACCAACCAAGATGGAGTCATTGATCGAGAAGAATTCGAAGCTGCAAAGCAAGAACTAGGTAGTGATGGAGAAGAGTGAACAAACCACTCGCCTTAAATGAAAAATGCGGGTCGTGCGGCTGCTGCGACGTTCGCATAGCCTGGCCATCGCGCTGGATTGCTAATCCAGTGGGTTTTACCCTCGGGAGTTCAAATCTCCCACGTCGCGCCATCAATCGAAGAAGTCTTCGAGTTCGTCTGCAAATTCATCTGCATCTGAAAATCGACTAGCACGTGCTCGCTTTCGCTTGAGTTTGACCCTCTGTTCTTTGAACTTGTTAACCAGCATTGGAACCATTAGAATGTTCATCACGCTCAATGCAATGCAAATGATTCCAGCCTGTTGGAACGCACCGGATTTCAGATCATTCTGAAGCCGACCATCCCACGGATAGGTGCAGGACCCATCCTCAATCAGGGCATCAGGGTCGTAATTCTCTGCCGTGTTGTCCCTACAACCTTCAATGGGAGGCTGATTGTAAGGATATTCCCAGAACATATCATTCACTTCAACTTCGACGGCATTGCTATCACGAACGAGATAGTCACTGTTCTCAACCGCATCAAATGGAATGAGAACATAGTAGTAGAATTGCTCGACCTTGATTGACTCGCGCAGTCCACTTTCTGTTTCATTGTACCAAGCGGTTTCTCCAGGGTTGCCTTCCAATCCAATCTCTAGAGGCTCCATGAATGTGACACTGGGAAGTACAACTTGGGAACGATAGAGGTTCCAAGTGAGGGGGCCTTCATCATCAATTTCAGGCCATGTCCAACTTACGTGAACCGAATGTCGCTTGGAATTATTATCAAATAACACCACAGCATCCATGTTTCCGACAGTGGTCTCCGGATCGGAATTATCAACACAAGCTTCAGAGACAATCATGCGCTGTTCGGTTGGATCCCATACACCATTGGATACATTTCCAAACCGCCAATCAACCAAACCAGCACGCGAATGGGACATCACAAGATAAGACAAGCAAGTTCCTTCCTCCCAGAAGTTGGGGTCCTGCCATGATTCACTGTCCGCAGACACGTCAGTGATGGCGTACCCACCCGTTGATCCACTGAAATGGCTTGCAGAATCATAGGGGAAAATGAAGCGGAAGCTGTCCTTTCTGAAAATTCTCCAACCTCCGAAATATGGGTTTTCATGATCACCTTCATTATCCCAAGAAAGTTTTACTTGGCCGTCTTGTTGTAGAACCATTGTTAGATTTGCAGGATTCACTTCGACTGGATTTAGTTCACCGATAATCATGAATGAACCACCGTTATCCTGAGTTGCCATTAAGTGAAGTGAACCATTGTTGATTACTGTATAACTTTCGCTACCGGTCAATTCAGTTGTTACAGTGCCGTCCCAATCTGTTAAGCGCACCAACTCCACGGTCGACTGATTGATTGCTGGAGGAAGGAATTGGTTCAAATCAAGCCAAGCTTCCATACTATCTACGTTGATGGCAACACCATACGGTGAAGTCATTGTCAGGTTGAACATTGCCAAAGGTTCCTTGCCTTTGTTATATGCAGATGGATAGAATACTCCTGGCGGTGGTAATTGGGGCTCATCAAAGGTGAGTTCCATCGAATATGTGGAAATTGCAACACCGCCTGTGACATGAGGCATTGACTGAAGTTCTACACGGTTAAGGATTCGAACGGGTTGGGTTGCGATTTCTAGGTTCCCGACCTCATCAGTGACATAGAGAGTCAGGACCCATTCGCCCATAGGCAATGTGATATTGGTGACTGCCCCATAGCCCAATATCTCCATGAAATTCATTCTCCACGTGTAATTCAGTGGCATCGGCGCCTGCGGATCGACAGCAGCGACTGCGAGAATGTTCTGCCCAGTTTCATACACAGCAGAGGGGGTTGGGTTTGCAATGGTTGGATTGATAGCGCCAAAATCAATGATAATGCCCATCTCAAACCAATTGTCACTAGGTAGTGAATCAATATGGCCATCAGTGGTTGTAATCGAAGCATTGAGGGTGTAAAGGCCGGTAGATGCGAAATCGAAATCACAACTGATTTCTTCGCCTGGTGTTAATGTCATATCACAAGTGTAGGGACCTGATGCGAATTCGTTTGTAACCAAATTGTAAAGATTCACTTCAACCCGAGACGCTGCCGTCACCCATCCAATATTCCCCGAAACAACTCGAATCGATTGCTCACCATATGGGAACCGAACAAGATATTCGCCCCCTTGCAACACATACGAGGTAGTGCCTCTGGCAGGTACAACCTCGCGAATCCACAAGTCAGTGGTGTCATTGACTGTGAGTTCGAAAAATATCAGGTCATTGTGTGTATTTGGATCCAAAAATGTCCCATTCACCCACGAACGAACTTCAAAAACACCGGCAAAGGGAGCCACGATGTCTGGCAGTGGGATACTTGCTGAACCAAATGTGCCGCTATACCCCCCCACTTCATGGCTATCTTCTGCAACTTGAATTTCAAAAACAGTCATTGTTACAGTGAAGCAAATCGTACCATTTTGAATATCAGTGTTGTATTGTTGATTTTGAACAGTGGCATCGCCGGTGAATCCCCAGTATTCTGTGTAAATTTCACTTCCGTTGTGTGTAGCCGTAATTTGCACGGTGTGATCCACACCATACTCAGAACCTGATACGGCGATATTCCCTAGAATTTTTGTGGAGGTGTTGCTAATGCCCACTTGGATATCAAACGGTGAATGATACGCACTGGATACTGTGTCGTAATGAGTTGCGGTGTGAATAATCAATTCACCTGAACCGTCTTGATCTGGCAAGCCAGTGAAATTTAGGTCCCAATCTACACAATCCTCTGATTCAGCCACCAATGGGTTGACCAAATGCATTGACCAATGGGTCGAGAAATTTTGAGTTGCGGGCCAAGAACGGCTACGGATGTCAAGATTTGCAGGGATGGGCGTATTGCTATTGTAAACCTCTGAAGTGTCTACATCGTGGCCATTGGCAATTAAATCAATCAAATCATCCTCAATTGTAATCGTATATCGGATGTGATCATTGATTGGGTTGTTATCTTCAACTGCAAAATGGAACATCACGGTGAATACACCGGAATATGTTGAGATATCGGCGCTATCAACGAACCATAAGAATGACCAAAAGGACACAATCGCGGAATCCCCATCCACCCCAGAACGATTGAGGTTGGGGGACTGTGCTGAACCTTCCTTGACCATATGTGCGGCTGGACAGTTTGCCAATTCAACCCAATCACCACCACAAATTTCTAAATCGATTGTGCGTGCATCAGCATTGAAACTATATTGGTTTTTGACTAAAACCGAGGGGGTCCAGTCAATGAGATCGTTTGTGTCAAAATGAATTTCGGGCATTGGTTCAATCGCAGAAACAATGGCCACATCATCGCTGGCAATACTGGCTTGAACAGGGCCCAAAAATGCCATGAAAGAACTCAAAATCATGAGCAAAACTATGCCGCTAGCACGGTGTTGATTCCGCGCCCGTAGGGCGCGTTGCACTGAACCCATTGAAGCGACGACTCCAAACGGCCCGTAAATACCCCTCGGCGAACCGATACAGTGTCAGAAGGATTGTGGCATGCAAAGGAATGGGCCACAGGGTTGATGGATGCGACCTTTATGGCGACCTGATGAGGCGAGATGGGGGGGCGGTCGCCAATGCACGAAAAGTGCATGATGAGAGTGGGGTTACTGCGGTCGTTGAATTCCTTTCTGCCTTCGTTTTATTTTTGGTGATTGTCAGCGCTTTTCTTGCACTCAGCCAGTTGAAACTTGGTAGCAATGTTGCCGATGTCGATCGACTTGATCAAATGGCCATTGATGGCCTTGAAAGATTCACAGATTCCAAGGGTCATGTCGTCTTGAGATATGATGGGATTCGAGACACGGCAAATGCAACCGATGATTGGCAAAATTACGACGCCAGCACATTGCTAACAGCGGATTTGCTCCCAGCCATTGGAGATGGGAAAGGTCATTTGGATATGAATCGGATCTTGGCACTTGGAAATGTGACTGAAGATCGGCTCATTCATGGCCTTGGAATCGATGAGGGATTAAGTCTGAATCTAACAATCATAGTCGTCCAGAGTTCTGATGAATCAAGCATTGGAGAAATCATATTCTCTGATGGGTCCGCGCGCTCAGGTGCAACGCGTGGTGCGACAGCCAGTCGGATTATGCATTTGGATGGCGATTCTGTGCGCGTGACTTTGGAAGTACACAACGCTGGCAGAGACCCATCAGGGCTACGAATTACAGAATTCATGGCGGATCCATTGAATGGGCCCCCTGAATGGATTGAATTGGAAAACCCGGATGGATTTGCAATGAATCTCTCAGGATGGAGCCTCTCACGGCCGGGGGCATTTGAGCTGATTCAAGATGGGGCCTTGGCTGCCGGAGGTAGAGTCATTTGTACGGGCAACGCAATTACACAGTACAATCCAAACAATGCGATGATGATTGACATGGGTTCTACAGGTGTTCTCGGAACGGGGACGATTGATGCATTGACTGTGGAAGGCGACACTATCACACTTGGTTGGACTCGTCCGGGTACTGTTCTCACGCATGACGTAATTGTAGTGAATTGGGATGGTTCATGGGACATCCAGGCCAACCATTCGATGACATACAACTTGGGCGGTTCACCGAGTAGTTCAACGAATTGGACTGCAGTGGACGGCGGTACCCCCGGTTGGTGAAGAAACTCGTTAGGCAGGCCATTTCGGCACTGTTGAGTCAATCGGCTTATCTACGGCCTGTTGAATCGCGCACCGTTCCCATGATGCCGACCCCGCAGTACGAGCGTGACAGGTGTGTCACAGGAATACCGGGCTTGGATGAGATTTTGCGTGGTGGAATCCCTTACGGTTCGACTGTTCTTGTCGCTGGAACCTGTGGTTCAGGTAAGACGACAATGTGCATGGAATTCCTTGTAAATGGAGCAAACAATGGAGAGGCTTGTGCCCATTTTTCTGCCACAGAACCCTCTGTAAAACTTCTTGAGAACGTCCGACAGTTCGACTTTTTCGAAATGCGATTGGTCGATCAAGGTTTGATCAACGTCTTCGACATGGATGTTCTGTTCTCATGGCTGGGAATGACCAAGTCCACGTTTGAATTATCAGATATTGATGCCATGGTCAAATCGATTACAGATATTGTCAATACGATTGGTGTGACGCGATTGGTGATTGATTCCGTCACAACATTGTGCTACAAAATTCCAAGTGAACAATTGATACGGGACTTCTTGTTCAAACTAGGAAAGGCTCTTGCAACACTCGGTTGCACTGCACTACTGGTCTCAGAAATCACATCTTCAGGCGCCAAAGCATACTGGTCCTCATTCGGAGTGGAAGAAGCTATTCTCGATGGGATCATTGTTCTTGGAGATGTAGAACGAATGGGTCACCTCCTACGCTTTGTCCAAGTTGTCAAAATGAGAGGGACGTCTCACGCACGCGCGAAGTATGCTCTAGAATTGACACCAAAAGGCGTCATGCTAACACCGATGTTGAAGTGGGGTGCTGTGAATGATTGAGTTAGATACTGGGATTGCACAGCAATTGGCTGAAGAAGCCACACCCGCATCTGCCATTCAAGTGCGTGTGGGTACAAGTAATTCAGAACTGATTATTGCCTCGATATTGCAACCTCTAATCCAGGGTTTTGAAATGAGAGGTGTTTACATTTGTGCATCTCGCAGTGCGGCTGAAATTATCCAAAATCTAGAACTGATTGGGATTGACCCAAGTGGAATTCAGTTCATCGATACGGTGTCCAGTGGTTTCATCGGAGGCACTGAAGTCCCATATCCGAATATTCGCTTTGTAGACAGTCCCATCATGCTAGAATCAATTATGTTGCAGACATTGTACCATCTGAGCGAATACACTGAAACTGGAAACTTTGTTCTTCTAGATTCGGTGAATGCTCTGTCGATTTACAATGAGAAGCGGATGTTGGCAGAATACCTCCACACATTCATCAACACATTCCGCGCGCGAGAGGTTCTGACGGCTATTGTCAACGTTCCTGATCAGACGCCGCCTGGTGTCTTGGCAAATTTGGATTTGTATTGTACTGACCTTATCGACCGGGGACAGGTCGTCATTCATTGAGAGGTGTTGATACATGACAACTTCAATTCGATTCGATGCAGATGATGAAGAGTTCTATGGAGATATGGCGAGTATTGGTTCGGCCAAATTCGATGCGATTCTCACAGGTAAGGCACTCAATGAAGGAAGTATTCCCCGAGGATTTACGCTGTTGGCCATTGGTAACCAAGGTGCTGGAATGGATCTGTTTGGAAAACAATTTGCTTCTGTTGCCGAAGATACAGCGAATACACTTCTCGTATCTACAGCTGAAAGCCAAGCCGAAATTCTCTCACTGTTCAAACGCTATGACTGGCCAACAGACATCATGGTAAGAACCATGGGTGAAGAGTACAATCGCAACGTTCTCGAGAGAGATTTGAGGGCTAGCAAATATCGCCTTGAAGGATTTACAATGCAGGACATTCAACGGCTTGCACAAACACGATTCGTTGAAAATGAAGTCCATGATTACCTTACAGACCTAACAAGCCAGATGACTTCCCTACCCTCCTACTTCAGAGCGGCTGTTGACAATTTGGACTTTTTCTTCGCCAGAAATGAACCGTCTCGTGTTGTTTCGATGCTGCGCATGATTCAAGCACACACACAATTACACCGCGGCATCCTTTTACTCAATGTGTCAAGCGATATGGTTGACAAATCCGTTGTTCGGGAATTGTATTCAATTTGTGATATCGTAATGGAATTTGAAGTCGGCATGATGGGAACTGATTTTGAAACTCGGATGGTCATTCGAAAATTCCGCAACGGGCCTGAGAATCTCAAAGCGATTTCATTCCGTGTCACCAAGGATGAAGCCATCACACCAGAAACAGTGGAACGCATTGCTTGAGTGATCCAACTGGTAGCCGAGCGAATTCGGAGGGGTGGCGAGGCGGGAAGCCCACTGCAACCCCATCCCACTATCGATTCCATTGCAGAGGGTTTTCGGATAGACCCTTGCAATATGTTCAGTTGGATTATTCGATAGGTAATTAGGGGGCGTGAAATCATAGAGGTTTATGGTAGCACAACCAGGCGACGACAATTATTGCAATGATTGTGGAGAATGTTCAGAGGAAGAGATGAAGGAATTCCCTATTGAGTTATGCGAAGTCTGCGAAAAACTCGTGTGTAGTAGATGCACACATTCGAATTGCGGACCCCTTGAGATGTTTGAGTAGACATTGATCCGGAATCGCGTTTCAAAGGGCCCCCTCTGAAAATGTAGTTCAGAAGTATCCTGTAATCCAAACGATCGGATCACCAAACAACACGAGGGGGAGGATTGCAGGGAAAACAAATAGCAAAAATGGATGTTTGGCCGTTACCCAAGCTTTCTCCAACCCTTCTGCCGCCAATTCATCCAGAACAGCCCCAACATCTGTTTCAGCCCGACTTCCCCGAACGGGTCGCATGCGACGAGTGATACCGCGAGTTCCGTCGGGTTTGTCTACCACTTCCTCTAGCAACCAAACATGTTTCAGAGGTATTTCTGACAAAGGCATTCTTGACGCATGCCACGACATTGACAGAGGACTCAAATCTCCAGCACTAGCATTCCGAATAAGCATCACAAATGGTAGAACAAGGAATGCCAATCCGGCCCAAATCAACAAAGAAAGGGCTGGAGGCATCGCTGTAGAAAATTCCCCTCCTGATGAATTCAGTGGGAATGCGGCACCATTCCATGAGGGCAACAACAGCGTGGCCAACATCATCGCTTTTGCATCGGCACCGCCGTGCAACATTCTGAATCTCCAAGCCATTTCAAAGAAGATGAGAACGAATCCCATGATGACCATTTGACCCCACAGGAGTGCTGATTCAGTGTCGGCAGTTGAATTGATGATATTCGGGTCAAAATAATCGAGAAGAATTGGTGTGTATTCCATTGCACCCATCACTAGACCCACTCCGCTAACAAAGTACCAAATTGTGACCAATATATCTAGGAGTGAGCCGTTCATGATATCTGAAATTTCGGGCCTCCCAATCAATGCGGTTGATGCAAAAGCAACCGCTGCGGAAGCTGTGAGCCAAATCATCCAGTTCGCTTCTAGGACAAGCAATTCAAGGCATAACAAGAACAGAGTGGGTTTTGCCCACGCCCACCACCACTCATTCGATACACGGCGAGTTTTGTGATCTAACCAAGCAGCGCCACCAAAACACAGGATGAGAACTCCGACGCGAACCCACTGAATGAGTTCCAATTCAAAGTGGCCATCTGTCACGGGAATCAACCCCTGCACTGGAAAGCGCCTTAAAGCAGCCTCGGCCCCCCAGCGATGTGAACGTAGGTTCGAGGGAGTACCATGACGACCGATATCGAAAACCGTATGCAGCAAATCGCTGCTGTGATTACACAATTGGATGATCCAAAAGTGCCCCGAAACATCCGCAAGGGTGCGAAAGATGCTGTGGAAAATTGGCTGCTGAACAAAGGGAAGCCACTCGATGTCCGAATTTCTCTCACTCAAGCAAAGTTGGAAGAACTCTACGAAGATCCAAACATCCCAATGGAATTTGGAACTTTGATTTTACAAATCAATACTGCCTTGGAGCAGATGCTTACTGATTTGCACTCCTGATGGCCCACGGCATTTTCGTGTTGGCCAACCCCTGGCCCTCTCCATTGACTGTGATGCCGATGAGTCCAACCTCAATTGTGGGGTCGAATAGTGAAAGCCCATACTCAAGACGTTGCTGCAAAGTGCCCGTTTGAATCGCGACACGATGACACAACATTTTGATTGTAATTTCTTCACCAATACCGGTCGCTGCAAGAGCAATTCCCTCATCAATCCACAGACCTGGGCCCCATAAGGGAGTATCACCAACCCTTCCCCGTGGCCTTCCTGTGCAACCCCCGGTTGACGTTGCAACGGCCATCGACCCCTTTTCATCGATGGCGACACAACCAACTGTGTCATTTCCAGATGGTGAATCACTTCCTTCCACTTTCGCATTTGGATATCCTTGAGCATCTGCCCAATCACGTGCACCCTGACCCACGAGGATGTGGAATGGTTGATCGAGTAAACCTGCAGCAACATGGATGGGATTTGGCGTGTCCTCGATTGCCATAATCGAACCAAGTCTGCCATCTGAAGTCGCCACTGCAGCATCCAATTGTACCGAACCATCGGCTCGTTTCCGCCCACCAGTCCCTGCGTTAAGAACGGGGTCATCCTCCATGATTTCGACGGCGGCGAGAACCGCATCAAGAGCAGAACCTCCGGCTGACAAAATGGCCCAACCGGCATCAGCTGCGGCGTCAACCCCTGGTTGATCTTTGGCAGTGTGGCCAGCCCCACCATGGCAGACAATCATCGGTTTGGCCATTATTCATCCTCCTGATTCGCTGTCAAGCGCAGGGAAATTTGTGCAAATGCAGCAATGACAGTGAGAATACAACTTAGACGGAATACGGTATGATATGTCCATTTCCCAGTACCATCTACAGTTTCAGCCCACACAAATGCGGCAAGAATAGGGCCAATGATTCGGGAAAGGGCACCATATCCTTCCTGGGCCCCCATCACCCGGCCAAGATCCAATTGAGATGCTCGGGCTTCTAGAGTCATCAGAGTATTTTGTGTCGGTTGAAATAGGCCATTGCCTAGAGCGATACAGGCCATGGGAAGAAGAATCACAATGAAAGGTTCAGGGGTCAAATATGGAATCCAGCCGAGACCAAGACCACAAACAAGCAATCCGAATACCATCATTTTCCGAGTATCTATTCGTTCCGCCATTGCACTGCGCATGAAACCACCCTGGACGAATACGCCAACAAGTCCTACAAAGGCAAAGATGTAACCATTGACACGGGCATCGAATCCAAGGCCACCTTGTTCGATTGGCATTGCGGTGAATAGAATAAATGTCGTGTGCATGATGGTGAAAGCCACTAGGAATAATGAATTGACAAGAATCAATATTCGTACCGACGGAGATAGATTTTGAATCCCAACCAAATTACCAGTGATTCGTTTGAGGACATTTCCTTTCTTCTCAACTTTCGTTCGTGACTCAAGTGGTAGACTCTCAGGCAATTGACGGATTGCCAGTGAGAAGGATACTGCGGAAAGCAACCCTGCAATTAGACAGGGAAGAAAGTAGGGGTGATTCTGCCACCAAGGAGATAGGAATACACCTCCAAAGTTGGTATATGGATCCGTTAGAATACCTCCAAGGAATGGACCAATCATGAATCCCAACCCAAAAGCAGCACCAATCATTCCCATTCGCCCCTTCAACTGAGAAGGTGTACTGATGTCGCCAATATAGGCGCGTGCAACAGCAATATTCCCATTCCCTGCACCTGCAAGGAATCTGACGATAAGCGCAAACCATAGGCTGCCTGACAAACCGAATGCAATGAAGAAAATTGTATTTGATACCAAACCCAACATGATGATTGGGCGACGGCCCAGGCGGTCTGAAAGAGAACCCAATATTGGTGTGAACAAAAATTGGCCAAAGGTATAGGCGGCCAACATGATGCCAACCCAAAGATCACGTTCACCGATTTCGGTGAAACCATCACCTGTTGCTAAATCTTGAACGAAATAGGTGAGAAACGGGATGACCAATGTGAATCCAATCAGGTCGATGAGAACAACGAGGAATAGAATCCCCATGCCTGAAGGGGGCTCTTTTTGGTCACCCATGGCCTACGGCCATGGAAGACAGGGCATAAGTCTGCGCTCAAGCGGAAGGATGGCCACTTGGATTTGGCGTCAAACGGTCAATTACCGCACCGAGCCGCTCGACCAAGGAACTCTTATTCTCGTTTGAGACCAATGCATTTTCCATCACTTCATCTAGAGTATCAACTGCGATAACCTCGATTCGATCTTTGTAAGCATCATCGATGAGAACGTCTTTCATGTTTGCTCGTGGTATGATGACTCGATTGATTCCGCTCTTTGCTGCGGCTTCAATTTTCGCGGTCACACCACCAATCGGGAGAACTTCGCCCCGAACCGATAGTGAACCGGTCATGGCTAGATTCTGATCGATTGGAATGTCCTCGAACGCAGAGATGATGGCTGTTGCAATCGTAATGCTGGCACTGTCTCCATCCACACCATGAGTATCGACGAATTGGATGTGGATGTCATAATCGGCGACGTCCTTTCCTGTTAGTTTCTTGATGACGGCACTCACATTGGTGACGCTTTCTTTGGCCAAATCAGACAGCCCGCCCGTGGCAAAGACACTGCCTGATTTCGATTGTGTGGGCGTTACCAACGCTTCGACAGGTAGCATAATCCCACTGAAATCGGACATTCCACTATCAGCACCAAGAACGGCCAATCCATTCACTCGTCCAACGCGCTCTCCACTGTTGACGAGGAGGGAATAATCACGCCGATGCTCAATCATACGATCTGCAACCTGCTGTTCCAACGGACGAGCGATGCGGCGCGCACCCAGAACATGGTTGCCAGTCGTGATGGTTGAGTTCTCTTCGCAGGCTAGGTCGCCTGCAATTCGAACCAAACCTCCAAGCTCACGTAGACGCAGAGTGAGTTTACCTCGACGTCCGGCCCTTCGCTGAGCTTCACGTAGAATCACCTCGACCGCAGAGCGGTCAAAATGAGGAATCGGTTTGCCCGTCTTCTTGTTCAATTCATTGCGTACTTCCTGGGCGATGAATCGAATCAATCGACGACGGTTGCGTGCGGTGTCGCGCATTGTGGAATTCACGTATACCTCGTAGCCATATCCTCGAATTCGACTGCGTAGCGCAGGGTGCATATGTTGTACTGCATCGAGATTGCCTGCCGCAACTAGAATGAAATCACAAGGCACTGCTTCGGTCTTGGTAAGAGCGCCGGATGAACGCTCCGATCGACCTGAAATGGGGAATGCTTTCTCCTGCATAGCCGTTAGCAATGCCTGTTGTTCTTCAAGACGTAGTAGATTGATTTCATCAATGAACAGAACGCCACCATTGGCCTTGTGAATTGCACCGCCTTCAACTCGCTCATGAGCAGGTGTTTCCATACCACCAGATTGGAATGGGTCGTGACGGACATCACCAAGTAAACTACCAGCAAGTGTCCCTGTTGCGTCAATAAATGGCGGCATATCTCCTCGCTTTCGTTTGACCAATAATTTGGGAATTCTGGATTCATCACTTGAGACCAAACGATTCTTGATGAACATATAACCAAAGGCGAGTAAGAACATTCCAAAGAGCAACATCACAATGTCACCAGATTGGATGGTTGCCAATAGGAGGGCGGCACCGATGAGGAGTGCGACAAACATCAGTGTTCGACTGGTGCGTTCTCGTTGTTCACGAAGTTGTGCACGGCGATCCTTGACAATACGATCACCTCTCCCTGCTGGCACGGTTCGGATGCGAGGTTCATTTTCATCATCATCATTAACGTAGCAAAGAGTATCTTCCAAGGATTCGCTTGGCATGAGTTCAGTCATCGCTTTGGCTAGCATGCTCTTACCAGTTCCAGGGTCCCCAATCATCAACATGTGCCGGCGCTGCTCGGCGGCTTTTCGAATCACGATAGCTGCATCTTCCTGCCCGATGACTTGATCGACCAAACAATCAGGGATGGGGACATCTGCAGTCGAATCAAATGAGATGCCCTGAAGCCATTCATCGACAGGTACCTCAATGATGGGATCATCTGCCCCATCAGCAATTGAACCTAGACCAAATCCACTCTTTTCAGTGGGAGTGGGGTCGAGTTCTTCGATGATGGCCACCTCTTCTGTGACCTCTTCATCCACTTGTTCATCCGCCATGGCGACCTCTCCAGTATTGTTCTGGTGCTCGGCTACGTTCTTGAATGTGCGGTATCGCTACTTCAAGCGCCCAAGGGGGCTTTAGCCCCTTGGGCGAGAAGTCGACACCTATCGTCGAATTGATATTCTGGACCGATGTCCGAATGTCATCCACTCAGCCGCCTCCGGGTCGGTGCTCTGCTTGCAGGGTCGAGTTCTTTGGAACTGGGATGTGAAAATATGCAGGAATACACCGCACTACGAGAAGAAGATGGACGTACTTACATCGTCCCAATTCAGGACGATGAATTGAAGATTAGAGGACTCGGAAGATTCGCACCGAAACCCTTGCTTGAGGGAATTGCTAACGGTGAAAGGGTCACCATCGGTCAAAAGCTCCTCACCAGAGTCGAAGTTGGCCTCCCTGAACTACGAAAGGGTATGAAACGAAGAGCACAGATCATCAATCCAAAAGATGCTGGATTTCTCATTGCATGGATGGGGATTGGTTCAGGTCAACGTGTCCTTGAAACGGGACATGGATCGGGTGGGCTTGCACTTCACCTCGCAAATGTTCTCGGCTCAAGTGGTACACTGGTTTCAGTTGAAAATAGACCAGAACATGCCGAAGTAGGGCGAGAAAACATGGAGAGGGCAGCCGGAGCAATGAGAGAATTTCCAACTTGGATTCTATTGGAAGGAGATATTGCTGAAACATCGTTTGAGGGGATTGTCGAAGATTTCGATGCTATCATCCTAGATCTACCTGAACCTTGGCCAGTCATTGCACCACTCGCAAAGAAACTGCGATACGGTGGGCGAATTGCTTGCTATTGTCCAGTTTCTAGTCAATTGGAAAAGGCGTGGAATGCTTGTGAAGAGGCGGGCTTAATCGTCGACTGGGCTGGGGAAATGATGGATCGCGTTTGGACAAAAGCCAGCCGTGGTGGTGTGAGGCCAGGTAACACACCGATGGGACACACTGCATTCTTGCTCATTGCAGAACGAATCTGAATCAATCCTCTTCACGAGGTGGCATGACTCTGTTCATCTCTTCACAAGTGGGACACTTGAATCGGAATGGGGCTTCTTTGTCTGTGGGCAAACGGATACGAGAATCACAGGCATGACAGCGTGCCGTGCCATCTTCATCCGCACGAATTTCACCATGACTCAAATCGGCATCTTTGTTCTCTTCCTCAGCAGCTTCATCCCATGCATCTTGCGCACTCTTTTTGGCTCTGGATTTGGAACTGTAGCGCACCCACAAAATGAGTAATCCTGCAAAAATCCAACCCGTCAACATGGCGATGGCCAAATTGGCTGCATTGACCATTGGCCCTCCATTCCACAACTCTGCTTCGGTCGGAACTGGTGGTTCAAATTCAACAGACAGGGACGATGTTTGACTGCTCACCAAGAAACCCTGTCCAGTGAGTGTGCCGGTGGCTTCGATTCGGAAATCGAGGGTGCCAATTGTAGGTTCTCCACTTGGTTGTAGAGTCAACATGTAAGTTGCAACCCCCCCGGGTGCAACAGTGAACATACCTACTGATTGATTCACATCTAGATTCCAAAACCGCAGAAGATCTTGCTCATGTTCGCCTGCAATATTCAGGAATCCAGACACCAACTCATTGCCATCGTTTCGAACGGTCACAGTATAGGTTGCCGAACTGTTCCATGGCAATGACCAATCGTCACCAGTCATCGCAACTTCAAGCACAGGTCCGCCATCGGTGTTTCGATGTGGATCAATTTGAATGTCGACCGAATCAGTTGAATTCGCATTTGAATCGGTCAGTGAAGTTACTGTGAAAGCAATCGTATGTGTTCCTGCAAGCAAATTGCTACCTGCATTACAGGTGACTGCATGACTTTCTGCTGCAGAACCTGCGGAAAGGGTCGTTTGTGCAGGATGATTACAGCTAAATCCGGATGGACCAGTAACCAAGAGAGTGTCTTCGGCTTCTCCCAAATTGGATAGGAAGAGGGTGAGGCTTGCGCTACCTTCAGCAGGAATGGATACTTCGTTGGTTGTCACTGTGGCTTGCACTGATACTTCGGGGACTGTGGCGAAAAGGGACAATGAATCCGTGATTGAATCATCATTCTCGCTTTCGACAATCAATGTCATTTCAACATCTTCACTCGCCCCTGTGCGGCGCAAGGTGATGTTCACCTCACCACTTTCACCGGATGCGAGGGTCAGGGTCTGAGGTGAAATTCCAACTTCAAAACCTGCCGCCCCAGTCAAGGTGATGGCAAAGGTGTCAGGTTCGTTCCCATCATTGATTACTGTGGCTGCGAAGACGGAATCGGCACCACTTGCAACCGGCAATGAATCACCAGCAACCAAAACACGAACCTCCGCACGCTGATCGACTTGTGCATTGATGGTCATCGAATCCCATGTGCTGCCATCATCGGGATTCATGGCAAGAATCGTGAATGTGTAAGTGCCCGAAGCAATGTCATCATCGATGCCTACAGTCATGGAGAGAATCGAGCTGTTTCCATTGGGTGCGACAGAGGCTCCATTGCTCACAGTGATGGTGAAGCCTTGTGGTGCGCCACTCCAATCCAGAGCGGCATTGGCCGCACCGGTACCATCGTTTGTCAAGGTGAAATCAACCGATTCAGGTTCATCGGAGCCGACATCAAATGCGCCGCCCAGTGGACCCGTCATCCAAATTGAAGACCATGGTTCGATGCTAACGACTCCTGAGAAATTTAGTGTGGCTGAACCGTCTTGAGTTTCAGCGCTCAAGTCAATTGTGTAATTGCCCACCAATGGTGTATCAGAGGCAGCGGATGTTGACCAGCTCAAATCCACAGTTTCTCCCGAATCAACGGTTACAAACGTGGAACTCGTATCGATTGTCAAATCGTCAGATGAGGCTGAAAGACGCATGTTCGTTGCTTCACTTCCAGTGTTTCGAATTGTGATTACTCCTGAAGTAGAACCGCCAGGTGTGAGTGAAAGTGCTTCGTTGCTGACCACTTCAAGGCCATGTGACACACCTACGTCAAGCGTATGTGTGTGCGAATAGCCCATCTCTGCAATTTCATTCCAAGCATCTAGCGTAAGATCACAGGTTTCACCTTCACCAGCATCGACATCAATACTGACATCGACTGTGATGGTTTCGTTGTCACTTGCTCCAAGTCTGGAACCATCTGCTTCGGCGGAATCCAAACTGGCTGAACAGACTCCAGAAGTAGAAATGGTGTAGATTGATTCAGCTTCTGACGTCCCTGAATTGTGGACCTCAAAATCAACCATCCCAGTCCCATTGGGCAACCAATTGTTGGTTGAATCGGTCGCAGAAATCGTCAAATTATGTGTCCCATTCACTCGCACGACAATGGTTTCTGAGATGGTGAAATTACCCATTGCCGAACCTGCTGATAGTAAGAACCCGTAATCGCCTGGTGCTTCGCCATTCGGCACACTGACCCGCAGCGTCCCCGCTCTTGTCTCTCCAGCACTCATGTTGGAAAGGGTTGAGGACATCCATCGAACCTCCCAACCCGCTGGCACAGCACGACCCATGTTGGTTCCATTACCGCCCCCACTTTGTCCACTACTGACCGTCATGCATGTTGTCGCATTGCCAATGGCGCTGAGGTTTTGAGTCAAGGTGGCTGAAATACACCATTCTCCAGCGGTCACATTCCATGTTTGATTCCAAGAATGATTGGTTCCGGCACTGGTCCAATTATACACCCCTACATCATACGGGAAAATTGAACCATTTTCTTCAAGGACCCAGTCCACAAAGTAGGTGAGATTTGCCGTCAGGTTCACCGCATCAAGAACGGCGGTTAGATTGGTGGATACTGCAGATAATGAGGCGAAGAATTCCGTTGGACCGGTTGTCACATTCCCAGTACCATTGTTCGTATTGTTGCCGCCGGTGTTGTTTCCAGTATTATTTCCAGTATTATTTCCTGTATTGTTGCCACCGGTATTGTTACCCGAATTGTTACCACCAGTGTTGTTTTCTGAATTGTTTCCACCCGTGTTGTTGCTTCCACCGCCTCCGTTCCAATTTGTCCAGAAGTCACTTAGATCTGCGGTCTCGTCCACAGCGAGGACAATGTGATCAAGGGATGAACCAAGGTTTGAGATTGGAACATCAATATCGATTGATTCGCCGACTTCAATTCCGAGAAGACCTGCATCTCCAACCGCTGTATGCTCGATATCGGGCAGATATGATGGGGCGACTGAAAGATACAGTGTGACGGTAGTGGATACATTGGAGCCAGAGTGTGCTACGTTGATGTCTACGTATCCGTTATCGGAGAGATTGGCATCGGAGGCAAGGTGGACGATGATGGTGGTTGTCACAGAAAATGTCGGTAAAACTGTGGAAAGTGTCTCATCTGCAAGGGTTACGTTCCAAGCGGCAGAAGTCATTGAATCATCGACCGTGAGATCGAAATCTTGGATAGACGTGTCATTGTTCTCGATGGTGAGTGTGACGTTTGCACTGTCTCCCTGAATCAAGACGACTTGATCATCAGACAAATCCAGCAAAATACGGCTATCCGCAGCAGCTAACGGTGCAAAAGCAGCCAAGAATGTGCTCGAAACGAGCAACAAACACAGTGCCAATGAACGGCGGCGCTGGGTGGACATGGATACAACCGAATCCGTACCCTGCTTTGAGGATGATGGGAGAACGCGTAAGCGTTCTCGGGGATTTGCTAAAATCACGATTGCTGCAGAGCCGTGATAATATCGGAATCCAAACGCTCCCAAGTGAAGTGACCATCCACCGATTCACGGCCAAAATGACCTCCGGCTGAAGTGGCTGAATAGATAGGTCGAAGCAGGTCCAATTTTTGGATGATTTCGCGTGGCCGGAAATCGAAGCAGTTGCGGACACGTCGGCTGATTTCTTCCTCTGTAATTCCGGCTGAACTACTGCCATCTGTAGTCACCCTCACACTGACCGGTTCAGCAACGCCAATTGCATAGGCCAATTGGATTTCACAACGCTTAGCAAGTTTGGCAGCCACCACGTGTTTTGCAGCCCATCGGGCAGCATACGTGGCCGAACGATCAACCTTTGAGGGGTCTTTTCCGCTGAAGGCGCCGCCACCGTGACGACCCATGCCACCATAGGTATCTACGATGATTTTGCGACCCGTGATTCCAGCATCTGCATGAGGTCCGCCTTGAACAAAACGGCCCGTGCCATTGACAAAAATATCTGTCTTTGAATCCATGAGTTCAGGAGGTATAATCGCTTCAATGACATGCTTCTGAATTTCACTTTTGATGAATTTGTGTTCAGCATCTTCGGTTTCAAATCTCTCCAGCATATCGTCGTGCTGAATGGCAATGACCACTGCCCAAACACGGCGCGGCACCCCATAGGCACCATACTCGATGGTGACCTGTGATTTTCCATCAGGTCTTGCCCAAGGAAGCAATCCACTCTCGCGAACTTCTGTGAGACGGCGTGTTAAGGCTTGACTCAGTAGTGCTGAAAGTGGCATGTAATGTCCAGAAAGTGTAGGGTATGATTCCGATTCATCCGTCGCATATCCAAACATCAACCCTTGATCACCTGCACCCTGATTGCTATCTCCTTGATCGACCCCTTGACTGATGTCCGGAGATTGGGTTGAAATCAACAATTGAACATCACAAGTTTCTGCATCCATTCCGAAGGCGTGATCGGTGTACCCAATCGCTGCAGCAGTCTTTCGAGCCACCGATTTGTAGTCAATCTGCGGAGGGGCGCATTTGATTTCTCCTGCGAGGATGATTGTGCTCCCTGTTTCTGTGCCTTTGACCATGGTTTCACAGGCGACACGTGCATGGGGGTCCTGCGCTAAACAGGCATCTAGAATGGCATCCGAAATCGCATCACAGAGTTTGTCGGGATGGCCCGCAGTCACCGACTCAGAGGTGAACAGTAAACTCTCGTGTGACATTAAACCCGGCGAACCCCCTTTGGCATATCAATGGTGAGGGCGGGAGCGTTTCACCAAAGAGCCCTGAATGAGCACCATTTTTGGCCGTGCGGTTCAAGTGGTTGACGCACACGCCCATGAGCATGACCGGACGCGATGGTCGCGATTGGGAACCAACCCATTATCGCACACACACACTTGGAGAAGTTCGTGATTTGGGTGCTCAAATGATTGGGCATGAAGTCACGGTTGCCGGTTATGCTGAAGCTGTTCGTGGCCGTGGCGCCATCTGTTTTCTGATGCTACGTGATGGCACTGGGCATCTGCAAGCCTTCCTCAAAAAGGACAACATGGATGAGGCTTCATTCGATGCAATCCAGGGTGCCAGTCGAGAATCAACCATTCAAGTCACGGGCATGGTCGCACAAAAACGTCCACCCAAGGTAGCCGAGGGTGAGCCCGAACCTCCTGCCGAATACGAAATCAATGTCTCATCAGGTCAGATTTTGGCACTTGCTGAAACACCACTTCCAGTGGGTGTTGTCGATGATGTTCACGTTGGCCTTGATGTTCGCCTCGACAATCGCCATCTTGACCTGCGACGCGCACACGTGAATGCAATGTTCCAGTTGCGAGGTAAGGTCCTGCAATACGGGCGTGATCACCTCATCACTGAAGGATTCAATGAAATGAATTCTCCCAAGATTATCGCCAGTGCTTCCGAAGGTGGCACCAATTTGTTCCCGATGAAGTATTTCGAAACCGATGCCTATCTTTCACAGTCACCTCAGTTGTACAAGCAACTCGCTGTTCTTGGTGGGCTAGAGCGGGTTTTCGAAATTGGACCTGCTTTCCGGGCTGAGAAGCACGACACCTACAGACATCTCAACGAATTCATCTCGTTTGATATCGAAGGTGCTTGGATGAATGATGAGGATGTCATGTGTGTCCAAGAGCGAATGATTCATCACATTTGGAGTCAAGTCGCAGCCAACGATCAGAACTTGATGGATGTCATCAACGAATACAGAGCATCTCAGGACCAAGAGGCGATTACAGTTGATGTGCCAACCCTACCATTCCCAAGAATCCCATACTGTGAAGCCATTGAAATCGTCAAGGAAGGCGGTGGAAAAATTGAGTGGGGAGACGACATAGAATCACATCACTGCGACCTAATTGCAGCGAAATATCCTGGCTTCCACTTCCTACCTCGTTGGCCGATGTCGATGAAGCCGTTCTACATCTTCCACGATGAAACTGAGAAAGGTTCCACAGGTGGGCAACTATCGCGTGGATTTGATTTGAATTATGGTCGCGACGAGATGACCAGTGGTGGTCAGCGTGAACATCGCGTTGATGTTCTAGAACAGAACCTCCTCAATATGGATCTCAATCCTGCGGACTTCACATTCTACACGGATGGATTCCGCTACGGCGCGCCGCCTCACGCCGGTTGGGGATTGGGTGTGGCTCGCCTACTGATGGTGCTCACCGGTGCAGGGAATGTGCGCGAAGTCGTTCTCTTCCCAAGAGATCGAAGTCGCGTCACTCCATGAAATCAACAATATACCACACAGCCGACCGATTTGACGTGGCTAATATTCGAATCACGATTGTGCTGCTCTGCGTTGCGGCTATGATTCCCATGTCAGGATGCACAGAAAGTCTCGGAGGATGTGGTGCCGGTTATGATGAAATGTACGGTGGATATGATTACAACTTCTCAATAATACAAATTGCAAGTGACAATTCGTTGAATGTAACAGTGCACCTCCTGAATGGTGGCGGTGGTTGGTTTGAAAATAGTGACGAATTTGAAGAAGAACAGACCATTTGGGTTTCACTGGACATCAAAATGAGTGATGGAACAGAAAAAGAAATCAATCCGCAAAGTCAAGGCTGGCTCGTCAATGGTAATGCTGGAAATGGATCATACTGGGGCACAAATCTCTACTTTTCAAGTCCTGCTGGTTTCTGCGATGTTGGTTGCGAAGAAATTCGATTTAGTGCTGGAGATGAATTTGGATTTGTCTATTATGATGGCACCTGTGACACATCACCTTGGATTGATATTGCCTGACCGAAAAGAACGGGTATCTTCCACCCCTTCGGGGTGAACATGGGGGTCACGCCAGTCTTTGCCTATCTTCTGCTCAAAGAGCATCCGTATGGGCGCGAGATGCTACGGCAGATGCTATCGGAAGGATTTGTTCCAGCCATCATCATCGAAGAAGATTCGGCCATTGGCGATGAGGAGAGGGATAAATTCCTCAAGCGAATTGAGGGGAATCCCATCGCACCGACCATTGTCGAACAAATCTCAGAACTCAATGTACCACACGTGTCTGTTCCCATCCACAATTCCGACGAGGTAATGCCACATATCCGCGATATGGATTTGGATCTCATCGTATTCGGTGGCACGAGAATCATTCGAGGGGAAATCCTAGACACACCCAAGGATGGCGTCATCAATTCTCATCCTGGACTCCTCCCTGATTGTCGAGGTTCAGCCAGTCCGGCTTGGTCTGTCTATCACGACATTCCGATTGGTAGCACCACGCATTTCTGTGACAATGGCATCGATACGGGTGAACTCTTGTTGCGTCGGGAATTTCCTGTCAAACGTGGCATGACCTATGAGGACCTCTGCTACGAAACGTTGGTGCTTGCCGGCGTGTTAATGAAGGAGGCGTTGATGGCTTATGTTGCAGGAAAATGGCCTGAAATGCGCCATCCACAAGGCGAAAGCCCATGGCCTACCTTCCGCAACGCACCACCAGAGATTCTGGAAGTTGTCGACCAGAAGTTGGCTGAACAAACGTATGCACACTATGTGAACTGAGGTGAAAAAATGGAAAATCCGTATGCATCTGATGCACTGAAAGGAATGAGAGCTGTTGTCTGTGGGGCATCCAAAGGTATCGGTAGAGCAACCGCCGAAATGCTGGCTGCCTGTGGTGCAGATGTCATTGGACTCAGTCGGAGTGCGCCAGATATTCCTGGAGTTCGCTCGATGTCATTGGATCTTGAGGACGCTGCAGCTATTGAGAAAACAATTGCAGGGATTCTAGTTGCGGGACCCATCCAAATTCTGATCAACAACGCAGGAGGTCCCCCTGGTGGCCCACTTCTCGACAACGATGTCGAAGATTTTGAGGCCCCATTCAAGCGACACCTCCACGCAGCACATCAAATCACCCAGATGGTTGTACCTCCGATGGAAGAGGCGGGAATGGGTCGTATTGTCAATATCATCTCAACCTCTGTACGCGAACCAATTCCAAACATCGGATTGTCCAATACCCTTCGAGGCGCCATGGCATCATGGGCAAAATCACTCAGTCGGGAATTGCCCTCTTGTGTAACGATTAACAATATCTTGCCGGGCTTTACAGATACTGATAGATTGGGTTCACTTGCAGAATCCATTGAAAGTAAAACAGGGAGAAGTCAGCAAGAAATCCACGACACTTGGATGTCACAAGTACCGATTGGGCGTCTCATCGACCCCATGGAAACCGCTTCGGCTGTGACTTTCCTTTGCTTACCACAATCAGGTGGTATCCGTGGGATTAGTTTGGCGGTGGATGGCGGCCGAATGCGCTCAATCTGAGGTAATCAAATGGCCAATGAATCGCTAACCCCCGAGCAGGCCCATCACCTGTTGGACTTGATGTCCAAGGGAGAAGGGTTCGATGAAGGAATGGATGCTGGAGTCGCCCTGACACTGGCTGACATCGCACTTCAAATCGAACAACCGGAGCGAGCAGAGGCATTGATTACACACGCGATTCAATTGGCCAAGGATACTGAAGACAATGACCAACTCGCATGGGCTCTATTGACCAAGGCTCGAATTGTCAACGACGGTACCGCTCTTTCGGAAGCAGAAGATTTGGTTGCAATCAGTGAAGATGATTGGTTGCGCTCATCCTACAACAATCAATTCGGAATTTTTGCACTTGAATCGGGTGATATACCAGCAGCAAAGTCTGCATTTTCCCAAAGCCTTGCTCTGAAGGAAGCATTGGAAGACAAGGTGGGTCAAGCGAATACACTCTACAATCTCGGAGAAATTGCACGAGATGAAAATGATCTGGAGCAAGCCAAAGAATTTCACGCACGTTGTGTAGATTTACTTGAGGAACTCGGTGATCGAAAAGGAATGGTCAATGGGTTGGCCATTCTAGGACATCTAGATGCGATTGAAGCCAATATCGATGGGGCCATTATCCACTACGAAGCGGCCTTAGAAATCGCTGAAGCAGAGGATGATTTTGAAGGAAGTGTTGTCTCTCGTTGGGGGTTGGCTGAAATGGCCAGAGCGATGGAAGATGAGGATTTGGAATTGCAACATCTATCGCAAGTGATGGCTGGATTCATGCAATTGGGTCGCCCTACACCTGAACCAATCAAGGATCGATTGAACGAATTGGCTGATGCCATTCACGGAGGGAATTGAATGGAGTTTGATGTCTTCTTCTCGATTTCACAAACCCCTGATGCGGCAGGCACGTGCCCAGATGAGACGACCATGTATGCCAACTACCTCGAACAACTGAAGGTTGCAGATGAGAGTGGATATGGTGTCGCCTGGCTTGCTCAGGCCCATCTATCAACTGAAGTTCAGAAGTGCAACAAGAAGCCGGTGATTCCTCATTGGGATGGGGAAGTTGGATTGTGTACGGATTTTTTCCAATTGGCCCTCCTTTCGATGACTCACACAAAGCGAATCGAGATTGGTAGTGCGGTACTGGCCATCTTGGCAAATGGTGGACCAATTGCTGTTGCCGAACGAATTGGAAATTTCTGTGCATTACAGGAAGTTCGTGGCGATTCGCGCAAACTGAACTTGGGTTTCAGTGCTGGTCGCTTCCAATTCATGGCATCACCTTACGGAATTGTGCCTCGTAATTCGATAGAGGAAGCGTCATGGCCCGCCCTTCGAGGACAAATATTCTGGGAGGCTGCTGAAATCATGTTGCGCTTGGTCCGTGGTGATACAATCTGTTCAGATGACATTCGCGAAACCATTCTGACCCGAGGGAATTTCCGTTCAGATGAGGATTGGCAAGCCGTGCAGTTGGCAAATGGGAATGATGATGCTGAAATTCATATTCCTCGAAGATACGAATTTGAAGAAATCAAATCCGTTCCGCAAGAATGGGATCGTTCGAGGGTCAATTTGGTCATAGGGAGCCACGAACCAGCATTGCAAGAACATGTGAACACGTTCATGCCCGTTCAGGTATTCAATCTCAGCATCACGCAACCCGAGGTCATCGAATCAACACACGAACGCATGAAGGGGGCCTATCTTGGCCAATGGGAGCGTAGGATGATGCCTCGTACGGTCATGGTTTTCCTCAATGATGAAGAAGGCTTGAGTCCATCCGAAAAAACAGCGGCGGCTCAAACGGAATCCAAAGGAGCCCTCTCATCTTACTGGGCGGCATTGGAAGGGACACTAGATCCTGCCAAAGTCGCCAAGGCATCCAACAATGCTGTCATCGGAAATGCAACTGAAGTCGCCGCCCAAATTCGTGAACGATTCCATCCCGATGATCGGTTAATGCTGTGGTTCGATTTCTTCAGACACGATTCTGCTCGCATCTGCCGAGACATGCGTGCATTCATGGACAAGGTCGTCCCCCTCATCAATGGGAGTGAGTAACATGAGTGAACATCGTCCCTCATCGGTGGCCCCCGGAAGACCCGGGTCTGCAGTGTATCCAACCTCACCGATTTCCGACGGTGCCAAAGGAATTGCAACCGGTCGCGATGTCGAATGGGAACCACTCGTCGACTTCAGGCGAAATGATGTCTCTGAGAATACAATTCACGGCGCCATCGCTTGGGCACACGGCTCAGAATTGATTCATTCCTTCGGTGGAAATGTCCTTTGTTATGGGCGCAGTATGATGAAACCACTGTTGATGAAAACATTCGTTGACATTCTTGATTCTGCACTGACGGATGAACAGAAAGCAATCGCCTGTTCATCGCACAACGGAGATACTGAACACGTCGCAGCTGCGCAGTCAATTCTAACCGAATCCGAATGGGGTTTGATGCAGTGTCCTCTCGATGTTCCTCTCATTCAATTTGGTCGACAGGTTCGTCGACCCCGACGATGGTTCCACACATGTTCGGGTGAACATGCCGCTATTCTTCGAGCACTGCGGCTTTTGGGAATCAATCGTGCAGGTTACACATTACCACAGTCAGATTGGTTTCCCCTCTTCCTCGACGTCCTTCGCGGATTCTTGGGCGAACCTCATTGGGAACCGAAACGTGTTTCCAAGGACGGTTGTGGCTTGCCAACTGTATCCAATACGGTCAACGAACTCGCAGTGATGTTTGCCGGTTTAGCCCGTGAAAAAGACGATGATTGGATTTGGGATTCAATGTGCAAATATCCAGATCTCATCGGTGGATTCAACCGACTTGATTCAACTGCAATCAAGGCAGGCAATGGCATGGTTTTGGCCAAAGAAGGTGCAGATGGTTTGCTTGGCCTTTCTATTATTCACGAGGACTTTCCTAAAGGTCTAGGGATTGTCATCAAAATTGCACATGGGTGGAATTCTCAGGCGACTTGGTACGTCGCCCGCGCAGTGCTTGGTGTTCTCGGAATTGAATTGAGAAATCCGTATCCACTTCATCGCCAAAAGGCCTTCATCGTCCCTGGTGTCGTGCCTCCCGATCGACTTGACAAATTAGAACAGGTTGTCACATGGGATGAATGGGATCCAAATTCAGACCGATGGTACTACGATTGGAAAAAGTACTCCAACCCATTTTCTGGAGAGGGTAGTCATGAGTGATATTACCGAACTATCCAATTTCATCAATGGGGAATGGCGACCTGCAAATTGTGATCATTGGATTGAAGATTATTCACCGGCAAACGGTGCTCATATTGCAAGCATCCCTTGCTCATCAAGCGAAGATATCGATGCGGCTGTCGAGGCCGCCTTGAATGCCGGTGAAGATTGGGGGTACCTCAGTATTGCAGAACGAGCAGGTTGGTTGGAAAAAATAGCCGATGCCCTCGAAAATCGTGCAGAAGAAGTAGCGCAACTTGAGAGTCTAGATACTGGAAAACCGATTTCTCTTGCCCGTTCTGTTGATGCGGCACGCTCGGTGGCCAATTTTCGCTTCTTTGCTGAGCAAGGACGTGAATTTGAATCTGAAATTTTTGAGATGAGTGATGCGACCAATCGAGTCGTCTACAAACCGGTCGGAGTAGCGGGACTGATTACACCTTGGAATTTACCTCTATACCTGTTGTCTTGGAAGGTTGCACCCGCCTTGTTGATGGGCAATACTGTCGTTGCCAAACCATCAGAAATGACGCCGATGACCGCATCACTACTAGCCGAAGTCATCGAAGATGTCGGGTTGCCAACAGGTGTTTTCAATCTGGTTCATGGCAATGGAAGAGATGCAGGGGCACCCCTCACATCTCACCCTGATGTTAATCTCATTTCATTCACAGGAGGTACGGCAACAGGTCGTGAAGTGGCCAAGTCTGCATCATCTGGATTCAAGAAACTGAGTTTGGAACTCGGTGGGAAGAATGCGACTATTATTCGAGAGGATGTCGATATTGAGAACATGATGTCAAGTATTGTTCGGGCTTCTTTTCTAAACCAAGGCCAAGTCTGTCTTTGTGGGTCGAGAATTCTCATTCATGAATCGATTTACGATTCCTTCATCGAGGCATTCCTAGAAGCCGTATCGAACATGGTTGTCGGAGATCCAGCTGATGAGGAAACTGAACTTGGTGCCCTCATCTCAGCGGAACATCGTGACAAAGTATTGTCTTACATCGACCTTGCAGAAGAAGAAGGTGGTAGCATACTGTGTGGTGGTGGCGCACCTGTTGGGATTCCTCAAGCATTTGAAGGTGGATATTGGGTGTCCCCCACGGTGATTGATGGTCTCGCCCCGGATAGTCGTTGTTCGACTGAGGAAATCTTCGGCCCCGTCGTCACATTGCATCCCTTTTCTGATGATGAGGAAGCAATTGAAATTGCCAATATGACCGATTATGGATTGGCCGGCTCAATCTGGACGGCTGACGTTGAGGCTGGAAGTGAGATGGCCGAACAAATTGACTCTGGTATGATCTGGGTCAACTGTTGGTTGCACCGTGATTTGCGTGTTCCATTTGGAGGAGTGAAAAACAGTGGTGTAGGACGAGAAGGTGGACGCTGGAGTCTCGGCTTCTTTTCCGAAGCCATCAATATCTGTGTCAAACATTGAGGATGACACTCATCATCCATGCGCCCATGAACATACCAGTAAGGCCCCCAACGCCCAACCAAAGTCCTGTTCGGAATGGTTGAACATCGTATTTCCATTGGTATGTTGATACGAAAACCCAGCCACAGATTACGGGGATCCACCAGAGCGCACATAGCAACAATCCCATACCACAAATTTGTGGAAGAAAAATCACGATTGTTCCCGAAAGAACACCATATCGCATTTCTTTGGGGTCACCCCATTCCTTTGGAATTCTGAACATCAAGATTGAGGCGAAGATTGTCAATGTCAACCAAGACAATAGCAAGGGTGCAAGATCCAATAATAGCTTGTCTTGGATGTCAAAATTTGGCGCCAATAGAAAGCCAATGCATGCGGAAAATAAACCGGCGAGAGGTGGAATTGCAAACAGGGCGAGGGGTGGATTCTCCCACTTCATCGTCCTGAGGCTAGGTCTCTATCCTATGACAATTGCCGCGGGCATTGTTTCAAATGCCGCCTTCCCTTGGAAGGCGTGATGACAAAGGGTGAAATCGTTCTTGGTTGCCTTGCGCCACACCCACCTCATTTGGTCTATGCTGAGAATCCCGATCAGAACGAGGCTAGCAGCGAAGGTGGCTGGGAGGCACTTAGGTGGGGATATGCCCGACTGGCACGGAAACTGAAAAATATCGAATATGATGCTCTCGTCATTCTAACCCCACATTGGCAGACATATATCGGCACTCATTTCCTCGGTTGCGACTCTTTCAAATCACTCTCTGTGGATCCGATTTTTCCAAACCTATTCCGCTATCACTACGACCTCAAGGTCGATGTTGAACTATCGGAGAGGATGTGCGAAATCGCTGACGAGGCAGGTATTATCACGAAGATGATGCGGAACCCGGATTTCCGTGTCGACTATGGCACCATCACATCATGCCATCTACTCAATCCTGATTGGGACAAGCCCATTGTTACAGTCAGCAGCAATCGAAATCGCCACTACTATTCGGTTGAGGTCATGAATGAACAAGCACAAGCGCTAGGTCGCGCTTGCCGAAAAGCGATTGAAGAAAGCGGGAAACGTGTTGTCTTAATCGCCAGCCACAGCCTATCACACCGGCATTTCACGACTGAAGCACCACTACCCGAAGATATGAGTCGTGAACACATCTACAATCACAGCCAATACGTTTGGGACATGAAAGTCATCGACCTCATGCGAGATGGCAAGATGCAGGAGTTCATCGATTTGATGCCTGAATTCACTGAACAAACCATAGCGGAAACCGAAGGAGGTGGGCTCACTTGGATGATGGCTGCGATGGGAATGCCAAATTATCCAGCAGAAATTTATGGCTACCAATCGGTGATCGGTACAGGCAATGTAGTCGCCTGCTGGGACCCCAACGATGAGACGCGGGAGTTGGTCCTTTGAGTGATGACCCCGTACTATTCGGACTCTATGTCCCACCTCACCCACATCCATTGCTCGCTCCAGATCAAAACAAGGGTTGGGGACAACTTCGTGCAGCATATGATGAATGTCGAAGGAGAATTGAAGAAAGTGAGGCGGATGTAATCATCGTCTATTCAACCACCTGGCCAAGTATCGTTGGACACCAATTCCAAGTGCAACCTGAACCCGAGTGGGTCCATGTCGACGACGATTTCCATTTCTTGGGTTCGATGCCCTACAAATTCAGGATGGATGTTGAATTTGGCAACGCTTACAGGGATGCTGCGGAAGCAAGGGGATTGCACTCACGCACAGTCGCTTACCACGGATTCCCAATCGACACTGGGTCTGTTGTTGCACTGAGTCTTCTCAATCCAGGCAACCGAATTCCTGCTTGCATCATTTCAAGCAACATGTATGCCAATCGTGCCGAAACCATCGTCCTGGGTAAAGCCGCTCGAGATGCGTTGAAAGCACAAGGAAAGAAGGCTGTCATCGTCGCTGTGTCCAGTCTTTCCAATCGTATGTTCACAAAACACGTTGAACCAGAAAACGATCGGATTCATTCCGCAAAAGATGAGGAATGGAATCAAAAGATTCTCGAATTCTTTGAAGATGGTCGATTGGAAGATCTCAGTCAACTAAGCCGAGATATTCACGGACAAATTCGGGTTCAGAAGGTTGTTGCATACAAACCCGCATGGTGGATGGCAGCGACCATGGGTCAACACAACAACTACGACGGTGAGGTGTTGGCTTATGCAGCCCTTCACGGCAGCGGTGGTGCAGTGATTCAACTCACACCGTCCAAGGGTTCAGTCGGTGACAAAGAATTCGATGAGGATGATGTTGAAGTCTATCGTGGTGATCGCAATGTTCTCGTCACCGGCTCTGGTGATATGCAGGCCCCCGGGGGCGTGGATGGCCCTTTAGTTGAGGCCGAAAGGCCAGAGGATGACGAATGGCGAAATCCAGTCGAAGTGATGGACGATTTGTATGACGAATACGGTTCAACGGTCATCTCTCATGCTACCGGTGCATTGAGTACGGCAGCAGGGGTGGCACTTGCAGGCCCGGTGGGCGGTGTTGCTGCATCGATTGTAGCCAAGAAAACCGTTGGAAAAATGATGAGTAAAGATGGTGCCATCATTGTTGAAGATGCCCCTGATGCAGTGGGTGCATACCCCCATGCTCGCAGAATGGGAAATCTCCTCTTCATCTCAGGTGTTGGGCCACGGAATCCCGTCGACAACACAATTCCCGGAGGACCGATTGAAGATCAAGATGGCAATCCATTGGATTATGATATTGAGGCGCAAACCGAAGCTTGTATCGAAAATATTCGAATAATTCTTGAAGGCTGTGGAGCGAAATTGAGCAATGTCGTCGATGTGACCACGTTCCTCGTCGATATGAAGCGTGATTTTGAGGGATACAACAAGGTCTATGCCAAACATTTCGAAGAAATTCAGGCGACGCGGACCACATTGGCGATTCAGGCGCTACCAACGCCAATCGCCGTGGAAATGAAGGTTATCGCAAAAGCACCATAGTTTGGATATTAAGATACGTAGTATCTTATGCTATACTCAGAGCCGATTGATTGATGCAACCGATTAAACCATCCGCATTGATCGATTTTGTATACAAGCCAATCGAGTTGTTCAGTGACACGCTTGAGCGTAAACTCGGAGTGGTTTCAGTCGTCATTATCTCGCTATCTGCGATGTTAGGTTCAGGTCTGTTTGTCCTCCCTGCATTGGCAATGCTCGATATGGGTGGCCCCGGAATTTGGCTGGCCTATGTGGTGGCTGCCCTGGTTGTGTTGCCTGGTGCAATCTCAAAATCCGAATTGGCGACTGCGATGCCAACTTCCGGGGGTTCGTATGTCTACATCGAACGGACATTTGGGGCCTTGCTGGGAACCATTGCTGGATTGGGTCTGTGGGCGACATTTCTCCTCAAAGCAGCGTTTGCATTGATTGGATTCAAGGCCTATCTTTGGGTCTTTGAAGACCTGATTGGAATTTCAATTAATGTTGAAATCGCAGCGTTGGCCCTACTGGTCGCTATTGTCGGTGTCAACATCATGGGGGTGGAGAAGATCAAGAAAGTGCAGGCCCCCATTGTCACAGGAGCAGTTGGGTTCCTTGTCATCATCTGTATCTGGGCAGTATTGACAATGGAAATGGATTGGAGTCGTCCAACTGGGCCAGGAGCATATGGAGGTGGTTGGGAAGCGGTTGCAGGCACGGCAGCGTTTGTTT